>NZ_JBVJKQ010000015.1:0-273643 GCF_055585205.1 Streptosporangium sp. NPDC053982
GCTGTTGACCCCCCTCGGCGCGGGCGGCGGGGCCCCCTTAAAGCTCGACGACTCCCCCCGGCCCCGGGGCCCCCGGCCCCGGGGGGGCCCGGTCGGAGCGCCCCCCCGGCGGGGGCCCCCCCCCGGGGGGGCCCCCGGGACGGGGGCCCCGGCTCACCGGCCGGTGAGCCACTCCAGGAGCAGGCGCACGCCGTACCCGGTGGCGCCCTTGGCGAAGAGGCCCTCGTCGGCGGTGCTGCGCCCGACGCCGGCGATGTCCAGGTGCGCCCAGGGGCGCTTGCCGGTGAACTCGCGCAGGAACAGCGCCGCGGTGATGGAGCCCGCGCCGTAGGTGGATCCGGCCTCGACGTTGGTCAGGTCGGCCACGGACGACTCCAGGGCCGGCGCGTAGTCGTCGATCAGCGGCATCCGCCACAGCCGCTCGCCGGAGGTCTCGCCCGCCGCGGTCAGGCCGGCGGCCAGGGCGTCGTCGGAGGCGAAGACGGCCCCCAGCCCCTTGCCGAGGGCGATGCCGATGGCCCCGGTCAGCGTGGCGATGTCCACCATGACGTCGGGGTCGAGCTCGGCGTCGGCGTAGGCCAGCGCGTCGGCCATCACCAGGCGCCCCTCGGCGTCGGTGTTGAGCACCTCGACGGTCCGCCCGCCGTACTGGGTGATCACGTCGGAGGGGCGCTGGGCCGAGCCGGAGAAGGAGTTCTCGGCCGCGGCGATCAGCCCGGTGACGCGGACCCGCGCGCCGAGGGCGGCCAGCGCGCCCAGCACCGCGATGACGACGGCGCCGCCCGCCATGTCGGTCTTCATGAACTTCATGCCCTCGGTGGGCTTGAGCGACAGGCCGCCGCTGTCGTAGGTGATGCCCTTGCCGACCAGCACCACGTGCTCGGTGGCTCCCTCCGGCTCGTACGACAGCTGAATGAGGCGCGGCGGGTTGGGCGAGCCCTGGCCGACCGCGAGGATGCCGCCGAAGCCCTCGGCGCGCAACGCCTCGGCGTCCCACACCTTCGCGGTGACCCCCTGCTCCAGGGCGCGCTCGGCGAGCCAGGCGGGGGACTTCACCGACGACGGGGTGTTGGCGAGGTCCCTGGCGAGCGCGACCGCACGGGCGACCGTCTCGCCCCGTTCCACGGCGGCCTCGGCCCCCTCGCCGACGAACTCGATCCGCCCCACCGGGCCGGGCTTCTGCGGCTCGCCCATGCGGAAGGTGTAGGTCGCCAGCAGCGCGCCCTCCACGAACGCCGCGACCGGCCCCTCGGGCAGTACGGCCCGCAGCCCGTCGCGTCCCCTGCCGCGCCGGGCCACGGCGGCGCCCGCCTTGCGCAGCGCGTCGGCCGAGCCGTCGCCGACGCCGTACAGCAGCACCCGGCCGACGGAGTCGCCGTCGGCGACGGGCACCTCGACGATCTCCCCGGCGTCGCCCTTGGCCCGGTGGTGGGCCAGCAGCGCGGCCACGGGCACCGGCAGCGCGACCCCGGCGGCGGCTTCCTGGAGGGCGAGGTCCGGGCCGAACGGCACGGCCAGCAGCCCGGCGTCCCCTGCGGCCCGCTCACCCCCGTCGGCGGGCGCGCCGGCCGGTCCGGCGGCGGGCAGGCCGAGGCCCTCCGCGGGCCGGGAGACGAGTGAGCACGGGGAGATGGGCATGAGAACACTCCAGTCGGATCAGCCGGGACAACACCGCGGCCCCGGCGCGAGCCGCCTCTTCGGGCGGCCCGGCGGCCAGGGCCGTGGTCATGTATTCATCGGTCGCGGTCGCGCGGGTCGTGGCGGGTGTCATGCTCCGCGGGGAGCGTTCAGGAAGACCCGGCGGCACCGCCGTATCGGATCGGGATCAGCCGACGATCTTCTTCAGTTCCTCGCCGAGGGAGACAGCCTCGTCCGCCGAGAGCTCGACGACGAGCCGGCCGCCGCCTTCGAGGGGAACACGCATGACGATCCCCCTGCCTTCCTTGACGACCTCCAGCGGACCATCGCCGGTCCTCGGCTTCATAGCCGCCATGCGTGTATCCCTTCCTGCTTCGGGCTCCGGATCTTCCGTCAGACCCGAGGGTGGCCGACGCATTCACGTCTTCTGTGATGTCCTATTATCCCGCCTCCGCGCTCGGAATGGTAACGATCAGCCTCCGCTTCGGCTCATCCGGCAATGGGCACCGTTGTCCGTGACCCCGTCCGGCGACCAGACTTGTCCCCGTGAACGCCCGCGCCGCACTGTTCGATCTGTACGGGGACCACCTGCGGCCCCGGGGCGGCCGCGCGTCCGTGGCGGCCCTCGTCCGGCTGCTCGCACCCTTGGACATCGCCGGTCCCGCCGTCCGCACGGCCGTCTCCCGGATGGTCCGGCAGGGCTGGCTCGCCCCGGCCAGACTGCCCCAGGGACCCGGCTACGAGGCCACCGGCAAGTGCGTGCGCCGCCTCGACGAGACGGCCGCGAGAATTTACCGAGTTGAGACGATCACCTGGAACGGCCGGTGGCACATCCTCGTGGTGGAACCGGTGCGCGAGCGGCCCCGGCGGGAGCGGCTCCGGGCCGACCTCTCCTTCATCGGGTACGCCCCCCTGACGGAGAGCACCTGGATCGGGCCCCGCCCCTCCCCCGAACTGGACGGGGTCCTCGCCGCCGAGGGCGCGCGGGCCGACCGGTTCGAGGCCGTGCTGGACGGCGACCCCGCGGCGCTGGCCGCCCGCGCCTGGGACCTGGACGGCGTCGGGGCGGCCTACGAGGAGTGGCTGTCCCGGGCGGTCGACCTCGTCGGCGGGCTGCCCGCGGACGCCTCCGACGACCGGGTGTTCGCCACCCGCAGCAGGCTCGTGCACGGCTGGCGCAACTTCCTGTTCCGCGATCCCGGGCTGCCCGCCGGTCTGCTGCCGTCCGGCTGGCCCGGGGAGAAGGCGCGGGCCTACTTCGAGCGGGAGGCCGCCCGGCTCCTGCCCGCCGCCGCCGCGTTCGTCGACCGCCACCTCACCCTCGCCGAGCAACCGCAGGCCGCCGGTCGTCCTCCGGCCGAACCTCAGGAAGCCAAGGAAGCCAAGGAGCCAGCTTCATGAACGACGTGAACGACGTCCTCTACTCCGTCGGCGACGGCGTCGCCGCCATCACCCTCAACCGGCCGGAGGCGATGAACTCGCTGACCCTGCGGGCCAAGGCCGCCCTGCTGGACGCGCTGACCCGGGCCGCGGAGGACCCCGTCGTGCGGGCGGTGCTGCTGACGGGCGCGGGCCGGGCGTTCTGCGCGGGCCAGGACCTCGCCGAGCACGCCGCCTCCCTGGACGCGGGGCAGGGGCTGAACGACACCGTGCGCTCCCACTACAACCCGATCGTCCGGACGATCACCGAGATGAACAAGCCGGTCGTCGCCGCGGTGAACGGCGTCGCCGCCGGGGCGGGCGCCTCCCTGGCCTTCGCCTGCGACCTGCGGATCGCCTCCGAGAAGGCGAAGTTCGCCATGGCCTTCACCGGCATCGGCCTGGCCCCCGACTCCGGGGCCTCGTGGACCCTGCAACGCCTGGTCGGCCCGGCCCGCGCGGCCGAGCTCCTGCTGCTCGGCGAGCCGCTCGACGCGGCCCGCGCGCTGGAGCTGGGGGTCGTCTCCAGGGTCGTCCCGGCTGACGGGCTGGGCGCCGCCGCCCGGGAGCTGGCCGTACGGCTGGCACAGGGCCCGACGAGCGCGTACGGGGCCACGAAGCGGGCCCTGGTGTTCGCCGCGGGCGCCTCCCTGCCGGACGCCCTGGACCAGGAGGCCCTCCTCCAGGACGAGTGCGCGAGGACCGACGACCACGTCAACGCCACCCGCGCCTTCCTCAGGAAGGAGCGGCCCGTCTTCGAGGGTCACTAGTCGAGGACAAAACCAATCCAATAAGGATGGTCCACAACAAAACTATCTGTTAGCGTCTCTCCTGTTGCCCCACGGAACAGGAGACGACCGTGTCGTTCGCATCCCCTCCCAGATCCCTGGCCCTCGGCGTGCTGTCCGCCGCGGGACTGATGACGATCCTGGACGGCAGCATCGTCACCGTGGCGATGCCGGCCATCCAGAAGGACCTGGACTTCTCGCCCGCCGGCCTCAGCTGGATCGTCAACGCCTACCTCGTCGCGTTCGGCGGGCTGCTCCTGCTGGCCGGGCGGCTGGGCGACCTGATCGGCCGCAGGACGATGTTCCTGGCCGGGAACGCGGTGTTCACCGCGGCCTCCGTGCTGGCGGGGACCGCGGACGGCCAGGGCATGCTGATCGCGGCGCGGTTCGGCCAGGGCGTCGGCAGCGCGATGGCCTCGTCCGTCGTGCTCGGCATCCTGGTGACGCTGTTCACCGGGGAACGGGAGCGCGGGAGGGCGATCGCGGTCTTCGCCTTCACCGGGGCGGCGGGCGCCTCGCTCGGGCAGGTGCTGGGCGGGGTGCTCACCGACCTGCTCGACTGGCACTGGATCTTCCTGATCAACCTGCCGATCGGGCTGCTCACCATCGCGCTGGCGATCCCGGCGCTGCCGCGCGACCGCGGGCTCGGGCTCGCCGCCGGGGCGGACGTCGCGGGCGCCGTGCTGGTCACCTCCGGCCTGATGCTCGGGATCTACACGGTGGTCGGGATCGAGGAGCACGGCTGGCTCTCGGCCCGCACGCTCGGCCTCGGCGCCGTCTCGCTCGCCCTGCTCGCCGGGTTCGTCATCCGCCAGGCCACCGCGCGGACCCCGCTCATGCCGCTGCGCGTCCTGCGCTCGCGCAACGTCGCGGGAGGCAACCTCGTCCAGATGCTCACGCTGTCGGCGATGTTCGCCTTCCAGATCATCGTCGCCCTCTACATGCAGAAGGTCCTCGGGTACGGCGCCCTCGAAACCGGCCTGGCGATGCTCCCGGCCGCGGTGTCCATCGGCGCCGTCTCGCTCTTCGTCTCCGCGCGGCTCAGCGCCCGGTTCGGCGCGCGCTCCGTCCTGCTGGGCGGCCTGCTCCTGCTGCTGGCCGCCATGCTGTGGCTGACCCGCGTCCCGGTGGACGCGCGCTACACGATCGACCTGCTGCCGGTGATGGTGCTGATCGCGGGCGGCGGCCTGGTCCTCCCGGCGCTGACCACGCTCGGCATGTCCGGCGCGAGCGAGGACGACGCGGGCCTGGCCTCCGGCCTCTTCAACACCACCCAGCAGATCGGCATGGCCCTCGGCGTCGCGGTCCTGTCCACGCTGGCCGCGTCCCGCACCGAGGAACTGCTCGGGAACGGCGAGAGCCGGGCCGCCGCGCTCACCGGCGGTTACCACCTGGCCTTCGCCACCTCCGCCGGCCTGCTCGTGGCGGCCGTCCTGGTGGCGCTGACCGTGCTGCACCGGCCCGGGGGCACGCGGGCCGAGGCGACCGGGCACGACGGCGGGGTCCCCCTCACCGTCTGACCGCCGCGCCCGGCGGACCGGCTCCTGGAACCACCCGATCACGGAAAGAACGGATCCCGATGAGCGAGAACGAGTACGGCCCCGGCCAGGGCCCCGGCGCCCGCCCCCTCACCGAGGAGGAGGTGACCCGGATCCTCGGCGGACAGCGGTTCGGCGTGCTGGCGACCGTCAAACGCGACGGCCGCCCGCACCTGGCATCGATGGTCTTCGGCTGGGACGCCGAGGAGCGGGTCATCCGCTTCTCCTCGGCCGAGGGACGCATCAAGGTGACGCACCTGCGACGTGATCCGCGCGCGACCCTGCACGCCCAGGGTGAGAACGTCTTGTCCTACGCCGTCGCGGAGGGCGAGGCGGAGGTGTCGGAGGCGAGCACGGAGCCCGGTGACGCGATCGGGCGGGAACTGCTGGCGATGGCCGGCGGCTTCGGCGATCCGGCGGACGAGACCGCGTTCCTCGAACAGATGGTGAAGGACCGGCGCGTGGTGATCAGGCTCAGGGTGTCCCGCCTGTACGGAACGGCCCTGGACGCGCCCGCGCGGAACTGATCCCCGCGGGATCCCGTCCGGGAAGGCTCACCGGGGCGGCGCCCGGCGGCGTGACCGGGCGGGACCGGAGGTCAGCGGCAGGCGTCGCGGACCCAGCAGTCGGCCAGGTGGTCGTTGACCAGGCCGATGGTCTGCATGAGGGCGTAAGCGGTGGTGGGGCCGACGAAGCGGAACCCGCGCGCCCGGAGCTCCTTGGCGAGCGCCTTGGAACCGGGCGTCTGGGCGGGCACGTCGGCCAGGGTCTTCGGGACCGGGGAGCCGGGGTCGGCGTACCGCCAGACCAGCTCGGACAGGCCCACGTCGAGCGCGACCCGCGCGTTGGCGACCGCGGCCTCGATCTTGGCCCGGTTGCGGACGATGCCCGCGTCGCCCATCAGGCGCTCCACGTCGGCCGGGCCGAACCCCGCCACGGCGGGGATGGAGAACCCGGCGAAGGCGGCCCGGAAGTTCTCCCGCTTGCGCAGGATCGTGATCCACGACAGCCCGGACTGGAACGCCTCCAGGGTCAGCCGCTCGAACACCCGGTCGTCGCCCTCGACCCTGCGGCCCCACTCGTCGTCGTGGTAGGCGATGTACTCGGGGGCCGAACCGGCCCAGCCGCAGCGCACCGGCTCGGTCATCGTGCCTCTCGCATCTTCCGGTCGCCCGTCTCCCGGTCGCCCGCTTCTCTGCCGTCCGTCTCCCTGCCGCCGCGTGCGGGGCCGTCGCCGGGCTCCGGGGCCGCGCCGCCGTCGTCGCCGTCCTCACCGCCGCCGCCGTCGTCGCCCCCGCCGTCCTCTCCGGCCGCGGCGGCCTCCTCCGGGCCACCCCGAGCCGGAAGGCCGGGCTCATCCCGGTCCGGGAAGGCGGACCCGTCCTGGGGCGGGAGATCGGACTCGTCCTGATCCGAGAGGACGGGCCCGGCGCCGCTCGCGGCCATCCGGTCGCCGTACGGCACGGCGGAGGCGTCCGGGGAGCCGTTGGAGACCGCGAGCGTCTCCGGACCGGCCTCCAGCAGCTCCGTGGCGCCCCACGGCGCCTCGGGCTCGTGCTCGGTGCGCGGGCCGCCCAGCGGCCTGGCGTAGGCCTCCTGGCGGGCCTTGAGCCGACCGGCCAGCAGCTCCGACACCCGCTGCTCCAGCACCGCGATCCGGGTGTCGCGCTCGCTCAGCGCGGCGGCGACCCGGTTCAGCGTCTCGTCCACACTCTCGGTGTGGTAGCCGACGAGGCTCACCGGCAGGTGCAGCGCCATGAGATCCACCGCACCGAGCTGCCCGGCTTCGGGCAGGCCGAGCGGCGGGATGTCCGGGATGAATTCCCCCAGCTCATCACCCCGTCCCGTGGCGATCGCCCAGACACCGGCGAGTATGGCGATGGCGGCGAGCGCGAGCGCGAGTACGACCAGCACATACGAATCGTGCCACAACTCCCCTGATCTAAGGTTGGGGTCATGGCAGCTCTTGTTGTGATCGGTCCCGGAGACCCGGGCGATCCCGGCTGGGTCGAGGCCCGCTCCGTCGCCGAGATCGCCGAGCTGACCCGTGCCGGGCACACCGTGTCCGTGACCCCCGCGGCCCTGGCCGGGACCACCGGAGCGACCGGGATGGCCGGGACCGGACAGGCCGCCGGGGCCGAGGAGGCCACCGCCGGGACGTCCGGGAGTGGAGACGCCGGGGAGCCCGGGGCCGGGGACGCCGGGAGCGCCGGGGAGGCCGCGGAGCTGGCCGTGACCGCGGTCTGCGTCTGGGCCGGGGCGCGGGTCCTGCGCACGACCCGCCCGGGCCCGGTACGGCAGGCCGCCGAGATGGCCGACGCCCTCGCCGGACGGCGCCCGCCCGCGCTGACCCGCCGCGGCCTGGCCTGAGACCCGCCACGACCCGCAACGGCCCGTCCTCCGGGCCCGGCCGCCCTGCCGCCGCGCCGTACGGCGGGGTGCCCGCCTCGCCGGCGGCGAAGGGTCCCCGACCGCGGGGCGGCTACGGCGTGGACTCGCCGATCTCCTCGGGGCTCGGCACCAGGTGCCGCGTCCGCCTCTCCAGGTGCTGGAACGCCTCCTCGACCGTGGTGGTCCAGGAGATCGCGTCGAAGACGTTCGGCCGGGTGAAGCCCGCCTCGTGCAGGTCGTCCACGAGCTGCCGCAGCGGCGCGTAGAGCCCCCAGGGGTCGAGGATCACGAGCGGCTTGTCGTGCAGGCCCAGTGTGCGGGCCGTCCAGATCTCGAACAGCTCCTCCAGCGTCCCGATGCCGCCGGGCAGCACCAGGAACGCGTCGGACCGGGCGTCCATGACGCCCTTGCGCTCCCGCATGTCGGTGGTGACGATCATCTCGTCGGAGTCCTCGTCGGCGACCTCGATGTCGACCAGGGCCTGGGGGATGATCCCGACGGTGCGGCCGCCGCCCGCGCGGGTGGCGCGGGCCACCGCGCCCATGCAGGAGACCCGGGCGCCGCCGCTGACGAGCGTGTGCCCCCGCCGGGCGATCTCGGCCCCCACCTCCTCCGCCAGCGTCAGGTACTTAGGGTCGATCTTCTGGCTCGACGCCAGGAACACGCATACGAACACGATGAGACCCTACGGCGCGCCTTCCACCGGCTTCCACCGGATTCCGGCTCCGCCGCGCGACGGCCCCCACCGTGCGAGGCCCCCATCGTGCGAGGCCCCCATCGTGCGAGGCCCCCACCGCGCGGGGGCTCCTCCGGGCGACGGCTTCACTGCGCGTCGCCGACCATCTCCGCGGCCGCCCGCTCCTCCTCCTGAAGCCGCCGCGACCGGTTCCGGTCGGCGTCGGTGATGATCCGTACGGCCTCGTCCACGTCGTCGGTGACGTGGATCAGGTCGACGTCGGCCGGGGAGATCTTGCCGGAGCCCACCAGGGTGGTCCTCATCCAGTCGAGCAGGCCGCCCCAGTACTCGGTGCCCAGGAGCACCACGGGGAAGGAGGTCACCTTGCGGGTCTGCACCAGGGTCAGCGCCTCGAACAGCTCGTCCAGCGTGCCGAAGCCGCCGGGGAGCGTCACGAACCCGCACGCGTACTTCACGAACATGGTCTTGCGGACGAAGAAGTAGCGGAACTCGATGCCGAGGTCGACGTACTCGTTCATCTGCTGTTCGAAGGGGAGCTCGATGCCCAGGCCCACGGAGACGCCGCCCGCCTCCCTGGCGCCCCGGTTGGCCGCCTCCATGCAGCCGGGCCCGCCCCCGGTGATCACGGCGTAGCCGGCCTCGGAGAGCTTGCGGCCGAGCTCGATGCCCATCTCGTACTCGGGCGTGCCCTCCTTGGTCCGCGCGGACCCGAAGACGGTGACCGCCTGGGGCAGCTCGGCGAGCTGGCCGAAGCCCTCCACGAACTCCGCCTGGATGCGCATCACCCGCCAGGGGTCCATGTGCAGCCAGTCCGCCGGCCCCCTGCGGTCGAGGAGCCTCTGGTCATGGGTGGAGTCGGAAACGAGGGCGCCGCGCATCAGGGAGGGACCCTGCCGGCGTTCCGGGCGTGTCTTCTTCATGCCGAACACGCTAGCCCGTTCAACAAAAATCTTGAAAAATCTCCCGGCGAACACGGAACCGGATTTCGCCGAACGCGCGTCTAACCGCCGAGGGTGCTGCTCGGGACTGAAAGTGGCTTTCCCCGTCAAATGGCCGACGAGGAAAGCCACTTTCATTTGGGCCCCGGCCCGTCCGGCTCGCCGGGCGGGCCGTCGGCCCGGACGACCGGGCACGCGGACCGCCGGGCGTGCCGGCCGTCAGCCCAGCCAGTCGAGCATTCTGCGCTCGCACTCGACGATCTTCTCCAGCGTGACATACTCCCCCCGCTGGTGCGCGAGATTGGGATCTCCGGGCCCGTAGTTCACCGCCGGGACACCGAGACCGGAGAAGAGCGAGACGTCGGTCCAGCCGAGTTTGGCCCGCGGCTCACCGCCGACGGCCGACAGGAAGGCCGCGGCCACCGGATGGGACAGGCCGGGCCGCGCGCCGGGTGCCCCGTCGGTGAAACGGACCTCGAACCCGTCGAACACCTCGAGCACGTGGTCCCGGGCCGCCTCCAGCGACAGGTCCGGGGCGAAGCGGTAGTTGACGGTCACCACGCACTCGTCGGGGATCACGTTGCCGGCGACGCCGCCGTTGATCGCGACCGCGTTCAGGCCCTCGTGGTACTCCAGCCCGTCCACGACGGGCCGCCTGGCGCGGTAGCCGTCGAGGATCGCCAGGACCGGCCCGGCCGCGTGGACGGCGTTGACCCCGAACCAGGACCGGGCGCTGTGCGCGCGCTTGCCGCGGGTGACGACCTGCGCCCGCAGCGTGCCCTGGCAGCCGCCCTCGACCACGCCGTCGGTGGGCTCCATGAGCACCGCGAAGTCCCCGGCGAGCCAGTCGGGACACCGGCGGCTGAGCCGGAGCAGGCCGTTGCGCTCGGCCTCGATCTCCTCGCAGTCGTAGAAGACGTACGTGACGTCCCGGCCTGGCTCCGGCAGCGCGGCGGCCAGCCGCAGCGCGACCGCCACGCCGGACTTCATGTCGGAGGTGCCGCAGCCGTACAGCAGGCCGTCCTCGACCCGGCTCGGCAGGTTGCCGGCGACCGGCACGGTGTCGATGTGCCCGGCGATCACCACCCGCTCGCCGCGGCCCAGTCCGGTGCGGGCGACGACCGCGTCGCCGTCGCGGTGCACCGTCAGGTGCGGCAGCGCCCGCAGCGCCTCCTCGACCGCGTCGGCCAGCGCCTTCTCGTGGCCGCTGACCGACTCGACGTCCACGATCCGCGCGGTGAGCGCGCCGACGTCCTGTGTGAGATCCAGACGCGTACTCATGCCCGCGACCCTACCGGCCCGGCCACGGCCCTCCCGAGGGCACGTGACCGTACGGCGGGCCGCCACGGCCGGTTCCGCGGGGAGGGCTCCGTACGACGGACCCCGTACCACGGACCCCGTACCACGGACCCCGGCACGGCGGGCTCCGGCACGGCGGGCTCCGCGTGGGCGCCCGGCCGGTCGGCGGGCCCGCCACGACCGGGTGGACCGGCCCGGGAACGGATCTCCGCACCTCGCCGGACCGGTAGGTTCTTCAGGGTGCGACGGCGCTTCTCCAAAGGGGTCATCGCGATCATCGTGATCGTGGTCGTGCTCGCGGTGGCCATCACCGTGGGCGTCTTCAAGCTGCTCCACCGGGTCCCCACCCTCGCCGGGCCCGGCGAGGGCTGCCGGGTCAAGACCCCGCAGGGCACCCGCGACCTGGACATCGAGCAGGCCCAGGTCGCCGCGGTCATCGCGGCGGTGGCGGCCCGCAGGAAGCTGCCCGAGCGGGCCGTGGTCATCGCCTACGCCACCGGCATCCAGGAGTCCAAGCTCTACAACCTCACCTACGGCGACCGCGACTCGGTGGGGGTGTTCCAGCAGCGGCCCTCCCAGGGCTGGGGCAGGCCCGAGCAGCTCGTGGACCCCGTCTACGCCACGGGGAAGTTCTTCTCGGCGCTGGTGAAGGTCAAGAACTACCGCAGGCTGCCGCTCCACGAGGCGGCCCAGCGGGTGCAGCGTTCGGCCGACGGGTCGGCCTACGCCCAGCACGAGGACGACGGGAAGATCCTGGCCGCGGCGTTCACCGGACGGGTGCCGGGGGCCGTGCACTGCTGGTTCCCCCCGAAGCCGAGCAAGAGCCCCACGGCCGCCCGCGCCACGGCGGCGGCGAGCGCGACACCGCTGCCCGCGGACGAGCGGGCCAGGCGGCGGCTGGCCCGCGCCCTGGGGCCGGGCGCCACGCTCGACACCGACTCGCGCAGGCGTGGCTGGCTGGTGGCCTCCTGGTCGGTGGCGCACGCCCAGGAGTTCGGGCTGCGCCGGATCCGCTACGACGGCCGGGCCTGGACGTCGGCGAAGGGCGAGGACGGCTGGCGTCCGGACGCCGCGGCGTCGGCGGGGCGGGTCGAGATCTCCTGACGGGCCGGGCCCGTCAGGTGAGGTCGGCGCGCCGGTGGAAGGTGATCGACCCGGGCGGCAGCGGCTGGGCGTGGAAGGACCTCCAGCGGTGACCCTGGAGCCGTTCGAAGCTGAGCAGGCGGCCGTCGGCGGCGCGGTATTCGGCGAAGTCGAGCAGTCCCCGCTCGGGCATGCTGACGCCCTCCCCGCGGAAGGCCGCCGTGCCGCGCTCCACCGGGAAGAACTCGACCCCCTCGACGGTCAGCGTGGTCTTCGCGGGGATCATGCCCTGGGTGGGCACCCGCGTCCACAGCAGAACCTCTAGGTGGAGCGCGCCGTCGGAGCCGGGACGCGTCTCGATCGACAGCCACCGGTCGCGGCGGGAGCCGTCGTCGAGGAGGTACTCGACCCACTGGTCGCCCTGCCACGACAGGTACAGGGCGCCCATGACGCGGCTCCGCGCGCCCTGGCACTCGATGGTGTCGCCCACCTTGATGGCGCGGGGGTCCGGGTAGTCGACGCCGGCGTGGCCCGCCTCCGGCCCGGACGGCGACGGCGTGAACGGTAGCGCGGCCCCGGGGGACGGCGGCGCGGCCCCGGTCCCGGTCTCGGCCCCGGGGGGCACGGCTCGCGCGGGGGGTCCGGGGGAACGGCGCGCGGAGCGCCGCCCGCCCCGCCGGGCGGCCACCAGGAGCACACCGGCCAGCAGGACGAGGGCGACCACGCCCAGTCCGACTGCCACGGCGGCCCCAGAGGTCATGCCGCCGGATCCTACTGGAGGCGTCGCACCGCCGCACTTATCCGCTCATCCGTCGCAGTCACCGCGATCCGGACATGCGACGCGCCGGCCGGGCCGTAGAAGTCGCCGGGGGCCACCAGGACGCCCTTCTCCGCCAGCTCCCGGACCTGCGCCCAGCAGTCGGCGCCGTTGGACGCCCAGAGGTACAGCCCGGCGGCGGAGTGGTCGATCTTCCAGCCGGCCGCCTCCAGGGCGGGACGCAGCACCGCGCGCCGGGCGGCGTAGCGGGCACGCTGCTCCTCGGCGTGCCCGTCGTCGTCCAGGGCGGCGGCGGCCGCCGCCTGCACCGGCCCCGGCACGATCATGCCGGCGTGCTTGCGGACCTCCAGCAGCCGCCGGACCAGCGCGGGGTCGCCCGTGACGAACCCGGCGCGGTATCCCGCCAGGTTGGAACGCTTGGACAGCGAGTGCACCGCGAGCAGGCCCTCGTGCGAGCCGCCGCACACGTCCGGGTGCAGGATCGAGATCGGCTGTTCCTCCCAGCCCAGCTCGATGTAGCACTCGTCGGAGGCGATGACGGCCCCGCGCTCGCGCGCCCAGGCGACGACCTTCCGCAGGTGCTCGGCCGGCAGGACCCTGCCGGTCGGGTTGGACGGGGAGTTGACCCAGACCAGCGGCACCCGCTCCGGGCCGAGCGAGAGCAGCCCGTCGGTGGCGTACGGCTCGGCGCCCGCGAGGCGGGCCCCGACGTCGTAGGTCGGGTAGGCCAGCTCGGGGAGGACGACCCGCTGCCCGGGTCCGACGCCGAGCAGCGTGGGCAGCCAGGCCACCAGCTCCTTGGAGCCGATCAGCGGAAGCACGTCCGCCTGGTCGACGGTCACCCCGTGCCTGCGCCGCAGCCAGCCGGCCGCGGCGGCGCGGAGCCGCTCGGTGCCGTGGGTGAGCGGGTAGCCGGGGCTGTCGGAGGCGTCCGACAGGGCCTGCCGTACCAGGGCGGGGACCGGATCGACGGGGGTGCCCACCGACAGGTCGACGATCCCCTCGGGATGCGACCCCGCGAGCTTCTTCAGCGGCGTGAGCCGGTCCCATGGGAAGTCAGGCAGATCGATCACGGCTCTCCCCCGCTGGAGGTCTCCCCCGCCGGCGCGGGAGACGGCTTGTCATCGGTGCGGCCCCGCACGGCGGGGCCGGGCGGCCCCGCCGTGGAGGGCGGAACCTCGCCGGGCGGGGCGGCCAGGGGCCGCCGCCGCCCGCCGGCGTTCGCTCAGTGGTCCTCGGCCTGCGGGGGCAGGACCGAGACGACCGGGTGGTCCTTTTCGATCTTGCCGACCTTGGAGGCGCCGCCGGGCGACCCGAGCTCCTCGAAGAACTCCACGTTGGCCTTGTAGAAGTCCTTCCACTGCTCGGGAAGGTCGTCCTCGTAGAAGATGGCCTCGACGGGGCAGACGGGTTCGCACGCACCGCAGTCCACGCACTCGTCGGGGTGGATGTAGAGCATGCGCTCACCCTCGTAGATGCAATCGACGGGGCACTCCTCGATGCACGCCTTGTCAAGGACGTCCACGCAAGGCTGCGCGATGACGTAGGTCACCTGGGGCTCCTTCTTCCTTTACGCACCTGGGCGCGACTTCGACCGCGGGGTTGCTACGCCCTAGTATTGCCGTGCCCGTCACATGTCCGAAACGGGAGGGGGCAAAAACAGTGGCCCCAGGCCTCGGCGCTCGCCTCGTCATCACCATAACCCCATCCGACGTGGGAAAAAGGGTAACCACGCGACGACGGGTCCCCGAAGGCTTCCGGGACGCGGTGGGCGTGCTGGAGTTCTGGCACGGCGGCACGCTGGGCGTGCGCAGGCGCGACGGCTCCCTGGTGGAGATCGCCGAGGACACGCTCGCGGCGGCCAGGGTGGTGCCGGAACGCCGGGGTTAGGCCCGCTCCCCGAGGCCCGCGTCCGCGCACCGGCGGCACGTCCGCGGGACACCGGGACCCTTTCCGGCGTAACCCCTTTCCCAAGAACGGTCGCGCCTCCTCGACCGCCCCGCGCGTCGCGGCGAGTATCCGGTGGGTGACCGTACGCATCAGCGCCGCCGCCGTGGCCCTCGTCGCCACGATCGCCGGGTGTGGCGCCCCGGCTACCGAGACCAGGCCGCTTCCACCGGTCAAGGTGGACGCCGCCTCCATGCGGGAGGGGTTCTCGACCATGGACCGCCTGGTCGAGGCGGCCCGCAAGGAGGGCACGCTCACCGTGATCGGGCTGCCGCGCGACTGGATCAACTACGGCGAGATCATCGACACCTTCTCCCGGGAGTACGGGATCAAGGTCGAGCAGCTCGAACCCGGCGCGAGCAGCCAGCGGGAGATCCAGGCCGCGGGCCGGCTCAAGCCCGACGTGTTCGACCTGAGCCTGGAGGTCGCCGCCGCCCACGCGGGCTCCTTCGCCCCCTATCGGGTGCAGGGCTGGCTGGACGTCCCCGACCGCGTCAAGGATCCCGCGGGGCGCTGGTACGCCGCGTACGGCGGCTACATGTCCATCGCCTACGACTCCTCGAAGGTCGCGGCCCCGTCGTCCTACGCCGACCTGCTGCGGCCCGGCTACCGCGTCGCGCTGCCCGGCGACCCCCGGCAGTCCGCGGCGGCCTTCGGCGGGGTGATGGCGGTCTCCCTCGGCGACGGCGGCGCCGAGGTGGAGCGGGGCGTGGAGTTCTTCGACCGCCTGCGCAAGGCGGGCAACCTCGCGCCCGGGGAGCGGACGGCCAACGCCGTCATCGACTGGGACTACCAGAACGCCACGCGGGCCGCCGCGGCGGCCGGGGCGGGCCGGCCCGGCTGGAAGGTCGTCGTCCCGGGCGGCACCGCGCTCGCGGGCTACTACGTGCAGGCGATCAGCAGGAACGCGCCGCACCCGGCCGCCGCGCGGCTGTGGGAGGAGTTCCTGTTCTCCGACCGGGGCCAGAACCTCATGATGAAGGGCTACGCCCGCCCGGCGCGGATGGAGGCCCTGCGGATGCGCGACGCCCTGGACGGAGCGCTGGCGGCGAAGCTGCCCGCGACCAGGGCCGATCCCGTCTACCTCACCGTGTCGGAGATCGACGCGGCCAAGGGCTATCTCCGGCACCGCTGGGACGGCAGGAAGACCGGCTGACCCGCGGTTCCGTCGTGCGGAACCTTTCGCCCGCCGCGGTCGTGCAGGCGGCCCCTCACCACGGCGAAGATCCGCGGAGTGGAACCCTGGGGACTCGCGGGACGTCCGCCGGCCGGAGGGGCTCACGGGACTGACATGTCGGGGCATCTCCGAGGCTCTAAAGTGTCCGGAGAGCACCGGCAAGAGGCCCGTGGTGTTCGGAAGAGAGCTGACGTCTTGCTACACGACACCCCCGGCATGACGAGGTGGAGCGCCCACGACACCGGCTTCGGATACGTCTCCGCGTACGGCGCGCCCCTGGTCGACCTGCTGGACCCGCGGCCGGGCGAGCGGGTCGTCGACCTCGGCTGCGGCATCGGGGTGCTGAGCGCCGAGATCGCCGCCCGGGGCGCCCGCGTCCTGGGGATCGACGGTTCGACGGCGATGATCGAGAAGGCCCTGGCGCGGTATCCCGGGATCGACTTCATCGTCGGCGACGGCGGCGACTTCACGGTCGCCCAGCCGTACGACGCGGTCTTCTCCAACGCCGCGCTGCACTGGATGGGCCGCGATCCGGACGCGGTGATCGCCAGTGTGCGGGAGGCGCTGACCCCGGGCGGGCGGTTCGTCGCCGAGATGGGCGGCGCGGGCAACTGCGCCGCGCTGACGGCGGCGATGTCCACCGCCTGGCGGGAGCACGGGCTGCCCGAGCCCGACCTGCCGTGGTACTTCCCGACCCCGGCCGAGTACGCCGCGCGGCTGGAGCGGGGCGGGTTCGTCGTCCGGCTGCTGGAGTACTTCGACCGGCCGACCCCCATGGACGAGTGCCCCGACGGGGCGGCCGGCTGGGTGCGGATGTTCGCCGGGTCACTGCTCCGCACGCTCCCCGCCGGGATGGTCGATTCGCTGCTGCGCCGGGTCAACGAGCTGGCCGCTCCCGCGCTGCGCCGGGAGACCGGTTGGATGGCGGATTACGTGCGGCTCAGATTCGCGGCCGTACGCCGCTGAACCGGCCCGATGCGCCGGGGTGATTTGCCAGACTATGGTCTGTTCCATAAGTCTCGTTCCCCGGCGACGTGAAGCGGATCGGGCGGCTGGAGGGGCTGGAAGGGGAGCGGATGAACTTCTGTCTGAGTGACCTCGTGCCGCCGCTGCGCTGGAGCGACGCGGGCACGATCCCGGAGCTGGCCGACCAGCCCGATCTGCCGGACGCCTGGTGGCGCAGCCTGCCGCTGCACCGGGTGCTGGCCGTGCTGGGCCCGGACCGGCTCGCGGAGCTGCTGGCCCGGATCGCCCTGGACCACTGGCCGGCCGCCGCCGTGGGCGACGTGCTGCCCGCGCTGTACGTCCTGGACCCCGACGAGGCGGACGAGCCGTGCACCGCCATCGCCCTCGACCGCACCGGCTCCTGGGCGGGCCTGCTCGCCCTCACCGGCCGCGAGCTGCGCGACCAGCCCTTCATTCAGGCGTTCCCCGTGGTGCACGTGCTGTTCGGCGCGGTGCTCGACCGCTTCGCCCATCCCGGGCGGACCGGAGCCGGACCGGTCTCCGGCGCCGGGCCCGAGCCGCTTCCGGAATCCGTCCCGCAACCCGCCCGCGCGGCCGGACCCGAGCCGGCCGCCGCCCCGGTGTCCGGCCCCGAACGTGAACCGGCCGCCGAACCCGAGCCCGCGCCGGCATCCGAGGCCGTTCCCGACGCCGGACCGGCCGTCAGACCGGCCGCCGCACCCGAGCCCGGCGCCGAACCCGGACCCGCCGCCGGTCCCGCCGCCGAGTCCGAACCGGACCCCGTGGCCGAGCCGGCTTCCGAACCCGAGCCGATTTCCGGACCCGAGCCGACCGCCGAATCCGAGCCGGCCTCCGTGGCCGGGGCCGAGCCGGACCCCGCGGTGCCACCGGCCGTGGCGTCGCCGGCCGCCGCGCCGCCGGTCACCGCGTCACCGGTCGCCGCGGACGCCGGAGCCCCGGCCGGGGACGCCGCGGACCAGGCCGGGGACGCCGCGGACCAGGCCGGGCCCGCCGGAGAGCCCGCGTCCCCCGACCTCCCCGCCCTGCTGGACGCGGCCTTCGCCGACCTGGACGACCGGAGCTGGGCCGTCGCGCAGAACAGGGTGTTCAGCGACGACCCCGCGGCGGTGGAGGCGCTGGCCAAGCTCTTCGCGGTGCCGCCCGCCGCCATCGCAGAGGCGGAGGCGGACCTGCGGCGGCGGCTCGCCGAGTGGCTCGCCTCGCCGGAGGCGGCGCCGTACCGGGAGCATCTGGCGGAGGTCAGGCGGACCCTCGGCAAGGCGGCTCCGAAGTCGCGCCTGGTCTCGGCCGCCGGCTGGCACCGGCGGGAGCTGCCCTCCCTCGACGTGCCGGCCTGGCAGTTCGTGCTGGCCACCCTGGACGGCTACCACCTGGTCGACGAGTGGCTGGTGGAGGGCGACATCGTGGAGCTGCGCCACCACACCCGCGACGTGATCAGCCAGGCGAAGCCGCCGCTGACCATGACCAAGGCGCTGTCACTGGTCGCCTCGCTGGGCATCCACCCCGACGTGTCCAAGGAGTGGCTGGAGAACGTCCCCCAGCTCCGCATCCTCAGCGCCGGGCAGAAGACCCCCCAGCGTCAGGGCGGCGGATCCCAGACCGGGCGCTCCAAGGAGGCCAGGGGGCCGAAGGACTCCAGGGGCCCCAAGGAACCGAAGGGGGCCGGGGACAAAAGCGGGGACAAAAGCGGGGACAAAGCCAACGCGAAGGCCGGGGACAGAGCCGGAGCCCCCGTGCCGCGGGCCTCGGCGGAGAACGCGGGCCGGGAGCCGGACACCCCCTCCGGGGAGGCGGACCGGCCGCCCGGCGGGACCGGAGGACGGCCCGGCGCGGCGGGGCAGGCGGGCCGGTCGCCGTTCCGCCCGCTGAAGGACGTCGCGGTGACCCGGCGCTGCTTCCGGCAGCCGGACGGCCGCTGGTGGCTGCGGGTCGACATCGCCGCCGAGCACCTGCGGGGCGACGACTGCCCGCTGCCCAGCGGTTTCGCCGCCTACCTGGGCATGTCGCCCGGCGCGGCCCGTACGGTCGACAGCGCGGTGGGCGAGGTCACGCTGAGCTGGCGCGAGGGGCCCGTCCTCTCGTCGCTGGGGCCGCTCCTCGCCGACGTGGGCGCCAAGGAGGGGAGCCACCTGTTCCTGACGCTGTCGGACGAGGGGGTGCTGCGCGCCAGGCACCTGCCCGCGGCGGACCCGGGTGACGAGCCGCTCTCCCGGGCGCTCCGGCTGGTCGGCTACACCGCCCTGGGCGGCACCCCCGAGCAGGCCGTACGGGTCATCGCCACCCGGGTCGGCATGACGGGACCGATCAGCTCGCCCGACCTGCTCAGCCGGCTGCGAGAGCGCGGGGACCGCGACCTGCTGTCCCTGATGGCGTAGCCGATGCCGCGGCTCGCCATCTCCCCGGAGTTCCCCCTGGAACTCGGCGCCCTGGCCCAGCCGGCGCGCCGGGACGTCGTCGTCGCGGTGCGCCGGTTCATGCAGGGCGTGGCGGGCGCGCCGCACCCGGAGCGGATCAGGGGGGCCGGCGACCCCAGGGTCGCCACCCTCCGGCTGGCCGAGGGGCACCGCGGCGTCGTGGTCAGGCAGCGCGACGTCCACTGGCTGCTGACCGTGCTGCCCGACGCCGAGGCGTGGGCCTACGGCCGTCGCCACCGGTTCGGGGTCAACACCGCCCTGGGCGTGGTCGAGACGTGGGACGCCGAGGCGCTCGGCCGGGCCGAGCCCGCGCTGCGCCGGGCCGCGTCCGCCACCTCCGCGCGGCTGTTCGCCGACAACTGCGACACCGACCTGGCCGAGCTGGGCGTCGACCGGCGGTTGCTGCCGCTGGTCCGGCTGATCACCGACGACCTCGCCCTGGAGGCGCTGGAGCCGCTGCTGCCCCCGACGCAGTACCAGCCGCTCGCCGCGCTGGCCCGGGGCGAGTCGCTGGCCGGGGCGTGGCGGGAGCTGGACGCCTGCCGCGCGGTCCCCCCGGACGGACGCCCGATCGATCCGGACGACCTCGCCGCCGCGCTCCTGCGCAGCCCGGACCGGGCCGTCTTCGTCGGCAGCCCGCACGAGCTGAACCACGTGCTCGACGCCCCGGACTGGTGCGTGTTCCTGCACCCGCCGCAGCATCGGCTGGCCTACCACGGGCCGTACGAGCGGCCGGTGCTGGTCACCGGCGGCGCGGGCACCGGCAAGACCCTCGTGGCCCTGCACCGGGCCGCCTTCCTGGCCCGGCGCGGCGCGGGCCCGGTGCTGCTGGTCACGTTCTCGCAGAAGCTGAGCGCCGAGTTGTCCGCCCGGCTGGACCTGCTGGTCGAGGACGAGGAGGTCCGGGAGCGGATCGAGGTCGGCAACGTCGACCGCCTGGCGCACCGGGTCGTCTCCGGGGTCGAGGGGCGCGCGCCCGCGCTGGCCGACTCCGCCGACCTGGCCGCGCTCTGGGAGGAGAGCGGCGGCGGCCACAGCCCGGCGTTCCTGCTGCGCGAGTGGGAGCAGGTGGTGCTGGCGCAGAACCTGCGGACGATGGAGGAGTATCTCGCCGCGCCCCGTCCGGGCCGCGGCGTGGACCTCGGGCCCGAGGAGCGGGAGTCCGTGTGGCGGGCCGTCGAGCACGTCACCGGGCGGCTGCGGGAGCGGGGCAAGCGCACCCTGCTCCAGCTCGCGGCGGAGGCGTCGCTGCTGCTCGGCCGGACGACCGGCGACCTGCTGGGCGACGAGGCGCCGGTCCGCGAGCCGTACCGGCACATCGTGGTGGACGAGGCGCAGGACCTGCATCCGGCGCAGTGGCGGCTGCTGCGCGCGGCGGTGCCGTACGCCCCCGACGACCTGTTCATCGTCGGCGACCCCCACCAGCGCGTCCTCGACACGCGGGTGCCGCTGGGCTCGGTGGGCATCGACGCGGTGACGACGCGGCTGCGGGTGTCGCACCGGCTGCCGCAGGAGATCCTCGCCTGGGCGGTGCGGCTGCGCGGCGGCGGGCCCGCCGACGGCCTGGTGGCCGGCGTCCAGGAGATGTACGGTTTCCGCTCGCCCGGCCACGGGCCCCGCCCGATGGTGCGGGCCTACGATTCGCCGGAGGAAGAACTGACCGGTCTGGTGGTCCAGGTGAGAGAGTGGGTCCGGGACGGCGTGCCGCCGCGGGAGATCGGGGTGGCCGCCAGGACCGCCGGTCTGGTGCGCGACGCCCGGGCCGCGCTGCGCGATCTGGGGGTGGGAGTGACGACACTGCACGGAATGAAGGGTCTGGAGTTCCGGCGGGTCGCCGTGATCGGCGTGGCCGACGGGATCGTGCCCGCCCCCGGAGCGCTCACCCCCGCCGCGGAGGATCCCGCCGCGCGGGCGCACGATCTGCAGCGCGAACGCGGCCTGCTCTACGTGGCCTGCACCCGGGCCAGAGAGCTGCTCTACGTGTCTCACACGGGACGCGCCAGTCCCTTCCTTCCCACCTGACTACCTATTCTGGACTGCGGATATCTTCCCCTTTTGCGGTTGGACCCCAATGAACCTCAGCCTGAGCGACATCGTGCCACCCCTGCGCTGGACCTCCCCCGGCCAGGTGGCGCCGATCGCAACCGATCCCCGTCTCCCCGAGGCGTGGTGGCAGGCGCTACCGCTCGACCGGGCATGCGCCGCCATCGGGACCTCCGAGGTCTCAGGACGCCTGGCCGATCTCGCTTTGACGTGCTGGGGGCATCTGACGCTCGGTGACGTCCTGCCGTTGCTCAGGTTCGCCGATCCGGCCGCCAGCGTCCGCATGTCCGAGGGGCTCGGCCGCGAGGCGGTGCACGGGCTGTTCACCGAGGTGCTGGAACGGCTGCTCGAACCGGTCACCCCGGAGAGCGCCGCGGCCCGGCAGCGTCCCGCCCGGCAGGACCGGCCGCTGCCGGAGCTGATCGACGAGGTGTTCGCCGACCTGGACGAGCGGCAGCGCGCCATCGCCAGGGACCGCCTCTACGCCTCCCAGCGCGCCACGCTCGACGACCTGGCCCAGCGGTTCTCGGTGACCCGGGAGCGCATCCGGCAGATCGAGCGGGACCTGCGCGACCACGTCGAGGCGTGGCTGGCCGGCGAGGGCGCCGCGCCGTTGATGGCCCACGTGTCGTGGCTGCGGGGCCGGCTGGGTTCGGCCGTGCCCGCCGACGACCTCGCCGCGGCGGTGCCGTGGCACCGCACCGACCTCGCCACGCTGGGCATCCCGGCCTGGCGGTTCGTGCGGACCCTGCTGACCGGCTACGAGCAGGTGGACGGCTGGCTGGTCGCGGGCGGGGCCGACGAGCTGCGTGAGAAGACCCGGCAGCTGTTCGCCGACGGCCCCCGTCCGCTGGACGAGGCCGTCACGCTGGTCAGCCAGCTCGGCATCCGCGAGGACGTGGCCGAGCGCTGGCTCGTCTCCGTGCCGCAGCTCCGGGTCTTCGAGAACCACGTGGTGCCGTGGCCGCGCAGCGTCAACGACAAGGCCGAGGCCGTGCTCGCGGTGGCGGGCAGCGCGCTGACGCCCGAGGAGATCCAGGAGCGCATCGGCGAGGACTACAGCCTCGTCGGCATCCGCAACCAGCTCACCGCCGACGACCGGTTCCTGCGGCTCGACCGCAACAGGTACGGCCTGGCCCGCTGGGGCGGCGACCAGTACCTCGGCATCCGGGAGATGATCGCCCGGGAGATCGAGCGGGCGGGCGGCGAGGAGTCGGTCAACACGATCGTGGCGAACCTCACCTCCCGCTACGACGTGAGCGAGAGCTCGGTCCGCGCCTACGCGGGCGGCCCCGGCTTCGAGCGCACCCAGCGCGGATGGATCCGGGTGGCCGGCGCCGAGCAGACCGACTACCAGCCGCGCCGTGACGTCTCGGCGACCCGGCGCTGCTTCCGCAGCCGCGACGGGCGCTGGTGGCACCGGGTGGACATCAACGCCGAGCACCTGCGCGGCTCGGGTTCCCCGCTGCCCACCGGGTTCGCCGCCCACCTGGGCATGGCCCCCGGCGGTCAGCTCACCGCCGCCACCCCCTCGGGCGACGTGGTGATCAGCTGGCACAACCAGCCGACGATGGGGTCGATCCGCCCGATCCTGGTGGCGGCCAACGCCTCCGAGGGTGACCACGTCTTCCTGACCGTCTCCGACGGCGGCGAGCTGCTGACCCGCTTCCTGCCGGCCGCCCCGTCGACCCTGCCGTCGCTGAACCGGGCGCTCCACCTGATCGGTTACACCGCCCCGGTCGCCTCCGAGGCCGAGGGCGTCCGGCTGATCGGCGCCCGGATCGGCCTGCCGGAGGGCTCGGGCCGCGACGAGGTCCTGGCGCGGCTGCGCGAGCGCGGCGACCGGGAGATCCTGGCCCTGCTGGACGGCACGGCCGCCTGAGCCCGGTTCGCGGTCCTTCCGCCCGGCCCCGCCCGCGGGCGGGACCGTACCCGCGGGCGGCGCCGTACCCGCGGGTGGCGCCGTACGGTCCCGGGCGGGTGGGCCGCCGCGCGCGGGCGGCGGTTAGGCTCGGGGCATGTTGCGGCTGTACGACACGCGGAACCGCCGGGTCGAGCCGGTCCTCGCCGAGGGGGCCCGCTCGATGCGCATGTACACCTGCGGGCCGACCGTCTACCGTCACGCGCACCTGGGCAACCTGCGGTCCTACCTGCTGTCGGACCTCATCCGCCGGGTCTGCGAGCGGCGCGGGGTCAGGGTGGTCGTCTGCCGGAACATCACCGACGTCGGGCACCTGGTGGACGACGCCGAGATCGACCCGACCGGCGAGGACAAGGTCCTGGCCCGGGCGCGGGCCGAGGGCCGCTCCGCCCTCGAACTCGCGCGGTCCTACGAGGAGGCGTTCGGCGCCGACACCCTCGCCCTGAACATCCGGCCGCCGGAGCACTCCCCCCGCGCCTCCGAGACGATCGAGGCGATGATCGAGCTGATCGCGAAGCTGATCGAGAAGGGACACGCCTACGCCACGCCCGACGGGTCGGTCTTCTTCGACGCCGCTTCCTTCCCCTCCTACGGCGAGATCTCCGGCAACCGGCTGGACCGGCTGCGGCCAGGCCACCGGGTGGCGGGCGTCGACGAGCGCAAGCGCTTCCACGCCGACTGGGCGCTGTGGAAGCCCGCCGACCGGGAGCTGACCTGGGAGTCGCCCTGGGGGCGCGGCTTCCCCGGCTGGCACGTCGAGTGCTCGGCCATGTCGCTGCGCTTCCTCGGCGAGCGCGTCGACGTGCACACCGGCGGGATCGACCTGCGCTTCCCCCACCACGAGGACGAGCGCGCCCAGTCCGACGCGGCCGCCGGCCGCGAGGTGGTCGCCCACTGGGTCCACGGCGAGCACCTGCTCTTCGAGGGCCGCAAGATGGCCAAATCGACGGGGAACGCCGTCCTGCTCTCCGACGTCACCGAGGCGGGTCTCGATCCGCTGGCCGTACGGCTGGCGATGCTGGAGCACCCCTACCGCCGTCAGATGAACCTCACCTGGGACGTCCTGCGGGCCGCGGACCGCACCCTGCGGCGCTGGCGCTCCCGGGTGGCCGGGTGGTCGGAGTCGCCGAGCCGGCCGATGCCCGCCGAGCGGGTCTCGGCGATCGAGGACGCCTTCGACGACGACCTGGACACCCCGCTGGCCCTGCGGCTCCTGCGCGAGCTGGAGCGCGACGAGTCGATCGCGCCGGGCTCGCGGCTGGAGGCGTTCCTCCACCTCGACCGGATCCTCGCCCTGGACCTCGCGTCCGAGATCGGCCGGGCCCCGAGCCTGCCCGCGGGCGCCGCCGAGCTGCTGGACCGGCGGGAGCGGGCGCGGGAGGCCGGGGACTGGCCCGCCTCCGACCGTCTCCGCGACGAGCTGGCCGCCCTGGGCGTACGGGTGGCCGACACCCCGCAGGGCCAGATCTGGTCCTGAGGGCCGGACCGCTCGCGCTCCACCCGGTTCCCGAAGGGCCCGTGAGGGCCGGACAGAGGTCCCGCACGCCGGGTGCCAGGGCGTTCGTCGCGGTGAGGTCCCGGACCGCGCTGCCGGCCGGCCTGTGAACGGCTCTCCCGGCGGGCTCGGAAGCGGCGCTCCCGCTCCAGGGTGCTGCCAAACTTGTTCGAGCACGTCGCATAGGAGGTCTTTGTGAGGTTCCGGCCGTATGCCTGGATGCCCCGGCCGCTCAGGTGGCTGGCTCGGGCGTTCACCGTCGTGGTGGTACTCGCGGTCGTCATCGCCGGGGTGGGCGTATGGGCCGTTCGCTCGTCCTTCCCCCAGCTCTCCGGCGATCTGAAGGTGGACGGCCTGTCGGGAAAGGTCACCGTCTACCGCGACAAGTCAGGTATCCCCCAGATATACGCCGACTCCGCCGAGGACCTCCTCCTCGCCCAGGGCTACGTGCACGCGCAGGACCGCTTCTTCGAGATGGACTTCCGCCGGCACGTGACCGCCGGGCGGCTGTCGGAGATGTTCGGCTCGGCGACCCTGCCCGAGGACAAGGCCATCCGCACCATGGGCTGGCGCAGGGTGGCCGAGAAGGAGCTGCCGCTGCTCGACGAGCGGACCCGGCGCTACCTCGACGCCTACGCCAAGGGCGTGAACTCCTGGATGGAGCGCAACCGGGGCTTCGCCGACCGGAGCCTGGAGTACGCGGTCCTCAAGCTCACCAACTTCGGCTACAAGCCCGAGCCCTGGACCCCGGTGGACTCCCTCGCCTGGCTCAAGGCCATGGCCTGGGACCTGCGCTCCAACATGGACTCCGAGATCGGCCGGGCGATCGCGGCGAGCAGGCTGTCCGCCGACCGGGTCGGGCAGCTCTGGCCCGGCTACCCCTTCGGCGCCCACCAGCCGATCGTCACCCGCGGCACGGTCACCGACCGTGAGTTCGACCAGAACCGGGAGCCCGGCGAC
The DNA here is from genome assembly GCF_055585205.1 of Streptosporangium sp. NPDC053982. Classification (NCBI taxonomy): domain Bacteria; kingdom Bacillati; phylum Actinomycetota; class Actinomycetes; order Streptosporangiales; family Streptosporangiaceae; genus Streptosporangium; species Streptosporangium sp. NPDC053982. The sequence goes on from NZ_JBVJKQ010000015.1 coordinate 25,514, forward strand.
AAGGACGCCGCCACGCGGTCCGGCGCCGGGACGGACACCGGCACGGGCGCGGGCGCGCCGCCCGGCATCGGAACGGCTCCGGGCGCCCCGGCCGACGCGGGCACGGGTGCCGGCACGCCGGCCGACGCCGCGGGCACGGGTGCGCCGGCCGGTACCGGGGTGGAGGCGCTGGCCCGCGCCTCGCGGGTACTGCGGGCGGTGCCGAACCTGATGGGCGACAGCGCCGACCCGAGCGGCATCGGCTCCAACTCCTGGGTGGTCGGCGGCTCGCACACCGGGTCCGGCAAGCCGCTGCTGGCCAATGACCCCCACCTGTCGGCCAACATGCCCTCGGTGTGGTACCAGGCCGGACTGCACTGCCGTACGGTGAACGCCGGGTGCCCGTTCGACGTCACCGGGTTCACCTTCTCCGGCGTGCCCGGCGTGATCATCGGCCACAACGACCGGATCGCCTGGGGCTTCACCAACCTCGGGCCCGACGTCGCCGACCTGTACCTGGAGCGGACCAAGGACGACACCTACCAGTACATGGGCGCCTGGAAGCCGCTGACCACGAGGACCGAGACGATCCGGGTGGCGGGCGGCGACCCGGTCCGCCTCAAGGTCCGCGAGACCATGCACGGGCCGATCGTGTCCGACGTCATGGACGACGTGAAGGACACCATGACCGGCGCCGACTCCGCCTTCGGGGAGAAGGCCGACGCCGTGGCGCTGAAGTGGACGGCGCTCGAACCCGGCCGGACCGCCGACGCGATCTTCGAGCTGAACACCGCCCGCAACTGGCAGCAGTTCCGCGCCGCGGCGAGCAGGTTCGAGGTGCCCGCGCAGAACCTCGTCTACGCCGACGTCGACGGCAACATCGGCTACCAGGCGCCCGGCCGCATCCCGGTGCGCAGCCGGGGCGACGGCACCTGGCCGGTGCCGGGCTGGACCGGGGAGTACTCCTGGAAGGGCGTCATCCCGTTCGACGAGCTGCCCAGCGCCTACAACCCGCCCGAGGGCTACATCGTGACGGCCAACAACGCCGTCATCGACCCCGAGCGCTACCCGAACCTGCTCACCAAGGACTGGTCGTACGGCTACCGCTCCCAGCGCATCGCCGACCGGCTGAAGGACGAGCTGAAGAAGGGCAAGGTGGACGCCTCGACGATGGGCGAGATCCAGAAGGACAGCCGCAACGGCTTCGCCCCCGTCCTGGTGCCCAGACTGCTGGACGTGAAGGTGGCCGGCGGCGCCGCGGACGCCCGCGAGCTGCTGAGCGACTGGGACTACTCCCAGGGCGCCGACTCCGGGCCCGCGATGTACTTCAACGCCGTCTGGCGGCACCTGCTCATCGAGACGTTCAACGACGACCTGCCCGAGGGCGCCCGGCCGACCGGCGGGGACCGCTGGTTCGAGGTGGTCCGCCTCATGCTGGAGACGCCCGACGACCCGTTCTGGGACGACTCCCGCACCAAGGGCGTCGAGACCCGCGACGACATGCTGCGGAGCGCCATGGCCCTGGCCTACGACGAGCTGCGCGACCGCCTCGGCCCGGACGTCAGGGCCTGGCGCTGGGGCGACCTGCACACGCTGACGCTCACCAACCAGACCTTCGGCACCTCGGGGATCGCCCCGATCGAGTGGCTGTTCAACCGGGGGCCGTTCGCGGTGGGCGGCAGCAAGGACGCGGTCGACGCGGCCGGGTGGGACGCCCAGAAGGACTACTCGGTGCAGACGGTGCCCTCCATGCGCATGGTGGTCGACCTGTCGGACCTGGACAGGTCGCAGTGGATCAACCTCACCGGGGCGTCGGGGCACGCCTTCCACGACAACTACGCCGACCAGGCGCCGCTGTGGGCCGACGGGAGGACCGTCCCGATGCCCTTCCACGAGGAGGCGGTGAAGAAGGCGGCCACCCACACCCTGACGCTCAACCCCTGACGGATCCCGGCCGGTCCCGCGGCGGGCGGGACCGGCGCCAGCGCGGCGGGCGGCGGGGGTAGCCGCCGTCCTCCAGGCCGGCCAGCCGCTCGAAGACGTTCCAGGCCGCCTGGTGGCCGCTGAGCAGCAGGGACACCACGGCCGCGACGCCGTACGCCGGGAGCATGGGCAGGCCCAGGCAGGCCGCGTACTGCGAGGTGTGCCGGGCCTCGTGCCGGAGCAGCGCCCCGGTGAGGTAGCCCTCGTCGTGCCTGGTCAGCACCACGTTGCCGACGGTGAACGCGCCCGCGATCGGCAACGGCAGGCGGTAGCCGTGGGCGAGGACCAGCCCGCCGGGGCCCGGCGCGGTCCTGGCCCGGCCCGCCCGCGCCACCAGCAGCCCCAGCGGCGTGGACAGGTTCGCGTAGTTGACCGCCCGCCGTACCCGATACAACCGCCGCATACCGCACATTGTGCGCCCCCTCCGAATCCCCGTCACGGCCCGTCCGGTATGGCCCCGGCAACCGGGAGACGGCGGCCCGGAAATGGGCTCCGCGGGACGCCCGACGGCGGTCGGTCAGGAACCGGTGCCGCGCTCCCCCGGGGCCCGTCCGGCCGGGCCGGCGCCGAGGGAGCGCTGGGTGAGCAGCCACGAGCCGCCGCGGGTCGACGGGGTGAGCAGGACCGCGACCAGCGCCGCGAGCAGGCCGCCGTAGAGGTAGACGTAGCTCGACAGGTCGTCCGCGATGACGACGTCGCCCTCGGGCCGCCGGCCCATCCAGATCATCGTGACCACCAGCCAGGCCGCCGCGGGCGTCAGCGCCCCCAGCTTCCCGCCCGTCATCCGCCCGCCGACGTGACAGGCGGCGAACAGCACGGCGACGCAGCCGACGGCCGAGATCGGGACGGGCCAGAGATACCACGAGTGCTGGAAGGCGCCCACGACCCCGGAGACGAGCCCGAACAGGACGAGCACGCCGTACGACGCCGCAGTGACCGTCGCCTCCGACGGCCCCCGCCGGGCCGGGTTCCGCTCCTGCGCGTCCTGCGCGGGCATGGGGTCCATGGGGATCGAGGCTAGTCGATGCCGGCGAACAGGTCGTCCTCCAGCTTGTACGGCTCCCCCAGGCCACCGGCCTCGACCGGCAGCGAGGGCGTCGCCGGGCCCGAGGCCCCGGCCCGCAGCACGAAGTGCTCCACCCTCGCCACCTCCTGGCAGACGTCGTTGGACAGGGCGAACCAGGGGGCGTCCACGGTGATCTGGGTGGCGTGCGCCCGCATCGCGGCGAGCTTGTGCCCGAAGTACGCGCGGACGTCGACCTCGGTGGTGATCTCCTCGTCCGCGCGGCCGGGTGCCGAGTCCGCGTCCTCGACGCGGAACCGCGTCCCGGTCGCCCGCATCGCCTCGACCGCCCGGCGCGTCGTGGAGCGGGCGACCGCCGTCAGGTAGAACTTGGCGATCCGCCAGGGCTCGCCCTCGCCGAACGCCGGGTCGGCGGCCAGCTCGAAGGCCCGCCAGGAGACGCGGTGGGCCTGGATGTGGTCGGGATGGCCGTAGAAGCCGTCCTCGTCGTAGGTGACGAGCACCTGGGGCCGCACCTCGCGGATGACCTTCACCAGCTCCCCGGCGGCCTCGTCGAGACCGGCCCGCCAGAAGGCCCCGGGACGGTCGTTGGAGGGGACGCCCATCATCCCGGAGTCGCGCCAGCGTCCCCGGCCGCCCAGGAAGCGGTGGTCGGCGACCCCCAGCTCCCGGCAGGCGGCGGCCAGTTCCCCGGCGCGGTGCCCGCCGAGGGCGTCGTCGCGGTCGGCCGCCAGGTGCGCGAGCTCCGGCGGGATGACCTCGCCCTCCTCGCCGAGCGTGCAGGTCACCAGCGTGACGTGTGCGCCTTCGGCGGCGTACCTGGCCATGACGCCTCCGGTGCCGATCGACTCGTCGTCGGGGTGGGCGTGTACGAGCAGCAGGCGCCGGTCAGTCATGGCTCAGAGGTTATCCGGCGCCCGATCCCCGCCCGGCACCGACACGGCCGCTCCCGGCGGCCTCCCCGGATCCCGCCCGCCGGGTCCCGCCGGTCCTCGCGGACGCGCGCCGGTCCTCGAGGTACGCCCGGACGTCCGGCGGCACCTCCGCCCCGGGAAGGCGGAGCTGGCAAGATGGCTCACATGAGTGAGAGCTTTCCTCGTCTTCACGCCAGGACCCGCCGGTTCACCCTCGGGGCGCCGCGCGGTTTCACCATCGCCCCCGGCGGGGATCGCGTCGTCTTCCTGCGGTCCAAGGGCGGATCCGACCCGGTCACCTGCCTGTGGGAGTACGACGTCGCCGGCGGCCGGGAGCGGCTGATCGCCGACCCGCGCGCCCTGGCGGGCGGCGAGGAGGACCTGCCGCCCGAGGAGCGGGCCCGCCGGGAGCGCAGCCGGGAGCAGGCGGGCGGCATCGTCGGCTACAGCACCGACGCCGCGGTGACCACGGCGGCCTTCGCGCTCTCCGGGAGCCTGTACGCCGCCGACCTGAGGACCGGCGGGGTGCGCCGGCTGAAGACCGCCGGGCCGGTGATCGACCCGCGGGTGTCGCCCGACGGCGGTTACGTCGCCTACGTCACCGGCGGCGCGCTGCACGTCCAGGACCTGGAGGACGAGGTCGACCACGTGCTGGCCCGGCCGGAGGCGCCCGAGGTGACGTACGGCCTGGCGGAGTTCATCGCCGCCGAGGAGATGAACCGCATGCGGGGCTACTGGTGGTCCCCCGCCGGTGACGCGCTGCTGGTCGAGCGGGCCGACGTCTCACCGGTCGAGCTGTGGCACATCGCCGACCCGGCCAACCCGTCCCGCCCGGCCGTCGAGCAGCGCTACCCGTCGGCGGGCACGCCGAACGCGAAGGTCGAGCTGTTCGTGCTGTCCCTGGACGGCTCGCGGGTCGCCGTGCCGTTCACCGACGAGTACCTCGTCAACGCCGTCTGGGACGCCCACGGCCCCATGATCGTCACCATGCCGCGCGACCAGCGGTCCAAGCGGCTGTTCGCCGTCGATCCGGCCACCGGCGCCACCACCCCGCTGCGGGAGGACACCGACCCGGCCTGGGTGGAGGTCTACACCGGCGTGCCCGGCCGTCTCACCGACGGGTCCGTGGTCTGGGTCGCCGCCTCCGAGGGCGGCCACCGCCTGTTCGTCGGCGACGAGCCGGTCACCCCCGCCACGCTCCAGGTCCGCGAGGTCCTCGACATCGAGGGCGACACCGTGCTGTTCCGGGCGAGCGGCGAGCCCACCGAGATCGCCCTGTGGGCCTACCGGGACGGCCGAATCACCCTGGTCAGCCCGGCCGGGAGCGGCGTCTACAGCGGCCACACCGCGGGCGGCACCCTCGTGCTCACCGCCCAGGCGATGGACCTCGAAGGCGCGATGACGACCGTCCTGCACCACGGCAGGCAGTGCGGCCACATCCCCTCCTATGCCGAGCGGCCCGGCCTGGACCTGCGGGTCTCCCTGATCCGGGCGGGCGAGCGCGACCTGTCCACCGCCGTGATCTTCCCGACCGGGCACGAGCCCGGCTCGGCGAGGCTGCCGGTCCTGATGGACCCGTACGGCGGGCCGCACGCCCAGCGCGTGCTGGCCGCCTCCGGTGCCTACCTGACCAGCCAGTGGTTCGCCGACCAGGGTTTCGCCGTGGTCGTGGCCGACGGCCGGGGCACCCCGGGCCGCGGGCCCGACTTCGAGCGGGCCATCCTCAACGACCTGGCCACCGCGCCCCTTGAGGACCAGGTGGACGCCCTGCACGGCGCCGCCGCCCGGTTCCCCGACGACCTCGACCTGTCGCGGGTCGCCATCCGCGGCTGGTCCTTCGGCGGCTTCCTGGCGGCGCTGGCGGTGCTGCGCCGCCCGGACGTGTTCCACGCGGCGGTGGCCGGCGCCCCGGTGACCGACTGGCGGCTGTACGACACCTGCTACACCGAGCGTTACCTCGGTCAGCCGGGCGACGGGCACTACGAGGCGTCGTCGCTGTTCGCCGACGCCGAGAAGCTGGAGCGTCCGCTGCTGCTGATCCACGGCCTGGCCGACGACAACGTGGTGGCCGCGCACACGCTGCGGCTGTCGTCCGCCCTGCTGGCGGCCGGCCGCCCGCACACCGTGCTGCCGCTGTCGGGCGTCACCCACATGACGCCCCAGGAGGTCGTGGCGGAGAACCTCCTGCTCCTCCAGGTCGACTTCCTCAAGAAGGCCCTGGGCTAACGGCCCGGCGAGGAACCCGCCGGCCCCTCCGCGACGGACGGGACCGGCGGGTCCTCTTCCGCCTTCTCCCGGCGTGCCGCGTACTCCCGGACCTCGGCCAGGAGTTCCCGCTTCCCGGCTCGGACGGCCTCCTCACCGCCGGCCCGCCGTACATGCTCGGCCCGGACGTCCTTCCACCGCACGTATCCACCCACGCGGCGCTCCTCCTGGCGTGTTCCTCTGGAGCGGACAGGCTATGGCCCGCCTCGAACCCGCTGCTCAACCGGTCGAATGCTTCCAGGTCCCGGATCGAGGGAACCTGCGCGCCTCCCCCGCCCCTGCGGACCGCCGGTGTCTCCGGGGAAGGCCGGTCCCGTCTACGGGGAACGCGCGGAGCGGTGACCGACGGGGGCGACGGACACCGCTCCCGAGACCGGTCGTGAGACTGCGCGGTCCGCATGGGCGGGGGAGGCCGAGGGCCGGGAGCCGTGTGGGACGGCTCCCGGCAGGCGGGGCGGCGAGATCCCTCCTTTCCCGCCGCCCCGCCCGTCTTTCAGCAGGCGTGCCCGGACAGCACCGCCGTCCAGACCGCCTGAGCCTCGATGATCGTCTTGGGCGCGGTCTCCTGGACGTGGGGTGCGCCGGTGAGCTGGACCGCCCGGCGTAGGAACGCCCGCCCACCGCCGAGGCACAGTTCATAGACCGTCGCCCGGCAGGGGCAGGTCCAGGCCACCGGCCGTACCCGTACCAGCGATCGGTACGGCGCCCGCCACACCAGTCGCTCGCAGCCGTGCTGTGGCCGTGCCACGTGGGGGCTTAAACAGTGGCTCACCGCGGGCATGCGCCGCGCTCCTCCGGCTCCGTCGGGTGCTCGCGGCGCAGGTCGGCATAGCGCCGGGCGACCCGCCGGGCGGCCTTGGCGGGCTCCAGCGCCGAATGCCCGGCGTAGACGGGACAGCGCTGGCGGGCGTTCCATTCGGTGCGCCACCAGAACCACCGCCCGTCGCACCAGACGAGCAGGTCCACCCACACCGACACCACCGCCAGGCCGTACCCGTCGTGAACGTCGGCGGTGATCTCATGCTCGGCCAGAGCGGCGCGGAGCGCCTCAGCGGCATCCACCGGTTCAATCTCACCGAGGGAGAAAGCGGTCACCATTGTCCCTGTCGGGGTGTCCCGTGCGGGAATCATCTGCTCTTCGTGGCGGCCACATCCACATTGAGCCGTCTGGCCTGCTCCGTAGGGCAGGGCGTTGGTTCCTGAAGTGTCATGGCCCACTCCTCAAGACGAGGTCACGTCTCATCGAATGTGGCTACATACGTACGTACCTGCAACCGTAACTACGTACACTGCTACGTAACTTCGATGCCATGGCCATCGACCCCAGCGCCGACCGCCCGGTCTACAAGCAGCTCGCCGACCTGATCCGGGCACGCATCGAAGAGGGAAGGCTCCGCCCGGGGCAGAGGCTCCCCGCGGAGAGCGACTACGTGGCCGAGTTCGGCATCTCCCGCGACTCCGTCCGCAGGGCCATGGCCGTACTCAGAGGAGAAGGACTGATCGTGACCGAGCTACGAGGCTCACGGGTCCGCGATGCCGGCGAGGCCGTCATCGTTCAGCTGGCCCCGGGCGCTCAGGTCACCGCCCGCATGCCGACCGAGCCGGAACGCAAGCAGCTCGGCGTGGCCGAAGGCGTACCCGTCCTGGTCATCACCGAGCCGGACGGAGAGACCCGCCTCCTTCCCGGGGACCGGACCATCCTCAAAATCGACGCCCAGAGCTAAGCCCACGCACACCACGATCACCGGCAAAAAGCATCAGGAGCCACTTGAGACCAATGCCTACCGGATGAGAATTCCTCATTTCGAGCATCGCACCTGACGTGGAGGTCGCCGAGATCACCTCACCGGCGCGGGGTGCCGTGCCAGCTGCTCCACAGGGCGGCGTACGAGCCGCCCGCCGCGACCAGCTCGTCGTGGGAGCCCAGTTCGCTGATCCGGCCGTCCTCGACCACCGCGACCCGGTCGGCGTCGTGCGCCGTGTAGAGGCGGTGGGCGATGGCGATCACCGTACGCCCGTCGAGGACGGCGGCCAGCGACCGCTCCAGGTGGCGGGCGGCCCTGGGGTCGATCAGCGAGGTCGCCTCGTCCAGGACCAGCGTGTGCGGGTCCGCCAGGACCAGCCGGGCGAGGGCGATCTGCTGGGCGTGGGCGGGCGGGACCGCGTGGCCGCCGGAGCCGACGACCGTGTCCAGGCCGTCGGGCAGGGCCGCGACCCACTCGGCGGCGTCCACCGCGGCGAGCGCCGCGTGGACGGCGTCGTCGTCGGCGTCCGGACGGGCGATCAGCAGGTTGTCGCGCAGGGTGCCCCGGAAGACGTGGTGCTCCTGGGTCACCAGGGCGACGTGGCCGCGCAGGCCGTCCAGCGGCAGCTCGACCAGCGGGACGCCGCCGACGGTGACCTCGCCGTCGCGCGGGCCGTGGACGCCCGCGAGCAGCCGGCCCAGCGTGGACTTGCCCGCGCCGGAGGGGCCGACCATGGCCAGCCGCTCCCCCGGCCGGACCACCAGGTCGATGCCGTGCAGGACGTCGTGGCCCTCGCGGTAGGCGTAGCGGACGCCGTCGGCCCGCATCTCCTCGCCGTCCGGGACGCGCGCGCCGGGCGCGCGGTCGTCGGGCACCTCGGCGACGCCCAGCAGGCGGGCCATGGAGGCGCCGCCGACCTGGAGTTCGTCGATCCACATGAGCAGCCGGTCCAGCGGGTCGATGAGCTGCTGGACGTAGAGGGTCGCGGTGGTGACCTGGGCCAGCGTGACCCAGCCGTTCGTGTGGAACAGGCCGCCGATGACCAGGGTCGCCGCGATCGGGATGACGTAGCCCATCTCCACCGCGGGGAACCAGACCGTGCGCAGGCCCAGGGTGTAGCGCTCGGCCGCCCAGGAGCGGGCGATGTCGTCGTCGGTACGGCGGTGCCTGCGCTCCTGCAGGCCGAGGGCCTCCACGGCGCGGGCGCCGTTGACCGTCTCGGCCAGGCCGTCGGTCATGTCCGCGTAGGCGGCGCTCTCACGGAGGTAGCCGTCGCGCGCCCGCTTGAGGTACCACCGGGTGGTGAACCACAGGACCGGTACGGCCAGCAGCGAGGGCAGCACCAGCAGCGGCCCGGCGACCAGCAGCGCGCCGATGGTGATCACGCAGGTGACCAGCGCGATCAGTGTCTCGGGCACGGCGCGCCGTACGGTGCGCGACAGCGAGTCGACGTCGCGGGAGATGCGGGAGATCAGGTCTCCCGAGCCGGCCCGCTCGACGGTGGACAGCGGCAGGTCGAGCACCCGGCCGACGAACTCCTCGCGCAGCTCGGCGAGGACCTTCTCGCCGAGCGCGGAGGAGGCGTAGACGGCGTACCTGATCAGCACCGCCTGGGCGGCCAGGAACGCGGCGATGCCGAGCGCGACCGCCGTGACGTTCACCCCGGTGCCGTCCTGCACGTCCTGGACCAGCCGGCCCAGCAGCCACGGCACGGCCAGGCCCGCGACGGCGGCCAGCGCGTGCAGGCCGAGCGCCAGCGACAGGGCGCGCGGGTACTTCAGGGTGAGCCGGCGGGCGTAGGCGCGGACCTGCGCCTCCCCCGCGACCGGGAGGATTTTTTTACTCACGATTCTCCTCGGGTCACGACGGCGGCGTAAGCAGGGGTGGTGGCGAGGAGGTCGCGGTGGGTGCCCTGGGCGCGCACCACGCCGCCCTCGACGTAGATCACGTGGTCGGTGCGGTCGAGCACCAGCGGGCTGGTCGTGCAGACCAGCGTGGTACGGCCCGCCCGCGCCTTGGCCAGCCGGTCGGCGACGCGGGCCTCGGTGTGGGCGTCCACCGCGCTGGTGGGCTCGACGAGGATCAGCACCTCCGGGTCGGCGAGCAGCGCCCGGACCAGACGGAGCCGCTGCCGCTGGCCGCCGGAGAACTCCCGGCCCGACTCGGCGACGTGCCCGTCGAGGCCGTCGGGCAGCGCGTCGACGATGTCGGTGGCGCACGCGGCGTACAGCGCGTCGGCGAGGTCGTCGTCGGAGGCCGTGCCGGCGATGTCCAGCTCGTCGCGGAGGGTTCCGGCGAAGAGCGCGGCGTCGTTGTCGGCGACCAGGATGCGGCGGCGCACCTCGGCGATCGGCAGGGTGTCGAGCCGCACGTCGCCGAAGTCCACGTCGCCGTCGCGGTAGCGGCCGAGCCGGTCGGCGATCACGGCGGCCTCCTCGGGCGTGGGGGCGGCGATGGCGGTGAACGTGCCGGGCCGTACGGCGACGCCGGAGGCCACGTCGCGCAGCAGTCCGCCCGGGGAGGTCGCGGCGCCGCCGTCCACCTCGGGTTCGAGAGAGAGGATGCGCACCACCCGGCGGGCGGCGACGTGTCCCTTGGTGAACTTGTCGGCCGCCTCGATGAGCGTCCGCAGGGGGGTGATCAGGAAGGCGGCGTAGCCGTAGAAGGCGACGAGCTGGCCGACGGTGATCTCGCCCCGCGTCGCGAAGGTCGCGCCCAGCCAGGTGACCGCGGCGATCAGCAGGCCGGGCAGCAGGATCTGCGCGCCCTCCAGCAGCGACTCGACCGAGGCGACCCGCACGCCGGCCCGCCGTACCCGCTGGGACTCGGTGACGTAGCGGTCGGCGAAGACCTGCTCGCCGCCGATGCCGCGCAGCACCCGCAGGCCGGCGACGATGTCGGCGGCGCGGGTGGACAGCTCGCCCGTCAGGTCGCGATGGGCGTGCTGACGCCGGTTCAGCGGGCGCAGCAGCGGCGTGACGGCGAGGGCCATGGCCGGGACGCCGACGAGCACGGTCAGGCCGAGCGGCAGCGAGGTGCCGATCAGGATGACCGTCACCGCGACGACGGCGACGACCGAGCCGCTGCCGCGCAGCAGGATGTCCATCGCGTTGCCGATGTGGGCGATGTCGGAGTTGCCGACGCTGACGACCTCGCCGGTGGACATGCGCTTGGGCAGGGTCGCGCCCAGCCGGGTGGCCTGCCGTACGGTGACCTGGACGGTGCGGTAGGCCCCGGCCAGCCAGTTGTAGACGGCCATCCGGTGGCGCAGGATCCCGGCGGCCGACTGGAGGGCGCCGAGGCCCAGCAGCACGAGGCCCCAGGTGAGCAGGGCGGAGGTGTCCCGGATCCGGACGGCGTCGATGCCCCTGCCCATCACCATGGGCACGAACGCCATCGCCAGCCACCACAGGGTGGAGTACCCGGCGCCGATGAGCAGGGGGCCGGCCTGGTTGCGGGCGACCCAGCACAGGTACCGGAACGGACTGCGGGCGTCAGGAGTGCCGGGATCGGCGACAGGTAAGGAGCGCATGGCTCTCATAGCCTGACAAGATCCCCTCTCACCAGGCAAATCATTTTCCGGCAAACGATCACGTCAACTCTGGTTGACACAATCACCGCGTCAACCTAAATTGACAGACATGAGCGACACGGCACAGCTGGCCTCCGACGCCGGCAGCCGCGACCCCGCCGTCGGCCTCCGGGCCGTGCGGGCGCTGCGGATGCTCGTCGACCGACTGGAGGCCCTACAGGTGGACAACGCCCGCGAGCAGGGCTGGTCCTGGCAGGAGATCGCGCACTGCCTGGAGGTCAGCCGGCAGGCGGTGCACAAGAAGTACGCGGGCGGCCGCGGGCTGCTGAGGAGGGAGAGGTAGATGTTCGAACGGTTCCAGGGGGACGCCCGGCAGGCGGTTGTCGGCGCCCAGGAGAACGCCCGCAGGCTGAACCATCGCGTCATCGGTCCCGAGCACATCCTGCTCGGCCTGCTCGACCGGCCCCAGAGCCTCGCCGCGCGGGTCCTCGCCCGCCACGGGCTCGACCACGACCGTGCCTACCGGGAGGTCGCCCGCCTGGCCCCGCCGCCGGGCGGCGGCCTCGACGCCGAGGCGCTGGAGACCATCGGCATCGACCTCTCGGCCGTCCGGGAACGGGTCGAGGCCGTCTTCGGCCCCGGGGCCCTGGACCGCGGATCCGCGCGGGGCCGGCGGCCCGGCGGGCACATCCCGTTCAGCCCCCGGGCGAAGAAGACGCTGGAGCTGTCACTGCGCGAGGCCGTACGCCTCAAGCACGGACACATCTCCGACGGCCACGTCCTGCTGGGGATCCTGCGCGAGGGCCAGGGCGTGGGCGCGCGCGTCATCACCGGCGCGGGCATCGACACCGAGACCCTCCGCCGGGAGATCACCGCCGAACTCGACTGACGGGCCGCTTTCCAGCCCACGCCAAAGCCATAATTGGTATTCTCCATTTATGGTCTCGAAGATCACGATCAGCATCCCCGACGAGTTGCACGAGCAGGTCAAGGTGTGGGCCGAGGCGTCCGGGGGCACCGTCTCCGGATTCTTCGCCGAGTTGGCCCAGCAGCGCCTGGACGCCGATCGGACCTCCCGTGAACGTCTCGCCGCGATGATCGCGCAGGACCGGGCCGCCGACCCCGAGACCTATGACAGGCGCAGGGCCGAGCTCCGCACGCGCATGCACGCCGCGCGGGAGGCCGCCGCACACGGGAAGGCCACGACAGAGGAGAGCTCCGCCGCGTGATCGCCGGTTACGTGGCGGATCTCACCGCCGTTCTCCGCATCCTGGCCGACGACGGGCGAGGAGCCGACATCCGCGCCGCGATGGACCTGCTGACCGTCGACGGCGACACCCTACTGATCCCGGTGACCGCCCTCGTCCAGGCGACGATCATCGCGGACCCCGACCCCGAGAAGCTCATGTGGCTCCTGGGCTTCCGGGCCTGCGAGGTCGCCGGGCTGACGGACCAGGAGGTGTTCCGGGTGGCCCGGCAGGCGCGGCACGCCGCGCGCCCTCACGACGTGGCTCTCCACCACGCCCATACGGCCTACCTTGCCATGACGCGCGCCTGGCCCGTCTTCACCGCCGATCCCGCCGGATGGACCGGTTACCGGCATCTGGAGCTCATCCCCATCTGAAGGCCGCACCGCCGCGAGCCCGTCCCGGCCCGAAGGGTGGGCCGCCGTACGGACCCGTCGTCCCGGGGCGGCCCCCGGAGCCGAAGCGGCGGCCGGGACCGTCACCTCAGCCGCGCGTCCGCCGGCCCAGGGCGGCCTCGAAGGCGCGCATCGTCCGCACGATCGTGGCGCGCTCGGCCGGCGTGAGCTCGGCCAGGACCTCGGCCCACGCCAGCGCGGTGCCTGCCAGCCACTCGCGGATCGGCTCGGCGTACTCCGGCGCGATCGCGACGAGCCGCCGCCGCCGGTCGGCGTCGTCCTCCTCCCGCGTCAGCACGCCGCGGCGGGACAGGTCGCCCACCATGAGGCTGACGGTCGTCGGAGCGACCTCCAGCCTCTCCGCCAGCCGGCCCACCGTGAGGGGGCCGTCGTGCTGCAGGTAGGCCAGCAGCGACAGGTGACGGGGCGCGAGATCGAGGGTCCGCAGCACCTCCGGGACGGGCAGCCGCTTGGTCCGCCCGACGAGCCTGGGCATCAGCAGCAGCATGGCCCGCACCGCCTGGTCGGTGGTCATGCCGTCCCCGTCGTTGACCATCTGGCACCTCACCGAATACCTTTGGAAACAAAGATGATTTGAGAGCAAACAGGAGAATCACGATGCCGCATCTGACGGTCCGGGTACTGGAACCGCAGCTCCAGGGCAACGAATCGGCCCTCATCGCCGCGCTGACCGAGGCGGTGGTCGGCGTGTACGGCGAATGGGCGCGCGACGTCGCCGTCATCCACCTCGACGGCGTACCCGCCGGCCGATGGGGCCTGCGGGGTGAGCCCGCCGACGAGGCCGCGCCCGCGGTCGTCTTCGGCATCCGCGAGGCGGCGTTCACCCGTCCCGACAGCGGCGAGATCATCGCCAGGCTCGCACGGAACGTCACCGACGCCGTCGCCGGCGTCCTCGGAGCACACCTGCGAGACACCGTCACGGTGGAGTTCGCCGCCGTCCCGGCCGGCCGCACCGCGGTCGGAGGCGTGATCGTCGACGACTAGGCGGCCGGCCCTGCTTCTCCACACGCCGAGATGATCGCAGGTCTCCGGCCCGTCGTGGCGGGACCGCCGCCGGACCGGCGGCGGGTCCGGCCGGAGAAGCGGGACGGCTCCCGGCCGTGGCCGGGAGCCGTCCACTCGGCGCGCGGGCCCGCGGGCTCGCGCGGGGACCTACTTCGAGGCCCGCAGGTAGTCGCGGTTCATCCGGGCGATGGTGTCCAGCGGGATGCCCTTGGGGCAGACCGCGGTGCACTCGCCGGTGTTGGTGCAGCCGCCGAAGCCCTCGGCGTCCATCTGCTCGACCATGGCCTTGGCGCGGGACTCGCGCTCGGGCTGGCCCTGCGGCAGGAGGCTGAGGTGGGTGATCTTGGCGGCGGTGAAGAGGGATGCCGAGCCGTTCGGGCAGGCCGCCACGCACGCGCCGCAGGCGATGCAGGTGGCCGCGTCGAAGGCGTCGTCGGCGTCCTCCTTCTTCACCGGGACGCTGTGCGCGTCGGGCGCGGACCCCGCCGGGACGGAGATGAAGCCGCCGGCCTGGATGATCCGGTCGAACGACGAGCGGTCCACGACCAGGTCCTTGATCACCGGGAACGGCGCGGCCCGCCACGGCTCGATGGTGATGACCGCGTCGTCCTCGAAGTGCCGCATGTGGAGCTGGCAGGTGGTGGTGGCCACCTGCTCGCCGTGCGCGACACCGTTGATGACCATGCCGCACATGCCGCAGATGCCCTCGCGGCAGTCGTGGTCGAAGGCGACCGGCTCGTCGCCCTCCAGGATGAGACGCTCGTTGAGCACGTCGAGCATCTCCAGGAAGGACATGTCCGGGGAGACGTCCTCCACCCGGTAGGTGACCATGCGGCCCTTGTCCTGGGCGTCCTTCTGGCGCCAGATCTTCAGGGTGAGGTTCATGCCCGCGGCTCCTCGTTTTCGCTCACTCGCCCGGCGCGGGCGTGGACGACGTCGCCGTGCTCGCCGGCCCGCCGAATCACTTGTAGCTCCGCTGGGTCATCTTGACGTACTCGTACTCGAGGGCCTCCCTGTGCAGGATCGGCCCCTCCTCGCCGTGCTCCCAGGCCGCGACGTAGGCGAAGTTCTCGTCGTCGCGCAGCGCCTCGCCGTCGGCGTCCTGCGACTCGGCGCGGAAGTGGCCGCCGCACGACTCGGTGCGGTGCAGGGCGTCGAGGCACATCAGCTCGGCCAGGTCGAAGAAGTCGGCCACCCGGCCGGCCCGCTCCAGCGCCTGGTTGAGCTCCTCGGCGGTGCCGGAGACCTTGACGTTCTTCCAGAACTCCTCGCGCAGCTCGGGGATCCGCTCCAGCGCCTTGCGCAGCGACTCCTCGGTGCGCTCCATGCCGCAGTAGTCCCACATGAGCTTGCCCAGCTCGCGGTGGTAGGAGTCGGCCGTACGGGTGCCGTCGTTGGTCAGCAGCCGCTCGATCTTCCGGCGCACCGCGGTCTCGGCCTCCGCCACCGCGTCCTCGTCGACCTCCCCGTAGGGGCCGTTCGCGAGGTAGTCGCCGATGGTCGTCGGCAGCACGAAGTAGCCGTCGGCCAGGCCCTGCATCAGCGCCGAGGCGCCCAGGCGGTTGGCGCCGTGGTCGGAGAAGTTGGCCTCGCCGATCACGAACAGGCCCGGGATGGTGGACTGCAGGTCGTAGTCCACCCACAGGCCGCCCATGGTGTAGTGCACGGCCGGGTAGATGCGCATCGGCTGGGTGTACGGGTCCTCGCCGGTGATGCGCTCGTACATCTCGAAGAGGTTGCCGTACTTCTTCTCCACCGCGTCGCGGCCGAGCCGCCTGATCGCGTCGGCGAAGTCGAGGTAGACGCCCAGCCCGCCGGGGCCGACGCCGCGGCCCTCGTCGCAGACGTTCTTGGCCGCGCGGGAGGCGATGTCACGCGGGACCAGGTTGCCGAACGCCGGGTAGATGCGCTCCAGGTAGTAGTCGCGCTCGTCCTCGGGGATCTCCGAGGCCGGCCGGGCGTCGCCCTTCTGGAGCGGCACCCACACGCGTCCGTCGTTGCGCAGCGACTCCGACATCAGCGTCAGCTTGGACTGGTAGTCGCCGCTGACCGGGATGCAGGTCGGGTGGATCTGGGTGTAGCACGGGTTGGCGAAGTAGGCGCCGCGCCGGTGCGCCCGCCAGATCGCCGTGGTGTTGCAGCCCTTGGCGTTGGTGGACAGGAAGAACACGTTGCCGTAGCCGCCGCTGGCCAGCACGACCGCGTCGGCGGTGTGCCGCTCGATCTCGCCGGTCACCATGTCGCGGACGATCACGCCGCGTGCCCGGCCGTCGGCGACGATCAGGTCGAGCATCTCGTGGCGGGTGTGCATCTTGACGGTGCCGGCCGCGATCTGCCGCTCCAGCGCCTGGTAGGCGCCGAGCAGGAGCTGCTGGCCCGTCTGGCCGCGGGCGTAGAAGGTGCGCGACACCTGGGCGCCACCGAAGGAGCGGGTGTCCAGCAGGCCGCCGTACTCGCGGGCGAACGGCACGCCCTGGGCCACGGCCTGGTCGATGATGTTCACGCTGACCTGGGCCAGGCGGTAGACGTTCGACTCGCGGGCGCGGAAGTCGCCGCCCTTGACCGTGTCGTAGAACAGCCGGTAGATCGAGTCGCCGTCGCCGCGGTAGTTCTTGGCCGCGTTGATGCCGCCCTGCGCCGCGATGGAGTGCGCCCGCCGGGGCGAGTCCTGGTAGCAGAACGACGTGACGTTGTAGCCGAGCTCGCCGAGCGTCGCGGCGGCCGAGCCGCCCGCGAGGCCGGTGCCGACCACGATGACGTGCAGCTTGCGCTTGTTGGCCGGATTGACCAGCTTGGCGCTGAACTTCCGCTTCTCCCAGCGGTCCTCGATGGGACCCTCGGGAGCCTTGGTGTCGCGGATCGGCGCGCCCTCGGTGTAGTTCATGGTCATCTCTCGCTCACCGTTCCTCGTTCACCGCGCTGGGGACAGTCCTGCCGTGCGGCCCGCGCCGCGCCCGCCGTACGGGTCCCGCTCACTTGACGATCCCGGCCATGACGCCGGCGGGGACCGCGAGGAAGCCGAGGACCATCACCACGGCGATCGTGACGGCGACCGCGTTCAGCGTCCGGTAGCTGCGGCGACCGGCCCGTCCGAGGGTCTGGAAGGCGCTCCACAGGCCGTGGCGCAGGTGCTGGCCGACCGCGAGGACGGCGAGCACGTAGAACAGCGTCACCCACCAGCGCGAGGGGGCGAAGCCCTCCACCAGCCGCTCGAACGGCGTGCCCGCGCCGCCGGCCGGGTTGACCGTGCCGAAGGTGAGGTCCAGCAGGTGCCAGATCAGGAAGAAGAAGATCGCGGCGCCGCCGTAGCGCATGAAGTGGATGGCGTAGCCGCCGGCCTGGGACCTCCGCCGGACCGCGTACTTGACCGGGCGGGCCCGGCCCGCGCGCCGCGCCAGGGAGACCGCCGCCCACACGTGCAGCGCCAGCGCGACGACCAGCACGACCTCCAGCCCGGTCAGCAGGACGCGGTGCGGGAGGATCGGCTCGCCGAGGGTCCGCAGGGAGGCGGCGTAGGAGTTGAACTCCTCGGCGCCGAGGAAGCTCTTGAGGTTCCCGATCATGTGGACGACGAGGAAGAGCACCATGACGGCGCCCGTGACGGCCATCACGGCTTTCTTGCCGTTGGAGGAGCTCAGGAACCCGCCGCGCCTCCTGGCCGTCTTCTTGGCGGCGGCGTCGCCGGGGGGATTGATCGACGCGGTGGCGGAACCGCGCTCAATGGTGGCAGTCACGGATGCGACGCTAGGCACGGGGCCTTTCCGCCGTCCAAGTCATCGTGAGCCTCGTTTCCATAGCCCGCGGCTATCGGCTCTGCGTCGGCGCAGGTTGAGAGCGCGCGTCCGGCGGCGGGGTGCGAGTAATCTCACATCGTCCCCCTCCCAGGGGGCCACCCCGGATCCGCCCCCGGGGCATCCGTACGCTAAATGCGTGCAGCTCCAGCAACTCGCCTACTTCGTGGCGGTCGCCGAGGCACGGCACTTCACCCACGCCGCCGAGCGGATGCGCGTCGCCCAGCCCTCGCTGAGCAAGCAGATCAAGGCGCTGGAGGCCGACCTCGGGGCGCCGCTGTTCAGCCGTGCCCGGGGGAACGTCACGCTCACCGCCGCGGGCGAGGCCCTGCTGCCGCTGGCCCGGCGGATACTGGCCGACGCCGACACCGCGCGGCGGGAGGTCGCCGAGCTGGCGGGGCTGCGCCGGGGGAGGGTACGGCTCGGCGCCACGCCCTCGCTGTGCGCCGGGCTGATGGCCGACGCCCTGGCGCGGTTCCACCGCGACTACCCCGGCATCGAACTGCTGGTGGAGGAGGGCGGCTCCCGCGATCTGGTCCGTGCCCTGGCCCGCGGCCAGCTCGACCTGGCGCTGATCATCATGCCGCTGCAGAGCGACGACCCGGCGCTGGCCACCGAGGAGGTGCTGCGGGAGAACCTCGTCGTCGTCTCCCCCACCGACGCGCCGGTGCGCCGGCCGTACCTGCGGATGGAGGAGCTGCGCGGGCGGCCGATGGTGATGTTCCGCCGCGGCTACGACCTGCGGGAGGCCACGCTCAGCGCGTGCCGCCAGGCCGGGTTCGAGCCGCGGCTGTCGGTGGAGGGCGGCGAGATGGACGCCGTGCTGCGGTTCGTGGAGGCCGGGCTGGGCATCGCGCTGGTCCCGTCGATGGTCCTGGACGGCCGTCCCGGGCTGACCGGCACCCCGCTGGCGCCCCCGGGGCTGCAGCGCACCATCGCCATCGCCCACCGCAAGGACGTCGAGCCCACCCGGGCGGCCCGCGCCTTCCACGACACGCTGCTGTTCTTCCTCGCCGAGGCCGCGCACGACGGCAGCCTGCCCGAGGGGCTGGAGCTGATCACCACCGGCTGAGCGGCCCGGCGCGGTCCGGCACGGTCGGTCCGGCACGACCCGGCGCGGCCCCGGAGCCCTCCCGGGCGCGGGATCGGCGCGGCGCCGCCCCTGCCGGGAACCGGCGCGGCCCCTTCCGAGGCGCCGTCACCCCGGCCGGCGCAACGGAAGTCTCACAACGGCGCAACGGTTTCCCGATCGGCGCGCGCGAGGCGGGCGGGCCGTACAGGATGGGATCCAGGCAGGATGGATGCGGGGCGACGACGGGCGCGCCGGATCGCCGCCGCCCGGCCGGACCGTGAGGGGGCCACCGGGCGGTTGCGAGAGGGCCGCGAGGCCGCGGGCCTGATCATCACACGTTGAGTCCTGGTGTCACACTATTCTTCATACGTTGACAAGGTGCCCCCAATCCATGAAGAGGCGTCCGTGACCGCCCCCTCCAACGACACGCTCACGATCCTCCTCATCGAGGACGACGCGGGCGACGCCTTCCTCGTGGAGGAGCTGCTCGGCGAGTCGGAGAACCCTCATAAGATCATTTGGGCGCGCAGCCTGGCCGAGACCAGGGAGCGGCTCACCCCCGACGTCCAGTGCGTGCTCGTGGACCTCTCCCTGCCCGACGCCAGCGGCCTGGAGGCGCTGGAGCAGGTGCTGTCGATGGCGCCCGACACCGCGGTGCTCGTGCTGACCGGCCTCAACGACACCCACGTCGGCGTCGAGGCCGTCGCCGCGGGCGCCCAGGACTACCTCGTCAAGCAGGACGTGGAGGCCAGGCTGCTGGCCCGCGCGATCAGCTACGCGATGGAGCGCAAGCGCGCCGACCTGGCGCAGCGCAGCCTCGTCGAGGCCCAGCTGACGGCCAAGGAGAACGCCCGCCTCGAACGCAGGCTGCTGCCGGTCCCGCTGCTGGAGTCCGACGGCCTGGACCACCAGGCCCGATACCTCCCCGGCCGCCGCCGCGCCCTGCTCGCCGGCGACTTCTGGGACACCGTTCAGGGGCCCGACGGCGCCGTGCACGTGGTCGTCGGCGACGTGTGCGGGCACGGCCCGGACGAGGCGGCCCTGGGCGTGGCGCTGCGGATCGCCTGGCGGACCCTGGTCCTGGCCGGGCACACCGGCAACGAGCTGCTGCGCACCCTCGACTCGGTGCTGCGCCTCGAACGCAAGTCCCCGGAGATCTTCACGACGCTCTGCATCGCCACGATCGACGCATCCCTGGACCGCGCCCGGATGCACGTGGTCGGCCACCCCCCGCCCCTGCTGATCCGCGACGGAGCGATCGGCGTGCTGCAGGGCACCCCCTCCGGTCCCCCGCTGGGGATCTTCCAGGGCGTCGACTGGTCGGAGATCGAGGTGCCGCTGGGCGACGAGTGGTCGATGCTCCTCTACACCGACGGCCTGATCGAGGCCACCGTGGGCGGCGGCCCCGACCTGCTCGGCACCGAGGGGCTGCTCCGGCTGGTCCACGAGCAGGGCGGCATCCACCTCGACCGGCTCATCGAGCGGGTGATCGAGCTGAACCGCGACGCGCTCAGCGACGACCTGGCCACCGTCCTCATCTCCCGGCCCGGCGGAGTCCCCCGGCCCGGCGGGCAGGAGCGGGAGGAGGCGTGATGAGCGACCGCGGGCGCCTGCGCCCGCTGCCCGTCCCCGAGCCCGCGACGGGCTTCGGCAAGCTCCGGGTCGGCCAGTGGTTCCTGCTCACCGGCGTGCTGATCGCGGTGGCCCTGGCGATCACCGGCCTCTTCGCGGTCGCCTCGATGAAGGACTTCACCCGGCTGCGGGGCGCCGTGGTCGACGTCGTCGACCCCGCGGCGCTGCGCACCCTGGAGATCTCCAACGCGCTGTCCGCGCAGGAGAGCGCCGCGCGGACGTACGGCAGGACGAACGAGGAGCGCTCCCTGCTGGCCTACCGCTCCGCCGTCGCCGACGAGCGCAGGGCGATGGCCGAGCTCGAACGGCTCATGCCCCGCATCCCGGAGAGCGACGCGGTCCGCGCCGAGGTCCAGCGGCTCAAGGACACCGGGGACGCCTGGCGGCGCGACTACGCCGAGCCGCTCATCGCCTCGGTGCCGACCTACAAGACCGAGTCCGCCCAGCGGATGGCGCCGGTCAACGGTGAGCGGTTCACCGAGGTCCGCCGATCGCTGTCCACCCTCCAGACGCATCTGAACCGGCTGCACGACGAGGGGAGCGCCCGGCTGAACCAGGGCTGGTCCGCGCTCTACGTGGCGCTCGGCGTGATCGTCGCCGTCCTGGCCCTGGCCGGGGTCGGCGCGGTGCTGATCGTGCGCTTCGCCGTACTGCGCCCGCTGGCCGAGCTGACCGAGCAGGTCCGCGCGGTCGGCCAGGGAGACTTCGACCACCGCCTCAAGGTCGAGCGGCCGTCGGAGCTGTCGGAGCTGTCCGGGCACGTCGACGCCATGCGCCGCCGCATGCTGGCGGAGTGGCGGCGCGCCTCCGAGGCGCAGGCCAAGCTGGAGGAACAGACCGCCGAGCTGCGGCGATCCAACAGCGAGCTGGAGCAGTTCGCCTACGTCGCCAGCCACGACCTGCAGGAACCGCTGCGCAAGGTGGCCAGCTTCACCCAGATGCTCGACCAGCGCTACGGCGACCAGCTCGACGCCCGCGCCAAGCAGTACATCACCTTCGCCGTGGACGGCGCCAAGCGCATGCAGCTCCTCATCAACGACCTGCTCGACTTCTCCCGGGTGGGCAGGATCGGCGGGGAGATGACCACGCTCGACGCCGACGTGCCCCTGCAGGCCGCGCTGAAGAACCTCGCCGCGCCCATCGAGGAGGCCGGCGCGACCGTGACCTGCGACGAGCTGCCCGTGGTGCACGGCAACCGGTCCCAGCTCACCCAGCTCTTCCAGAACCTCATCGGCAACGCGGTGAAGTTCCGCTCGGAGGAGCCGCCGAAGGTCCGCATCGGCGTGCGGCGCGACGGGGAGATGTGGGAGTTCTTCTGCGCCGACAACGGCATAGGCATCGACGGCAAATACACTGAACGCATCTTCCTGATCTTCCAGCGCCTGCACGGCCGGGACGCCTACGCCGGCACCGGCATCGGGCTGGCCCTGTGCAAGAAGATCGTCGAGTACCACGGCGGCCGGATCTGGGTGGAACAGCCGGAGCCCGGCACGACGGGGACGACCTTCAAGTGGACCCTTCCTACTGGAGAGACCGATGAATGACCTGCGCTGGATCGACGTGCTCCTGGTCGAGGACGACCCGGGTGACGTCCTGCTGACCAAGGAGGCGTTCGAGCTCAACAAGGTCCGGAACAAGCTGCACGTCGTCAACGACGGCGAGCAGGCCATGGCGTTCCTGCGCCAGGAGGGCGAGTACGCCGACGCCCCCCGGCCCGACCTGATCCTGCTCGACCTCAACCTCCCCCGCAAGGACGGCCGGGAGGTGCTGCAGGACATAAAGTCCGACGAGAAGCTGCGGGGCATCCCCGTGGTCGTGCTGACGACGTCGGAGTCCGAGGAGGACATCCTGCGCAGCTACAACCTGCACGCCAACGCCTACGTCTCCAAGCCCGTCGACTTCGACCAGTTCATCAGCGTGGTCCGGCGCATCGACGACTTCTTCGTGACCGTGGTCAAGCTGCCCGGCAGCAACCAGCGGTACTGACCTCTCTCCTCTCTGCCTCTGTCGCGCCCGGCCGGCGCGGGGCCGCCGCGCGTCGCGGCCCCGCGGCCCGCCCGCCGTCCTCCCGGGCGGCCCTCCCGTACGGCCTTCCGGGTGCCGCCTCCCGTGCCCCCGCGCGGCCTTCCGGCGCCGCCTCCGGTCCGCTTCCGGCGCCGCCTCCCGTGCCCCTCCGGCCCCTCCTCCGGACGCCCACCTGCTGATCTTCACCGGTCCCGCTCCGCCGCTCTGCGGGCCTCTCAGCCGCCGTCCGCCGTGACCGACGATCTCCCCACGTCCCGCCTTCGCGGGCGGTCTTGACTGGCCGGTGACTCCTTCCTGACCAACGTGACAGGAATCACACCGAGAGTGGGAAAATGTGAGTGACCTTTCTCACACAACCCCCGGGCCGCGTCGTAACGTATCCCCCACCAATACGCGCGCGCACGCTGAGCCGGCGCGACGACGACCCGCGGTGCGCCGCACAACTTAGATCACCCGGACCCCCGGCAGCAGGGTTCGCGGGAGGTGGAAGGTCGACGATGACCCAGACAACGGCCGAGAACACGGCCAGAAGGCAACGTGCGCAGATCAAGGAACGCACCCTGCGGACGGACCGGTGGTGGCGCTACCCACTGGTCACCTTCATCATCTTCATGGCGTTCCTGATCTACGCCACATGGGCGATCTTCGATAAGAGCTTCTTCGTCTCCCCGTACCACGCGCCGTTCGCCTCCCCGTGCCTGGCGCAGGCGACCTGCCCGGAGGAGGCGCGGCTGTTCGGCTTCGCGCCGTTCGGCGACTGGTACACCCTGCCGCCGGGCCTGCTGATCCTCGGCCTGCCCGCCGGGTTCCGCTTCACCTGCTACTACTACCGCAAGGCCTACTACCGCGGCTTCTGGCTCTCGCCCCCGGCGTGCGCGGTGGGCGAGCCGCACGGCCGCTACACCGGCGAGTCCCGCTTCCCGCTGATCCTGCAGAACATCCACCGCTACTTCTTCTACGCGGCGATCGTGATCGGCCTGATCCTCGCCATCGACGCGGTGAAGGCCCTCATCGGCAAGCCGTTCGGGCTCGGCACCTGGATCCTGATCATCAACGCGGTCTTCATCAACCTGTACACGCTGTCGTGCCACTCCTGCCGGCACATCACGGCGGGCCGCCTGAACCACTTCTCCCGGCACCCGCTCCGCTACCGCGCCTGGGGCTTCGTCTCCAAGCTCAACGCCAAGCACCAGGAGCTGGCGCTGATCTCGATGTTCACGGTCATGGGAGCCGACCTGTACGTCCGGCTGGTCGCCAAGGGCATCGTCAACTTCCCGTTCGCATAAGGATCTGCTGTGGAAATCGAGCGTCACGAATACGACGTCGTCGTCATCGGCGCCGGCGGTGCGGGACTGCGGGCGGCCATCGAGGCCCGCCAGCAGGGCAAGCGGACCGCGATCATCTGCAAGTCGTTGTTCGGCAAGGCGCACACCGTCATGGCCGAGGGCGGCGCCGCCGCCGCCATGGGCAACGTCAACAGCGACGACAACTGGATGGTGCACTTCCGCGACACCATGCGCGGCGGCAAGTTCCTCAACAACTGGAGGATGGCCGAGCTGCACGCCAAGGAGGCCCCGGACCGGGTCTGGGAGCTGGAGGCATGGGGCGCGCTGTTCGACCGCACCAAGGACGGCAAGATCAGCCAGCGTAACTTCGGCGGGCACGAGTACCCCCGGCTGGCCCACGTCGGTGACCGTACCGGCCTGGAGATGATCCGCACCCTGCAGCAGCGGGTCGTCGCCCTCCAGCAGGAGGACGAGCGGCGGCACGGGGACGCCGAGGCGTACATCAAGGTCTTCGCCGAGTGCACGGTGACCCGTCTGCTCAAGGACGGCGACGCGATCTCCGGCGCCTTCGGCTACTGGCGGGAGAACGGCAGGTTCGTCCTCTTCGACGCCCCGGCGGTCGTGCTGGCCACCGGCGGCATCGGCAAGTCCTACGTGGTGACCTCCAACTCCTGGGAGTACACCGGGGACGGCCACGCGCTGGCGCTGCTGGCCGGGGCCAAGCTGATCAACATGGAGTTCATCCAGTTCCACCCCACCGGGATGGTCTGGCCTCCGTCGGTCCGCGGCATCCTCGTCACCGAGTCCGTCCGCGGTGACGGCGGGGTGCTGAGGAACTCCGAGGGCAAGCGCTTCATGTTCGACTACATCCCCGAGGTGTTCAAGGACAAGTACGCCACCACCGAGGAGGAGGCCGACCGCTGGTACGGCGACCAGGCGAACAACCGCCGTCCCCCGGAGCTGCTGCCCCGTGACGAGGTGGCCCGCGCCATCAACTCCGAGGTCAAGGCCGGTCGCGGATCGCCCCAGGGCGGCGTCTTCCTGGACGTCTCCAGCCGGCTGCCCGCCGCCGAGATCACCCGGCGGCTGCCGTCGATGCACCACCAGTTCAAGGAGCTGGCCGACGTCGACATCACGAAGGAGCCCATGCAGGTCGGCCCGACCTGTCACTACATCATGGGCGGCGTCGAGGTGGACGCCGACACCGGCCAGGCGTCCGTCCCCGGTCTCTTCGCGGCCGGCGAGGTCTCCGGCGGCATGCACGGCTCCAACCGGCTCGGCGGCAACTCGCTGTCCGACCTGCTGGTGTTCGGCCGCCGCGCGGGCGCCGGGGCCGCCGCCTACGTCGACGGCCTCCGGACGCGGCCCAAGGTCGCCGAAGACGCGGTGGAGGCGGCCAGGACCGAGGCGCTGGAGCCGCTGGAGCGGTCGGGGGAGAACCCCTACGTGGTCCACCAGGAGCTGCAGCGGACGATGAACGAGCTGGTCGGCATCATCCGCAAGTCCGAGGAGATCACCGAGGCGCTGGAGGCGGTGGGCAAGCTCAAGGAGCGGGCCCAGCACGTCGGGGCGACCGGGAGCCGGATCTACAACCCCGGCTGGCACCTCGCCCTCGACCTGCGCAACATGCTGCTGGTCTCCGAGTGCGTGGCCAAGGCGGCCCTGCTCCGCGAGGAGAGCCGCGGCGGCCACACCCGTGACGACTTCCCGGGCATGTCGGCGGAGTGGCGCCGCAGGCTCCTGTCCTGCGCCCTGGCCCCGGACGGCTCGGTCACGGTGGAGGAGAAGGTCCAGCCGTCCATGCGCGACGACCTGATCAGGCTCTTCGAGCTCGACGAGCTGAAGAAGTACATGACGGACGAAGAGCTGGCCGGTCTCGACACGTCGGTCAAGGAGTGACATGAGCTACAAGGCGAAGTTCCGCGTGTGGCGGGGCGAGGGCGGCGAGGGACGGCTGGAGGACTTCACCGTCGAGGTGAACGAGGGCGAGGTCGTCCTCGACATCATCCACCGGCTCCAGGCCACCCAGGCGCCCGACCTCGCGGTCCGGTGGAACTGCAAGGCCGGCAAGTGCGGCTCCTGCTCCATGGAGATCAACGGCAAGCCCAAGCTCGGCTGCATGACCCGGATGTCCACCTTCACGGAGGACGAGACGATCACCGTGACGCCCATGCGGACGTTCCCGGTGATCAAGGACCTGGTCACCGACGTCTCGTTCAACTACCAGAAGGCCCGGGAGATCCCGTCCTTCACCCCGCCTGCGGACGTGAAGCCGGGCGAGTACCGCATGCAGCAGATCGACGTCGAGCGGTCCCAGGAGTTCCGCAAGTGCATCGAGTGCTTCATGTGCAACAACGTCTGCCACGTGATCCGCGACCACGAGGAGAACAAGCCGGCCTTCGCCGGTCCGCGCTTCCTCATGCGGATCGCCGAGCTGGACATGCACCCCTACGACGTGGCGGACCGCAAGGACTCCGCGCAGGAGGAGCACGGCCTCGGCTACTGCAACATCACCAAGTGCTGCACCGAGGTCTGCCCGGAGCACATCAAGATCACCGACAACGCGCTGATCCCGATGAAGGAACGCGTCGTCGACCGGAAGTACGACCCGCTGGTCTGGCTCGGCAACAAGATCTTCCGGCGTTCCGACACGAAGCGGTGACCGCCTCCCCCGGCGGATGACCGCTGACGGCGGTGTCCGCTGACGGCGCCGGCCACGCCCCCGCGTGGCCGGCGCCGCCGCTTTTTCACCGGGAGGAGACCGTACGGCCGGCGTGCGCGCCGGGTCCCGTCAGTGAGCCGTCTCCGGCAGGTCGTCCGTCCACTCGGCCTTCTCCGTGCGGATCGCGCCGTCCTTCCCCGGCTTCGTGGAAGCCGGGGTGAAGGCCGACTCGCGTAGCCGCGCCGCCTCGACGTCCACCACCAGCTTGATCTCACCGTCCGAAACCTTGAGCAGCAGGCTCTCTCCCCCGTCGGCGGTCCCGAGGCTCCGGACGTCGGGCAGCGCGGCGAGCGCCCGGAAGGCGGCCTCGCGGACCTCCGGCGGTGCGGGCATGCGGGACAGGACATCGAGCAGCGGGACGTAACGGGCGGCCTCCTCGTTGAGCACCCCCGTCGCGTGCTCGGTGAGCCACGCCACCAGGTCGTCCGGACCCGTGGGGAGCCCCTGGATCTGCTCATAGCTCAGCCTGGTGCCCTCCAGGTCGAACCCGTCGGTCCAGTGCCCGTGGCCGCCGTCGTTCTTCTCGACCTCGCCCTTCCCGCTCCGCCGGACCCAGGACCTGCCGTCACGCGCGGTCCAGGTCTCCACGGACGACGTCGCCGGTTCCTGCCCGGGCACGGTGTCCGTGTTCACGGTCTTGACGTACCAGTAGGCACCCGGTTCCTCGGGAGCGGCCGCCGCGGCGGTCGCCGCGGCGAGCAGGATCTGCCGCCCCGACCTCTGCACGACGGTCGTCGGGCCGGCGGAGACGGCGGAGGTGACGGCGGGCGCCCCCGCGGGCCCGGCGACCACGACCGTGACCGCCGCGGCGCCCGCGGCCAGGGCCGCCGACGCGGCCAGCAGTATGCGTGTCCTCGACGGCAGGAACCGGCGGTCGCGCCGCGCCGGCGCGGCCGGAGAGGCGACGGCATGCCGTACCAGGGCCTCGCGGGCGGCGGTGTGGGCGGCGTGGGAGGGAGCGGCAGGCCGGGGCCTGGCCTCGTGCAGCATCTCGAGGTCGTCCATTCTCAAAGCTCCTTCTCTGTGGTGGCCGGTCCGATGTGGTCCAGTGCGGCGCGGATCCTCTTGCGGGCCCGGTGCAGCCGGGTGCGAACGCCGGCGGAGGTGATGCCGAGCGCCTCGGCCGCCTCCTCGTGGCTCAGTCCGGCCCACGCGACCAGCAGCAGCGCGTCCCGGTGGGCTTTGGAGACCTTCGCCAGGGCCGCCATCAGCGGCTCACGGTGCGCCTGGGCGTCCAACCGGCCCGCGACCCGATCCGCGTGGTCGTCGTCGACGTCTCTGAGGTGCGTCCGGGAGAGCGCCCGGTAACGCCGGGCCTCCGCCCGGTGGTGCCGGGAGAGCAGATTGGTGACGATCCCGTACAGCCAGGGCCGGGCGTCGTCGCGGGACAGGTCATAGCGTTTCCGGCGGTCGAACGCGATCAGGAAGGTCTCCGCGGCCACGTCGTCGGCCAGGCTCGGACCCAGCCGCTGCGCGGCGAAGCCGTGGATCTGGAAGTAGTAGCGGTCGAAGACGACGGCGAAGCTTTCCGGGTCGTTCCAGGATCGTTCGATGATCACCGCGTCGCTGAGCCCTTCGGCGGTGGACACCTGGGGCGCCGCCGTCATGGTCGGCTCTCTCGTGTCATCGGCTGCCTTCCGTGGTTCGAGTGGTCGCGCTCCTTCGCCGATGCACGGAAAAGCGTTTCACCGGTGACCGCGGCGCCGCCGTCCACGCCGGGACGCGCCGGCGGAGAACGAGAGGCGACATCGGTGGTCGCCGATCCGCCGACCGATGAGGAGCCGACGGTCCCGCCGGCGTTCGCCGCCTACATCGTCGACACGCGGCCGGTACGCGCTCTCGGCACACGGTTCCGGGGCGTGGTTCCGGCACGCGGATTCGGCACGCGGACTCGGCACGCGGACTCGACGCACGGTCCCGGCGCGATCTCGGCACGCGGACTCGGCACGCGGACTCGGCACGCGGACTCGACGCACGGTCCCGGCGCGATCTCGGCACACGATTCCGGCACGCGGGCTCGGCGCAAGGTCTGGGGTACGAGGTTCCGGCGCGCGGTGTCGCCGCCACCGAGTCGCTCCTACGCGACGGCGACGCCCGGTCTCCCGGACGGCCCCGGCGGGACGCACGTGCCCGCCCGCACCGTCAGCGGACGTCTGGACGGGGACGCGTCAGGACGAGCGGCGGAAGAGCCCGCGCTTCTTCCTGCCCTCGGCCCCCTCCGGCAGGGGATGGGTCACCGTACCCGTGAGCCCGGTGTCGGAGGGTGTTCCGGGAACGGGCCCCTGGCCGACGGGAGCTCCGGGAAGGGCCTCATGGCCGGAAGGTGTTCCAGGAACGGGCTTCTGGCCGGAGGGAGCTCCGGGAACGGCCTCCTCGCCGGAGGGCGTCCCGGAAACGGCCTCGGGACCGGCGGCGGCCTCGGCGGAGCCGGGCTCCCGGGCCGGCTCGAAGAAACCCCGGGTCCGGTCGCCGGGCTCATCCTGCTCGGGGAAGGACGGCGTGCCGGCGTGATCGGCCCCGGACTCACCGATGGGGCCGGGGCGGTCGGCCGTCCCACGGAACAGGTCGTCGTCCGTCTCGCGCGGCAGGAGATCGCCGGGGCCGGCGGGCCGGGCGGCCGGGCCGGGGAAGTCGTCCTCGTCCAGGGCGTGGAAGGTGCCCGGCACGTCGGGCGCCATCGCCTCGTCGTGCACGCCGTACATCCCGTCGTGCCCCGCCGGACCGTACGGCTCAGCGTACGGCGGATATCCGGCGGATGCGTGCTGCTCGTGGCCCTGCGGCGGGTACCCGGCGGGTGCGTGCTCATGGCCCGGGTGGCCCGGCGGCAGGTAGGCCGTCTCGTACGGCTGCCCGCCGTACGGGTGCTCGTACGGCCGGCCGTACGCCTCGGGGGCGTAGCCCTCGGGGTACCCCTGCGGATACATGTGCATGGGCACCAGGCTGACGATCGGGGCGTAGGCCGTGCCGCCCTGGTAGGCCGGCGGGAAGCCCGGCGCGGCCGCGTAACCCGGACCGGCGGGATAGCCCGCGGGGCCGGCGGGATAGGCCACGGGGTCGATCGGGCCCCGGTAGTCCGCGGCGCGGGGACCCGCCCGGCGGACGGCCGCCGCGTGGGCGAGGCGGCGCAGCCTGCCCTCGAAGATCAGTACGGCGAACAGCACCAGCAGCACCAGGATCAGCGCCGGGATGGCGAGCTGGCCGCTCAGCGTGGCGCTGTCGAACTCCGAACCCGCGTTGCGGATCTCGTGGCGGACCGGCGCGGAGGCGGGCTCCTCGAACGGGGTCTCGCTCGGCGGCGGCGTGGCGGTGGGGACCGCGGTCGGCTGCGTCTGCGGCTGCGTCTCGGTGCTGGGGAAGGACGGATCCGGGTCGCTGCTCGGCGGCGCCACCGGATCGTTGGCGGGGGTGGTGGGAGGAGGCACGACGGGAGCCGCGGAGGTCTGCTGCGGAGGCGGCACCGTCACGGTCTCGTGCACGGTCTTCGTCGGCTTCGGCGTCTTGGGCTTCTTCGGGGGGACGATGACCGTGGTGTGCACCGTCCGGGGAGCCGGCTTCGGAGGAGCGGGGGGCTCCTCCTCGGGGGGCGCGGTGACCGTGACCGTGACGATCGGCGTGGGCTCGTCGGCGCACGGGGCGGAGGGGTCGGTGTCACACCCCGGGATCTCACCGGGGGTGTCGGCCACCAGCATGGTCGCCGGATCGGAAATCGGAGCGGTGAGCGGCGCGGCAGCCAGAAGCACCGCCCCGCTCAGTCCGAGAGACATGGCGACGGCAGATAAAGCCGCCGTCCGTCGCGATCGCGCCAACCCTGCCCTCCGCGAATTTCCCAGCCTTAAACCCGCCAAGGAAATACTAGTTGGGCAAAAGTAACAGTAAACCGCTTTCTACGATACGGGCCGCCGATTTTCTACGATGCGGGCCGCCAGTTACGCCGGCGCTGGATCCTCATCCGGAGCCAGAGCAGGAGCAGCAGACCACCGACCGCCGCCCCGACCGCGGGCAGTCCCCGCACGTCGGACAGCACTGAGCTCGAACTGGTCGCGGCCTCGATCTTCGCGCTCGACCCGTCGAGCTCCCGGGGAAGCGGCGCTCCCGGCGGCATCGCCAGCGGCGACGGAGCCCCGGGCACGCCCGGCGCGAGCGGGGCCCCCGGGACACCGGGGGTCATCGGCGCTCCGGGACCGCCCTGCTGCGGGTAACCCTGCTGCGGATAGCCCTGCTGCGGGTATCCCTGCTGGACGGGCGGCTGACCCATCTGACCCGGCTGACCCATCTGGCCGGGCTGACCCATCTGGCCGGGCTGCTGGGGCAGCACCGGCATCTGGCCCGGCGTCATCTGCCCCTGCGGGAACATGGGCGGAGGTCCCATCTGCGGCGGCACCTGGGGAAGGACCGGCATCCGCTGGGGCACCGGCGCCATCTGGCGAGGCATCGGCGGCATCTGCTGGGGCATCGGCGGCATCACCGGGAACTGCCCCATCTGCTGAGGCATCTGCTGAACCGGGGACAACCGCATGCCGACGGCCCCCTGCCTCCGGGCCGCCCGCTGGGCCGCGCTGTTCCTGAGCGTCGCCCTCCGGCCCTGGAGCCTCGGGACGGCCTGCGGCTGGGTCGCCATCGCCGTCCGCGGCACCCGCGGGCCCTGGGCGGAACCGCGAGAAGCGCTCCCCTGCCCCGGTGCGACGCCGTGCTCCTGCACGACGGGCGCCTGCGATGCGGGGTCTTCGTAGACCGGGAGGTTGCGCCGGGACGCCGGGATGTCCTCCAGGACCATCGGCATGCCCCGCTCCTCCGAACCCGCCTGCCGGGGGCTCGAACCGGGGTCGGCGGCGAGGATCCGGGTCTCGGGCCGCACCGCGCCGTTCTGCGCGGCCGGCCCGCCGGGCGTGAGGGCGGCTGTACCGGGTGTGAGGGCCGTACCGGGTGTGAGGGCCGTACCGGGTGTGAGGGCCGTACCGGGCCGGGAGAGCAGGGTCGTCGGCTCGTCCGGAAGCGCCCCGGTGGCCTGGCCGGCGTCCTGCACGCGCTCCCCGAACATGCCGGGCATAGTCTCGGGGACCGCCCCGGTGAGGGCGGAACCGCCGGTCAGCGGCGTCCGGGCGGTCCCGGCGGAACCCGCCGCCACGCCCCCGGAGCCCGCAGAGCCCACGGCTCCGGCGGCTTCCGTCCCGGGGCGCACCGCGTCTCCGGCGCTCCCGGTCACCGCGGTGCCCGCGGCGTTCCCGGTGAGCCCGGCCGCGCCTGTGCCCCGGGTGCCCGTGCCCCGGGCGCCGGCCTCCTGGAGACCTGTGCCCTGAGCGCCGGCGCCCCGGACCTCTCCGGTGCCCGTCCCGGTTCCGGAGGTCGTGACGTCACCGGAGCCTTCCGAGCCCGGGACGGCTCCGGCCGCATCGGCGCTCCGTGCGCTGCCCGGAACCGGGATGCGCCCACCGGCAGCGGAGGCACCCGCCGCCGCGGCGCCGTCCGAAGCACCGGTCGAGGCGCTGTCCGAGGTCCCGTTCGAGGTCCCGTCCATGACGTCGCCCGCGGCATCGGAGCGCTGCGCGGTCCGCGCCGCCGGGATCCGCATCGTGGTCCGCGCGGTCCGGGTGACCCACTCGCCCCGGGCGTCGCGGATCCGCGCCACCGCGGTCAGCTGGACCTGGCCGGCCTCCTCCGGCGCGCGCAGCACCACGTCGACGGGCACGTGAGCGCCGGCCCTCTCCATCGAGCAGGTCAGCGCACCCCCCGCCGCCCGGCCGTTCTCCGCCTGGGCGTCCACCGGAGTCTCCGCGGCCTCCCCGGCCGAACCGGCTGCCGAACCGGCCATCGGACCGGCCGCGACGTCCCGGGCCCCGGTGGCGCCCGGAGCCTCCGCGGTCCTCTCCACCGGACCGGACACCGGAACCGCGCCGGCGCCCCGGAACCCGGCGGCGTCCGCCGTACCGCCCGCCGGTGGGGCGTCCACCGCGGGTTCTGCCGCGAGCGGTCCTCCACCGGGTCCGGCCGCCGGGTGGGCCGGGTGGAAGGCCGCCGCGCGGGCGCCTCCCGCCGCGGGAGCCCCCGCTTCCTGCGCCCCCTGTGCTCCCTGCACGTCGGGCGCGCCTCGCGTGCCGGCGGCCGGGACGTCCCGGCCGGACCCCTCGGTCAGCGGGGCCCCCTCCGCCGCGGCCCCGCGCGGCGGGCAGTCGACGTCCTTGAGCGCCTCCGCGGGCTCCGAGGAGACGGCCAGCCACGCCTCGTCACCGGCCCCCTGCAACCAGAGCCGGAACCGGAACTCGTCGGCGGCGGCCCCGGACGGCGCGGCGGAGTCGCCCGCCGTCACCGCCGAGGCGTCCGCCGCGACCTCCCCCGGCGTCGACCCGGCCGACCCCGGTGTCACGTCCGCGTACGCGGCCGGGACGCCGCCCAGGATGAGGGCCCCCGCCCCCACCGCGGACACGACCCGGGCACGCTGCAACCACTCGGTCACCGCATCTCTCCGATCCCCCGTTACGAACGCGCGTCATCAGCACGTTGAGCAACGACAACCCTACCGTGAGTAGCGGGTCAGATACCGCCAAGATGACCATGTACGGCGCGCACGATCGGCAGGTCCGCGGGCAGCCACTCCACGTCGAACAGCTCATGGGCGGCCAGCCAGCGCAGTTCCAGGTGCTCCTTGGCCTCCGGCTCCCCCTCGGTGATCCGCGCCATCCAGACCCGGAGCACGTAGTCGCCGGTCAGCGGCCAGTCGCCGCCGACCTGGACCCCGGCCGCGACGATGACCCCCAGCTCCTCCAGGCACTCGCGGACCAGGGCCGTCTGGTCGTCCTCCCCCGGATCGACCTTCCCCCCGGGCAGCTCCCAGCCGCCGGCCAGCTCGGGCGGCTCGGCGCGCTGGGCGGCGAGCAATCTGCCGTCGCCGTCGAGGATCGCGGCCCCGACGACGACCTTCTTCACGCGGAACTCCTTCAGCCTTGCTCCTTCAGTCTGAGCTGTTCGAGGACCTGCGGGTTCTGCAGCGGGCGGGTGTACCCGACGATGCCGGTGCGGTCGCGGTAGGTGGTCACCTTGATCGGCCCGCACAGTGTGCACCGTGCCTCCACCATCTTGCCCGGCGAGACGACCATGCCGACGTGTCCCGGGTTGTTGGCGCTCGTTCCTGGCCCAGCGTTGAAGAAGACCAGGTCACCGGGTTGCTCCTCGCCCGCGTCGACCCGCACCCCGAAGGGCCACTGACCGAAGGTGGTGCGCGGGATCGTCAGGCCGGCGCTGCGGTAGGCCATGTAGATGATCCCCGAGCAGTCGAAGGCGTCCGGCCCGGTGCCGCCCCACACGTACGGCTTGCCGCGCTGGGCGAGCGCGTACTGCAGGATCTGGGCCACCGCCTCGCTGGGCGCCGCCTGCACCAGCGGCTCGTCGCAGGCGGGCTCGGCCTGCGGCGGCACGGCGACCGCGCCGTCCTCGGCGTATCTCCGCGCGATCTCCATGACCTGGTCGACGTACCACCAGGCCCGGTTGTAGACGAACAGCGACCGCCGCACGTCCTCCGGCGCGCCGTTGCGCTTGAGCATCTTCGCCGCGCCCAGGATGGCGTCGGCGGGGTTGTACACGTCGGCCCAGCCGTCGCCGTCGCCGTCGGAGGCGTAGCCGTTGAACTTCGAGGGAATCTTGATCTTCGCCTTGCCGCCCCACGTGCCGATCAGGAACTGCATCGGCCCGGCGGCGCCGGCGTAGTTGGTGCCGCTGCGCACCCCGGGCAGGGTGGAGCGGCCGTGGTCGGTCTCGCGCTTGCCCACCCCGGCGAGCACGTTCCACTGCACGCCGACCTGCTTGCCGTACTTGCGGTACAGCTTCAGGTAGTCCGCGGGGATGTCCGAGGCGGCGGCCTTGGACTCGGCGCTGACGTTCTTCACGGCCGCCTCGCAGTCGGGCAGCCCGCCGCCGCCGACGATCGACGGGAACGTGCTGACCATCATCATCGGCGCCATGATCAGCGTGAGCAGGCAGACCCCGGCGACGCCGAGGATCAACGGGATCCGCGTCCTGCGCCCGGCCCTCACCGCGGGCCGCCGTTCATCCGTCCTCCCCTGGCGGCGAGGTGCGGTCGTCCCCCTCCTGGCCCGCGTCGGCCGGCTCCAGGTTGTGGACCCGCCACTCGGTGCCGACCTCGATGAGCGTGACGGCGTAGTCGTCGGTCAGGTCCCGGGGCCCGGCCTTGGTGGTGATCTTCTGGGTGCCGGTGACCACGAAGGTCACCGAGGTGTCCTGCACCTGCCGGATCGCCTTGACCTCGGCGCTGCCGACCGAGACGACCTGGTCGGCCTTGTTGGCCTCGATCGTGCCGGGCGAGGAGAAGGTGCGCAGCAGGACGTCGGCGAACTCGGTCGTGGTGTAGCCGCCGACCCGGTCGCCGTAGGCCGCCGGGTCCTCGTCGTAGCGGTAGGTGCCGTACGCGGCGGTGAACCGCCGGGCGTAGTCCGCGGCCGCGGCGAGCTCCTGCTTGGTCATCGGCAGGTAGGAGTAGACGTCGAAGGGCGCGTCGCTGGCCGTGGCCGCGGGGCGGGGCGGTTCGGCGCTCACCCGCGCCCGCGCCTGCGCCGTCGCCCGGTCCGCCCGCGCCGGGTCCTGTCCGGCCGGTTCCCCGCCCGGCTGCCCCGACATCATCGTCAGGTAGACCCCGACGCCGGCGAGCATCGCGACCAGCACCGCGAAGACGAGTCCCCGGCGGTTGCCGCCTTCTGCCATCGTCAGTCCGCCTCCGGCTTCGAGGCGCGCAGCCAGAACGGCGCGGGCGCGTCATCGGCCTGCCTGTCCCGCTCGGAACGGCTGGGCAGCCAGAGCGGGGGAGCTTCGGACCGCCGCTCGGACCGGCCGGGATCGCGCCTGGAGCCTGAGGAGCCGCCGGAGCCGAACAGGCCGCCACCGGACCCCGAGGAGCCGCGCGAGCCGCCCGACGACCCGCCGGAGGAGGAGCGCGACGAGCCGCGCGAGGAACCGCCGGAGGACCCGCGTGAGGGCGGATCGGAACGCCGGGACCCGCCGCCACCGCCGCCGCCGCCGCCGAAGAGGCTCGCGCCGCTCCGGCCGCCGCCCGAGGAGGACGGCGCCGCGGACCGGCCCGCCGTCGAACCGGACCCGCCACCCGGGGAGGAGCCGCCCCGCGGGGCCCAGCCGCCGCCGGACCGCCCGCCGAACCAGCCGTTTCCGCCGCGGCCCCCGGAGGAGCCGCCGGACCTGACCGTGGACCCGCCGGACCCGCCGGACCCACCGGACGCGCCGGATCCGCCCGCCGTACGGCCGGACCCGCCGCCCACCGCGCCGCCGGCCGCCCCGGAGAGGTTGAGCGGCGGCGCCGCGCCCGGACGCGCCGCGGTGACCGGACGGCCCCCGGCCTTGCGCCGCCCGCCCCCCTGGGCGTCGGTGTCCAGCGGCGCGGGCTGCGCGCCCGCCGGGACCCGGGTGCCGGAGGGCGTGCCCGCCGCCGCGCCGCCGTCCTCGCCGCGGACCCTGCCCTGGGCGACCGCCGCGGCCGCCGTCGCCGCGGACGCGCCGGTGGCGAGCGCCGCGGCCTGCAGCGCGGGTTCGGCCTTGCGCATGCCCCAGCGGCCGACCCGGGCCGCCGCGACGGGCGGCAGCACACCCGCCGCCCGCTGCAGGGTCGGCGCGGTGGCGGCGTCGCCGAGCACGCGGGTGGCGAGCGTGTGGCCGTCCATGGAGGCGAACAGGTGCTGGAACGGCCGCCGGTAGAAGAACACCGCGATCGTCAGCAGGGCCATGAACATCACCTGCATGCCCCACGGCATGGCGGTGGAGATGATCAGGGCGTAGCCGTACACCAGGACGCCGAGGACCAGGGCGAGCACCGCCTGCCGCAGCAGCGTGCCGACCAGCATCTCCACCCAGCGCATCGCGATGATGCGGCCGGAGCCGGGATGCACGCCGAGCAGCAGGAAGATCGGCCCGAGGATGAGCAGCAGCAGGAACCCGACCTTGAGCACCAGCAGCGAGACCGCCACCAGGAAGATCAGCACGCCCGCGACCATCGCGGCCAGCAGGGCGCCGATCGCGATGCCGAGCCGGCTCGTCCAATCCTTTCCCTGGAACAGGAAGAAGATCGGCGTGTTCTCCAGAGGCTTGGCGATCTCCTCCTCGTACCGTAGCTGGTGGGAGTTGGTCGCGGGCAGCTGCGCGGCCCGCATCTCGGCGGCGTCGATGGCCTGGATGTCCAGCAGCCTGGGAGCGAGCTTCTGCACGACCGGGGCGGTCGCGTCGGCGGTGCCGAACTCGCCCATCAGCCACGGCTTGCAGACCAGCACCGACCAGAGCGCGTCGGCGTTCTGCTCGACCCCGGGGACGCCGGCCTGGCCGTAGCCGCCGGACCTGACCTGGGGAGCGGGGTCGTCCTTGGCGGGCACGCAGGAGGTGCCGCCCGCGCCGGGCAGGCCGGAGAAGGCCGAGTTGACGACCTCGCCGGTCTTGTCGGTGACGACCTTCCCCAGCGAGGTGAAGTCGCCGGGGCGGCTGAAGAACCAGACCGCCACGGTGACCGCGAGGACCATCCAGATGACGCCCTCGGCGGTGGTGGTCGCGCGTTTGCGGATGAGGCCGTACCAGGCGAGCCAGATGGCGCCGAGGATCACGACCGGCCGCAGGTACGGCCAGTACATGGCGTTCGCCAGGTTGGTCACGATGTCGTCGACGACATCCTTGATCGACTCCAGTGGGCCCTCGGTCGCGGCCGCCTGGTAGGTGGTGATGGTCAGCCGGTCGAGCGACTTGGCCCAGGAGAAGACCGTGTTGGCCCAGGCGTTGCCCAGCACCGCCGCGACGTCGTCGCAGCCCAGGTTGTAGGTGTGCCAGAACTGGCCGCTCATGCCGTAGGTGGCGTAGTTGCCCTGCGCCGCGGCGGTCGTCCCGGGCGCGGCCGGGGCGGGCGTCGGCGTGATCGACGCGCCCGACGCCGCGGGCCGGTCCGGGTCCGGGGGCTTGACCAGGCCGTCCACGCCCGAGCCGACGACCTCGGGGGTGAGGTCCGGCGACAGGTCGCAGGGTGCGGCGACGGCGACGGACCCCTCCCCGGGGAACACCAGGGGCAGCGCGAGGAAGGCGGTCAGCGCCACCAGCGCGATGGCGATCCGCCTGCGTAGCCGGCTGCGGGGACTTCTCTTTCCCTTCCGGGAGCCCCCGTGCCCGCCGCGGGACTTCACGTGCCCCTTGCCGGAGCCCTTCATGAGCGCACCTCCACCGCCACGGCGCCCTGCCTGCT
This sequence comes from Streptosporangium sp. NPDC053982, assembly GCF_055585205.1. NCBI lineage: Bacteria > Bacillati > Actinomycetota > Actinomycetes > Streptosporangiales > Streptosporangiaceae > Streptosporangium > Streptosporangium sp. NPDC053982. The sequence continues at coordinate 63,382 of NZ_JBVJKQ010000015.1, forward strand.
GACTCGGTCTCCCCCGGGCTGACCCTGGGGGTCGGCCGGGGGCCTCTCGTGGGTCGGGTTCGTGTCGAGCCAGCGCAGCAGCTCGTCGGAGATGAGGTCCACCCCGATGCGGCCTGCGCGGCCGTCCAGGTCGCGGAAGACGCACTCGCCGTTGCCGAGCGAGCGCAGGACCGCCTTGTGCTCCTCGGAGGGCTCGACCCCGAGCAGCGCCATCACGTGGCCGACCTCCACCCGCTCGGTGGACCGGAACGCGAACACCGACGACAGGCAGTTGGTCACCTGCTCGCTCAGCAGGTCGCCCGCGTTCTGCGAGACCAGGACCAGCGCGGTGTTGCGGGAGCGGCCCATCCGGCTCACCTCGGGCACCAGCTTGGCGCCCTCGGGGGTGGAGGTGATCGCCCACGCCTCGTCCAGGAAGATCGCCTTGGGGGTCCGCCGGTCGAGGCCGTTCATCAGGCCCCGGGCGAACTGCGCGACGAGGTAGAGCAGAGCCACCGACAGCCGCTGCTCGTAGGAGTAGTCGTCGCGGCCGGTGGCGGCGTCCGGGAGGGTCAGGCCGCCGAGGGTGAAGACCGTGGTCCAGCCCTCGGTGTCGATCTGCTCGCCGCCGGAGGGGTCGAAGCAGAGCCGGGCCAGATGCATCTCCGACATGGAGCGCAGCACCGCGCCCAGGTTCTTGGAGGCGGCGTCGTCGGTCTGCTCCAGGAACTCCACGACCTTCGCCAGCGAGGGGTCCTCGCCGTTGGCGACCGCCGCGACCGCCTGGATCATCGCCGACTCCCGCTCCTCCGACATGCGCGGCAGCAGCAGGCGCAGGGTCTCGCTCGCCATCGTCTTCTTGGCGGCGATGTCGTCGCCGAAGGAGAACGGGTCCAGCAGGCCGGGGGCCGCCGAGCCGAGCGGGATGATCCGCGCCCTGCGGCCCCGGTTGCGCAGCAGCTGCACCAGCGACTCGGCGTCGCCCTTGGGGTCGATGACCGCGACCGTCACGCCGCGCAGCGCCATCTGGTAGATCATCAGCAGCGCCAGCGTGGTCTTGCCGCCGCCGGGCTCGCCGGTGATCGCGATGGCCGTCGGGCGGTTGCGGGTGGCCGCCACCAGCGGGTCGAAGTGCACGATGCTGCGCGCCCGGCCGAGGGTCTCCCCGATGTACGGTCCCATCCACCCGGCGCCCGACTCGTCCACCCGGTCGCCGAGGTCCACGGTCGCGGTCGGCATGCCGCCCGCGATGGTGCGCAGCGGCTGCCGCTGGGCGTAGGCGTTGACCCGGACCCGCTCGCCCGGCAGCGCCTCGCAGAACAGCGAGAACTGGTCGCCGGTGGAGTTGACGATGTCGATGCCCATGTCGCGGTAGTGCTCCACGACCGCCTCGACCCGCTGCACGCAGATCTCCTCGGTCGGGGCCGACACGATCAGCCGGTGCCAGCCGTACACGAACGGCAGGCGTTCCTTGGTGATGCCGTGCTCCAGCATCCGGGCCGCGTCGATCTGCTCGGCCAGCGCCAGCGGCGCCTCGGCGCCCGCCTCGCGGATGTGGATGTCCATGTCGCGGGCGTGGGCGAGCTTGCGCGCGACGTCCTTGCTGGCCTTGACCGGCGAGATCAGCCGCATCCGCGACGAGACCTCCACCGGGAACGGCAGCTGGTCGGCGAAGTGCATCCACGGCTCGCCGTCGGGGAACGGCATCAGGTCGGGGAAGCGGGCGAACGACAGGTGCGCCACGTAGGAGTCGCCGTACGGCTGCTCGATCCGCAGCAGCGACCTGCCGTTGTGGATCTGCCCCTCGACCAGCGACTCGATCTCACCCTGCCCCCACCTGCGCTTGGGGCTGGCCGAGGCCGGCGGGTCGCCGAGGGAGCCGGTCGCGGCGTGCTGGAACAGCCAGGCGATCTCGGTGGAGGTGGCGTGCCGGGCGTACAGGGCGCTGGCCGACAGCGCCCGGCCCAGCCGCTCGGCCTGCTCGGTCCACCGGGCGACCTCGGTCCTGGGGACGTGGTCGTCGTCGATGCCGAGGGCCTTCTCGCCGCGCTGGTAGAAGCCGAAGATCTGGGAGAGCACGCCGTCGCCGACCTGCCTGCCGCGCGGCCCGAGCCGCACGCCGAGGTAGACCTCCTTGGACCAGAAGTCCTTGGCCCACACGTGGCGGTACATGTCCTCCAGGTAGTCGCGCCAGCCCGGCCCCTCGTCGGAGGTGGCGTTCAGCGCCATCGCCCACTCGGCCGCCGGGTAGGTGCGGTGCGCCACCCGCAGGTGCACCTCGGCGTCCGGCATCCGGATCGCCGCCAGCGCGATGGTGATGTTGGTGGCCAGCGCCTCCCGCTCCTCGGGGGTGACGAACTCGTAGCTCACCGTCGGCAGCCTGAAGTAGGCCCAGACCGCCGAGTCGGTCAGCAGGATCCGGTCGTCGAAGTACCGGACCGCGAGACGGCTGTGCGCCCGTGACGCGCGGCTCACCCGATCCCCCCCGTCCGGCCCCCGGCGTGACCCGCCGGCCGTACGGCGCGACCCGCCCGGCCACCCGTCAGGCGTACGGCGCCGGTCCGCCCGCCCGTCCGCCCTGCGCGGCCGTTCACCACGTCACCTCGTCACGCCCGTACACCACGTCTCGTCCCGCCCGGGGGATCACTTGGCCAGCTCCTCCTCGCTCGATCGGACCGTCTGTGCCGTTCCGAGTCCCGCGACCACGACCCCGGCCAGTGCGAGGTACGCCCGGCGGCCGGCAGTCCGCAGGTGGGACGGCTCGACCAGCTCGGACCTGCCCGGGGCCAGCTCGTCCTCCCACGGCACCCGCACGATCGCCCGGCACCTGCCGCGCGCGACCGCCTCGGCCTGCTCGACGTCGCCCATGCTGCGGCGGCTGACGCCGTTGACCACCAGGACCGCGCGGCGCCGCAGGTCGGCGCAGCCGTGCCCGTCGAGCCACTCGTAGGTCATGGCCACCGCGTCCGGGCCGTCCTCGCTGGCCGGGACGACCAGGACGAGCTGGTCGGCGTAGGGCAGCACCCGGGCGGCCAGCGCCGCCGCGGGGTCGACGACCACGAGCTTGTAGTGCTGCTCCAGCGTGTCCATGGCCTGGCCGAGCCGCCGGTCGGAGAAGAGCGTGCGGTCCGCCAGGCGCTGTTCGGCCCCGGCGTCGCTGTCGCCGGCCAGCACCTCCAGGCCGGAGGCGCAGCGGCTGGTGTAGGCGCGCATGCCGAGGTATCCGTGGACGGTGTCGAGGCCGGCCAGCAGCGAGGTCAGCGTCTCGGGCGACTCGCCCCTGACCCGGCTGGAGAGGTTGTGGCGGCCCACGCCGGCGTCGACCGCGAGCACCCGGTCCTCGCGGTGCCGCGCGAGGGTGTGCCCCAGCATGAGCGCGGTCGTGGTCTGCCCCGCGCCGCCGGTGCAGCCCAGCACGACCACCCGGCGGCTGCCGGGGAACGGCGCGGTGGCCCGCGCCTCGTCGATCTCCGAACCGTCCGTACGGCCTCCGCCGCCGGGCCCGACGACCACCTGGGCCAGCCGCCGCCACCCGCCGGAGGAGTCACGGCCGACGACCGACTCCACCCGGCGGATCCGGGCCGCGCCGGAGACGGGCTCGTCGCCGCGGGTGGTGCGGGGCACCGGCACCGCGGGCGCCACCGGGTCGGCCGCGGGGCCGGTCGCCGAGGGGACCGCGCGGATCGGGACCCCGCCGGAGCGCGCCGGGGGGCGCTCCGCGGGTCGCGCCGGAGGATGCTCCGCGGGGTGCTCCGCCGGCTCGGGGGGATGTCCGGCCGGCTGCCCCGAGGGGTGCTCCGCCGGGTGCCCGGAGAGGGGTTCCGCGTGGCGCTCCGGGGACCGCGTCCGCCGCCGCTCGGCGAACCGCTCCAGCGACGCGGGCGCCTGCTCCCCGTCCCGGCCGGCGCCGTCGGCACGGCCGGCTCTCGGGTTCGGGACCTCCTCGGCCCGGCCCACGCGGCCTGCCTCGTCGGCGCGGCCGGCCTCCGCGGAGGCGGCGAGCCTGCGCAGCCGCCGCAGCGCCTCGGTGTCGATCGGCGGTGTCGCGGCGGACGACCCCCCGGAAGCCGCGGGCCGCGCTTCGGGAGCGGCGGGCCGCTTCCCGGTGAAGACCGTGCGCGTCTCCGCGGCGGCGGGGGCCTCCCGGGCCGCCGGTACGGCGCGCGCCGGGTCCGCCGGGCCCGCCGCCGGGCTCATCGCCCGCACCGGCGCGGTTCCGGCCGCGGCGGGCGGGCGCGCGGCCGGCGGCTCGGCGCGCGCGGGCGCTGCGGGATCCCCGAGGGGCGGAGCGGGCTCGGCGGGGCTCCCGAGGGCCGGAGCGGTGCCCCGGCGCGCGGCCCGGACCGCGCCCCACGCGGCGCGGCCCCGGCTCGTCTGCTCCCCGCCGGTCGTCTCCGCGGCGTACCCGCGGGCGGTCGCGTCCTGGGTGGCCTCCAGGGCCGCCGCGGCGGCGGCCGCCACGGCGGGACGGACCTCGCGGGGGGAGGCGGCGCGCCCGGCCTGGGTGTGCCGGGCCTTGCGCGCGGACTTCACGCGGACGTCGGCGGCCCGCCGGGGGGCGGCCCGCCAGACCTTCCCGGTCAGGGTGATCTCGGTGGGCTCGGCGACCGGCGCCATCCGGCACCAGGTGCGTGGCTCCCCCATGTAGCGGGTCTGCGACTGCAGCAGCTCGGTGAGCCGCTTGCTCTCGATGACCGGGCGGGTGGACAGCCAGGTCACCACCCCGGGCGGCACGATGTAGAGCACGTGCCAGGGGGCGTCGAAGGGCAGGCCGAGAAGCGCGAGCAGCAGCGACCAGGGAACCGCCACACCCACGAACACACCGATCCAGACAATGGGAAGCGGCATCGGCAGCCGTAGGTCGTACAGCTTGTAGAGCCGCTTCTCAATCCGCCAGATATTGGTATACGTGGGCAGATCCACGCGCTCCTCCTTTCCGCCTCTCGTTCTCTGACCGCCTGACGCGGTCTCAACCCCCCGTGATGCCCAGTGCGCCCGCGATCGCCTTGGCCGTCACCTCGATGATGTTCGGCACGTAGAAGATCACTCCGATGGCGATGGCCAGGATGATGAACTGCACGAACCTGGTGATCTCCCTGGTGAAGAGGAAGAAGAGGGCGACGACGGAGACGACGACGAGGAAGAGCGGGGCGAAGAACCTGCGGAGGAAGTCGGCCAGGCCCTGGGTGTTGACGCCGGTCGGAGGAGCGGTCGGCTGAGCGAGGTCGATCGCGCTCAGCAGGATGGTCTTCAGGGTCACTTCTCGTCCTCCGTGCTCATGATCGCGCTCGCCGGGCGGTCACGGGTGCGTGACACGCGCGCCGGGACCCGCCTGCCGCCGGCTCGCCGATCAGGGGGGGTCTGTTCACTGTGCTCCGGCACCGTTCGATCATGAGCTCCCCACAGACCGCTTCGCGCCTCGGATGTCCTTGACGAACCACTTGTCGCCCTGTTTGACCACGGTGAGCCGGTAGGACTGCTCCAGCTTGCCGTTCATCTCCCCGGGGTCGGACGTGGTGGAGTCCGTGGAGGAGCCGGAGCCCGAGGGCACGCCCCACACGACCGTGGCCGTCACCTCGCGGGTGGCGCCGCCGACGAGCGGGACGTCGAGGTCCTTGAGCTCCGCGAAGGTGAAGGCGCCGCCGAACCCGTCCAGGGTCACGCCGGCGGCGGCGTACCGCTGCAGGGAGACGGTGTCGCCCGCGGCGTACGCCTTGAAGAAGTCGGCCAGCGGGGTGCGCAGCTCCTGCTCGGCGGCCTCGTCGCTCTCCGGCGCGGCGACCGGGGGCAGGTTGGCCGGAGCCGGGGCGGGGAGGATGCCGGGGCGGCCGGAGACGACGAGCCTGCCCTTCTCGGCGTCGTAGTAGACCGGCACCGACAGGAGCTGGCGCCGGTTGCCCGCCTGGAACGCCATGGTCACGACGGCGTTCCGGTCGTCGACGATCTCGGTGTCGTACGGCTGGACCGCTCCGGCGGCCATTCGCCCCAGCCCGTCCCAGCCGAGCTGCGGCTCGGCGGCGTCGGGGAGATAGGGGGCCAGCCTGGCGGCCCTCTCCGAGGCCCGGACCGCGTCGAAGTTCAGGTAGACCGCCGCGAACTGGCTGGCGAAGGAGGTGGCCCGGCCGACCGGGAACCCGGAGTCGGCGGAGACGGCGGACGGGCCGCTCACGGCGGTCTGCCCGGTGGCGCGCTCGAAGATGGCGCGCACGCCGTTCACCACGATGACGACGATCAGCGCCCAGATGACGATCCGGCCGACCCAGACCAGCCACCGGCCGCCTCCGCCGGACCAGCGGCCCCGCGAGGCGCCGCGCCCACGCGCCGGGGCCGGGTCGAGCTCCTGATCGTCGAGGGAACCCGGGTACGCCGACAGCTCGGCGTCGCCGGTGATCCGAGGATCACGCTGGAGCGCTGCCCTTCGAGCCATCATTCCTCCGCTCGCGCCGATCCCCCGGCCGGCGCGGTTTCGTATTACCCGCGACCCCGTTAACCATGGTCAAGGACTTACTCTAACCGCCTCGCCGATTGTTCCAGGAAAGCCACGCCTATGCTGCAGGCATCGTCCTTACCGAGCAAACCGGGTCTGGGACGCCGACGGCGCGGTGACCTGCGCCGTTCGCGGAGAGAAAACATATTCCTCCAGGTCGGCGCATGCCTCGATTACTGAAACGCCACGCATTGCTCACCAAACAGCACCGAGACTGTCCCGACCTGCGCATTTATCCCGGAAAGCATTACTCAGCGTCACTGAATGACGAATCGGGCCTGCTCAGCCGAGCAGGCCCGCCGGGAGGTCGCGGCGCGGCAGGCACCCGCGAGGCGCCGGGCCGCGTGCCCGCGGGGGAACGGCCGCCCGCCCCGGGACGTGCTCTCCCCCGGGCGCGCGGGCGTACGGACAGCGCCACCGGCGACCCGGCCGGGCCCCGATCCTTTCTCGCGGACGCGCGGGCGCGCGGAGTTCAGTCGCCGGGCGGGAGCATGGCCCGGCGTCCCGGAGCGGCAGGGGACTGGACGGTCATGCCGCCGTCGACGACGAGGAGCTGCCCGGTGAGGTAGCGCGACTCGTCGGAGGCGAGGAAGACCATGGTGTGGCCGATGTCCTCCGGGGCACCGAGGTAGGGCAGGGCGTTCGTGCGCTTGAGGTCGTCGACGACGTCCGGGGGCAGGTTGTCCAGCAGAGCGGGGGTGACCACCGCGCCCGGCGCCACGGCGTTGCAGCGCACGCGGTGCGGGCCGTACTGCACGGCGATCGACTTCGTGAGGTTGATGACGGCGGCCTTCACCGCGCCGTAGGAGATCTGCACGACATCCCCGACCAGGCCGGCCACGGAGGCGGTGTTGATGATCGAACCACCGCCGGCCCGGATCATGTGGGGGATGGCGTGCCGGGAGCCCAGGAGCGTGCTGCGCACGTTGAGGGCGACGGCGCGGTCGAACTCGGCCATGTCCAGCCGCAGCAGGTCCAGGTCCGCGCGCGGGTCCGTGCCGCCGACGTGGTTGCAGAGGACGTCCAGGCGGCCGAACTCGCCGACGGCGGCGCCCACCATGCCCGCCACGGAGTCCTCGTCCATGACGTCCACCGTCAGCGGGAGCGAGCGGCCGCCGGCGGCATCGACCAGCCGGGCCGTCTCCAGCGCGGCCTCCCCGTCGCGGTCGGCCACGGCGACCAGGGCGCCCTGTGCGCTCATCAGCCGCGCGGCGGCGCGGCCGATGCCGCCGCCGGCTCCGGTGATCAGCGCGACCTTCTCCTTCAGGCGGTTCATCGAACGGTCCCTCGCTCCCCCATCGGCATGTCAACAGTGATGACATCGTATGTCATCTATGATGACAAACCTCTTCGGCGGAAAAGGAAAGGGGCCGTCCATGACGGTGGGACCGCAGGTCCCGGCACGCCGCCGGTCGGCGGCGGCGACCCGGCGGGCGATCTCCGAGGCGGCGCGCGAGCTCTTCGCGGACAACGGCTTCGAGGCGGTGGGCATCCGGGTCATCGCCGCCCGCGCCGGCGTGGACGCGGCGCTGGTCATCCGTTACTTCGGCTCCAAGGAGCGGCTCTTCCTGGAGGTCATGGCCGTCGACCTGCCGATGACCGCGATCATGGAGGGCCCGCTGGAGAACCTCGGACCGGCCCTCGTGGAGCATGTGCTCGACCTGTCCTCCTCCCCCGCGGGAACCCTGGCGGTGACCTCGCTGTCCGCGCTCTTCCGCGCCTCGGAGCGGGCGCCGGTCCAGCAGACCCTGCGCGAGACCATCGAGAGGGCCTTCGCCGTCCCACTGGCCGGCCGGCTCCGCGGCGGCGACGCCGAGTTGCGGGCCCATCTGATCGCGGCCCAGATCGGGGGCCTGCTCACCTCCCTGCACGTGGTGCGGGACCCGGTGCTCGGCCGTGCCGACCGGGCGAGCCTGGCCGCCCGGTACGGGGCGGCCATCCAGCGCCTCGTCGACGGCGAGGACTGAGCCGCCCCGGCCCGTACAGACGGCCGCGCTCCGACGGTACGGACGTCCCCGCCTCGCCCTCCACGGCCTTCGGCTCGCCGCGGCCGGTGAGTCTGCCGTCAGGAACCGGCGCTCTCGGCGCATGCGGCGCCTGACGCCCCCGGAGACCACCCGGCGCGTTCCACCGCGGTGGAACGGATTTGCTGAATCCGCAAACGAATTCGCCATCCGGGCGGAATCCTCCGCATGCTCGGTGTGCCCGGCGTGCTCGGCATGTTCGGCGCCGAGGCGGTCGGGGAAACGGAACGACGGACGGAGCCGCTGGGGCGTTGAAGGCCGGCGGTCCCGAAGGAGGGCGCATGTCGCGACAGGCCATGGAGATCACACATCGATCGGTGTCCTCACCGGGGGGCCGGATCCACATCGCAGAGCAGGGAACCGGGCCGCTGGTGCTGCTCGTCCACGGCTTCCCGGAAACCTGGTACTCCTGGCGCCACCAGATGCCGGCGCTCGCGGCAGCGGGATATCGCGCGGTCGCCATCGACGTACGCGGCTACGGCCGCTCCTCCGCACCGGCCGCGACGGACGCGTACCGGATGCTCGACCTGGTGGAGGACGGCGTCTCGGTGGTGCACGCCCTGGGCGAGGAGACCGCGGTCGTCGTCGGCCACGACTGGGGCGCCACCATCGCCGCGACGTCCGCCCTGCTCAGGCCGGAGGTCTTCCGGGCGGTGGGACTGCTGAGCGTTCCCTACACCCCGCCCGGCGGGCCCCGCCCCAGCGACGTCTTCACGCGGCTGGGCGGGGACGAGGAGTTCTACGTCTCGTACTTCCAGGAGCCGGGCCGCGCCGAGGCGGAGATCGAACCCGATGTACGCGGCTGGCTCGCGGGCTTCTACGCGGCCCTGTCCGCCGACACCATGCCCGCGTCCGGCGCCCCCGATCCGCACTTCCTCGGCAGAGGGGGGACGCTGCGCGACCGTTTCCCCGCCGGACGGCTGCCCGCGTGGCTCGGCGAGCGGGACCTCGACGTCTACGCCGGAGAGTTCGAACGCACGGGCATGACCGGGGCGCTCAACCGCTACCGGAACATGGACCGCGACTGGGAGGACCTCGCCGCCTTCGAGGGCGCCCCCGTCACCCAGCCGTCCCTGTTCGTCGGCGGCGCGCTGGACGCCTCCACGACGTGGCTGGCCGACGCGATCGAGGCGTACCCGGTCACGCTGCCCGGCCTGCTCTCCTGTCATCTCCTCGACGGCTGCGGCCACTGGGTCCAGCAGGAGCGTCCCGCCGAGGTCAACCGGCTCCTGACCGACTGGCTCGCCGCCCTGCCCGCCTGACGGATCCGCCTGACGTGCCCGCGCGCCACCCGGCGAGGTGGGCACCCGGCCGGATGACGGGCGGCACCGTCCGGACCGTCGCTCCCTGTTCACGGGCGGAGCCGGCCGGGGTCCGCTTCCGCACCGGTCAGAGGCCGTCGGGGCGGTAGCGGGCCCGGATGTGGACGCGTTCCCCCTGGGGGCCGAAGATGCTGAGGAACTCCACCGGGCGCTCGTCGGCGTTGCCGAACCAGTGCGGGAGATGGGTGTCGAACTCGGCGACCTCGCCGTCCGCGAGGACGAAGTCCCTGTCGCCGAGCACGAGGCGCAGACGGCCGTTGAGGACGTACAGCCAGTGGTATCCCTCGTGGGATCGGGGGGCGGGCTCGCGGCCGTCGGTCAGGCCCGCGGGAAGGATGTGCTTGAACGCCTGCAGGCCGCCGGGTTTGCGGGTCAGGGGGACGATGGTCACGCCGTCGCGGGTGACCGGCTTCGGGTACACCCGGGGGTCGAGATCGGCCGGGGCGCCGACGAGTTCGTCGATAGGCATCCGGTAGGCCCTGGCCAGGGGCAGCAGGAGTTCGAGGCCGGGCCTGCGGTGCCCGGACTCCAGCCGGGACAGGGTGCTGACCGGGATGCCGGTGGTCTCGGACAGGGCGGTCAACGTGACGCCGCGGCGACGGCGCAGTTCGCGCAGCCGGGGCCCGACCGCGGTCAGCACGGTGTCGAGGTCATCGTTCATACGACCACTGTGTCCACATTTTTGCATTTTCTGCAAAGAAGTTTGCCGGGAGGGCGAAACGGGGGCACCTTGGCGCCGAAGGTGGCCGCGACGCCCGGGGGTTCCCGGGCGGCGACGGCGATCAGCACGAGGCGGCGGCGACCGGTGCCGCCGGAACCGGCGGGACGCGCGACCGCGACCGGCGGGACGGCGGACCCGCGACGGCGGCCGGCCCGGCGGCTCGCCGGGCCGGCCGCCACCAGACAGACCGACGAGAGGACCGAGCCCATGAACGCAGACCAGTGGGACGAGATGTATCGCAGCCGCGACCGCCTGTTCAGCGGCAACCCCAACGGCGTGCTCGTCACCGAGATCACCGACCTGCCGCCGGGCCGGGCGCTCGACGTCGGGTGCGGTGAGGGCGCCGACGCGCTCTGGCTGGCCCGGCGCGGCTGGCAGGTCACCGGGATCGACATATCCGAGACCGCCCTGCGACGCGCCGCGGCCTCCGCCACGGACGTCGAGGACCGCGTGGCCTGGGAGCGGGCCGATCTCATGACCACGCCGCCCCCGGCGGGCGCCTTCGACCTGGTGTCCGTCCAGTACTTCCCGCTCCTGCGCCGGGCGGGCCAGGCCGCGCCGCGCGGTCTGCTGGACGCCGTCGCCCCCGGCGGCACCCTGCTCTTCGTCACCCACGCCCTCGCCGACCTGCCCCCACACCCGGAGGGGGACTTCGACCCCGCCGGCTACTACCAGGTAGACGACATCGCCCGGCTCCTCGACCGCACCTGGGACGTCCTCGTCGACGAGACCCGCCCCCGCGTCGTCCCGCCGCCCGCCGGCACGCACCACGCCCACGACACCGTCCTGCGGGCCCGGCGCCTGCCGTGACCCGGACCCGGGAAAAGCCTGAGGGCCCGGCTCCGAAGAGCCGGGCCCTTTCCGGCCCGCGTCTCCGCAGGACCGGCGGCGTGGCGCCGGCGGGCATGACTCGAACGCACCCAGCGATCAGTAGCGGTAGCCGGGGGCGAGAGTGATGATCTCCTTGTCCGTGACCAGGTAGACAAGGCGGTGCTCGTCGTCGATCCGCCTCGACCACACCCCGGGCAAGGCGAAGGGACCGGCCCCCGAAGAGACCGGCCCCTCGCCACCGGTGAACCCGACAGAACACCCGGCCCACGTGAACGAATCGATCAGACGTTGAAGCGGAACTCCACCACGTCGCCGTCGCGCATCACGTAGTCCTTGCCCTCGATGCGGGCCTTGCCCACCTGGCGGGCGGCGGCGATGGAGCCCGCCTCGACCAGCTCGTCGAAGGAGACGATCTCGGCCTTGATGAAGCCCCGCTGGAAGTCGGTGTGGATGACCCCGGCCGCCTCGGGGGCGGTGGCGCCCCTGCGGATCGTCCAGGCCCGGGTCTCCTTGGGGCCGGCGGTCAGGTAGGTCTGCAGGCCGAGGGTCTCGAACCCGACCCTGGCGAGCTGCGACAGACCCGACTCCTCCTGCCCGACCGACTGCAGGAGCTCCAGCGCCTCGTCGTCGGAGAGCTCGACCAGCTCGGACTCGATCTTGGCGTCCAGGAACACGGCCTCGGCCGGGGCGACGAGCGCCGACAGGCGGGCCCGCAGCTCGTCGTCGGTCAGCTCGTCGGCGTCCAGGTTGAAGACGTACAGGAACGGCTTGGCCGTCAGCAGGTGCAGGTCGCGCAGGTCGGCCGGGTCGATGCCGGCGCCCTTGGCCCCGGCGTACAGGGTGGTGCCGCCGTCGAGGAGCTTGACCGCGGCCTCGGCCGCCTCCAGCGCGGCCCGGCGGTCCTTGTTGGTCCGGGCCTCCTTCTGAAGACGCGGGACCGCCTTCTCCAGGGTCTGCAGGTCGGCGAGGATCAGCTCGGTGTTGATCGTCTCGATGTCGCGCTCGGGCGAGACGGCGCCGTCCACGTGGGTCACGTCGGGGTCACCGAAGACCCGGATGACCTGGCAGATGGCGTCGGTCTCGCGGATGTTGGCGAGGAACTGGTTGCCGCGCCCCTGCCCTTCGGAGGCGCCCCGGACGAGGCCGGCGATGTCGACGAACTCCACCTTCGCCGGGAGGATCTTCGCGGAGCCGAAGATCTCGGCCAGCTTCTCCAGGCGCGGGTCGGGAACGCCGACGATGCCCACGTTGGGCTCGATGGTGGCGAACGGGTAGTTCGCCGCCAGGGCGTTGGCGGTCTTGGTCAGCGCGTTGAAAAGCGTCGACTTGCCTACATTGGGAAGTCCGACGATGCCGATGCTCAGGCTCACGTCAGCCGAGTTTACGGTGAATCACGCACTGCTATCCGCCGGAGGCACGTCACGGGGCGGTAGACGGCCTGTCCGCTCGTCTGCAGATAGCGGTCGGAGCCGGGCGGACAGAGGGCGGCGGCGGTGGTCCTGGCCGTCACCTTGGCCCACGCGCGGGCCGACCCGCAGGGGATCCTGCCGAGCGCGCCCCGGGCCTCGGCCCGGCCACGCGGCTCGGCCACGCAGTCCCCCACCGCGGGGATCCTGCCCTCCCGCCCCAGGCAGACGATCGTACGGGGACCCGCGGCGAGGGAGTCGAGCGTGGCCGCCGGACACTGCCCGGCCCGCTCCACCACGGCCAGCGCCCTGCCGTACCAGCCGCCGGAGGAGCACGGGCGCTCCCCGCCGCGCGCGGTCACGCAGTCGCCGGCGCGCAGCACCCCGCCTCCCGCGCCGGGGTCGCCCGGATGCGGGGCGGCCAGGTTGCGGACGCACGCCGTACGGCTGTACGAGGCCGGCGGCGAGGAGAAGCCGGGGGTCGGGGAGACCGGCGGCGCGGACGATCCGGAGACCTGGGAAATCGGCGGCGCGGACGACCCCGAGGGCGGGGACGGCGGGGCCGGGGTGGTCCCGGCGGGGACCTCCATGAGCCCGACGATCTCGTCGGTGTCGGCCGGGCAGTCCTCGGGCCGGTCGCCGACCACGGACAGCACCCGCCCGTCGGCCGACCCGCACGGCACCAGGCCGAAGCGGACGCCGTCCCGGCTCACACAGGCGCCCCGCTCCCACGCCAGCGAGAGGGCGCCCGGGGCGGGACGCGGGCTGGTGCGCCCGGAGACGTACACGCTCGCGGCGACGATCGCCGCCAGCACGGCCAGGATCGCGCCGACGAGGGCCAGCGCCGTCTTCGGCTGCGAGCCTTTCGCGCCCATCGGATCATCACCTTCCGAGCATGAACAAGTACCAAGAGTGACGATACGTGCTCTCGCAGGTGAAATGCGTGACCGGCCGGAAAGGCGTGTCGGAAGGCCGGGAACGGCCGGGCCTGCGATCATTCCGGGGTGGATGTCACGGCACTCGTCTTCCAGCTCGCCATGGGCCTCGCCGCGGGACTCGCGATCGGGTTCCTGCTCGGCAGGGCGCGCGCCTCCTCCGGCGCGGCGGAGGCGAGCGCCCGCGTGGCCGACGCCGAGGCGCGCGCCAGGGCCGCCGAGGAGAAGGCCGCCTACGTCGAGGAGCAGCTCGCCGAGCGGTTCCAGGCCCTGTCGGCCCGCGCCCTCGACGCCAGCAACCTGCGGTTCCTGGAGATGGCCGAGTCCCGGATGGCCGCGGGCCGCGCCGAGGCCGCCGGAGAGCTGGAACGGCGCAAGCAGGCCGTCGAGCACCTGGTCGAGCCGCTGAAGGACACCCTCGCCCGCGTCGAGGCGCAGCTGCGCGACGCCGAGTCGGGCCGCCGCGCCGCGCACGCAGAGCTGGCCAGGCACATCGACATCGTCCGCGAGAGCAACGACCGGCTCCGCCTGCAGACCGACACGCTGGTCCGCGCCCTGCAGCGGCCAGAGGCCCGGGGCCGGTGGGGCGAGCTGCAGCTGCGCCGGGTCGCCGAGATCGCGGGCATGCAGCGGTTCTGCGACTTCGACGAGCAGGCGAGCGTCACCACCGCCGACGGCGCGCTCCGCCCCGACATGGTCGTACGGCTCGCCGGCGGCAAGAACGTCGTGGTCGACTCCAAGGTCTCCCTGGCCGCCTACCTGGAGGCCGCCGAGTCCGGCGACCCCGGCCGCAGCGCCGCCCGGCTCGACGCCCACGCCCGGCACGTGCGCGAGCACGTGGACCGGCTCGCCGCCAAGAGCTACTGGCAGGCGTTCAGCCCGGCGCCGGAGTTCGTGGTGCTGTTCATCCCGGGCGAGGCGTTCCTGGCCCCGGCGCTGGAGCGCGACCCGGAGCTGCTGGAGCACGCCATGCGGCGGCGCGTCCACATCGCCACCCCCACCACGCTGATCACCATGCTCCGCACCGCGCAGTACGCCTGGCAGCAGGCCGCGCTCAGCGAGAACGCGCGGGCGGTCTTCGACCTCGGCAAGGAGCTGTACGAGCGGCTGGGCAGCATGGGGCGGAACGTGGAGACGCTGGGCCGGTCTCTGAGCCGGGCCGTGGAGTCCTACAACCGGGCCGTCGGCTCGCTGGAGACCCGGGTGCTGGTGAGCGCGCGGAAGCTGAACGACCTGGGGCTGGTGGAGGGCGACCTCGACGCGCCCCGTCCGGTCGAGGACCTCGCCCGCGCGCTCACCGCCCCGGAACTGCTGGGAGAAGAGGGGCCAAGCGCGCCTCTTGTGTCCCGGTTGAACGGTAAGTTGGCGAACGACCTGTCCTAGCCTTTCCCTCATCGCCGCGAGCCCCGGTGCCGCGGCGCGGGACGCGGCGACGAGGGACCCGGGGTCGAGGGAGCGAGTGTGAACGGTCGAGGCGACGGACGGCCGCCTGGCGGGGTGATCGTGTGAACGAGCGGGGGCGGGGCGGCGGCGTCCGCCTGACCGCCCGGGGCGCCGTGGTCTCCGTGCTGGCGTTCACACTGCTGGGCTGCCTCCTGCAGGCGCTGTTCGGGCCGCCCGCCCTGACCGGGGCGGCGTTCGTCGCCGGATGCGCCGTCGCGGTGGCCCTGGTGAACCGGCGCGACCTGCTCACCCTGGTGGTCTCGCCGCCGTTGGTCTTCTTCGCGGCGACGCTGCTCGCCGAGGCGGTCAGGTCCCTGGGGTCGGCCTCGCCGCTCCGGACGCTCGGCCTGGGCCTGTTCACCACGCTGTCGGCGGGCGCCCCCTGGCTGTTCGGCGGCTCGCTGCTGGTGCTGGCCGTCGCCTGGCGGCGCGGCCTGGCCGGATGCGTGCGGGAGCTGCGGGAGGAACTTCGGGCCGGCGGCCCCGCCACCGTCCCGCGCCCGCGCCGGGGCGAGGCCGGCGCCTTCGCACCCGAGCCCGAGGGCTACTTCGAGCCGAAGGTGTACGGCACGCCGCGCGAGGACGCCTGAGCCGCTCCCCCGAGCGGGCGTTCTCCGCGCGGGCGTTCTCCTGCGCGTCCGGGTGTTCCCGCGATTCCGTGCCCCGGGTGCTCGCGCGCCCGGTGGCCGCGGGGCTCTCCCGGACGGGGCCCGGCGGCCGCGCGCCCGCCGTACGGCGGGCGCGCGGGTGAGGCGCGGGATCAGACGCCGGCGCGGAGGTCCTTGCGCAGCTCGTGCGGGAGCGCGAAGCGGACGCTCTCCTGCACCGACTCGACCTCCTCGACGTCCGCGAAGCCGCGCTCGGCGAGGTGGGCCAGGACCTCGGTCACGAGCTCGTCGGGCACCGAGGCGCCGCTCGTCACGCCCACCGTGGTGACGCCGTCGAGCCACTCGTCCCTGATGAACGAGGCGTCGTCGACGAGGTGGGAGGCGTCGGCCCCGTGGTCGAGGGCGACCTCCACCAGCCGCTTGGAGTTGGAGGAGTTCTGGGAGCCGACGACGATGACGAGCTGCGAGGCGGCCGCGATCTCCTTCACCGCGACCTGGCGGTTCTGGGTGGCGTAGCAGATGTCGTCGCTCGGCGGGTCGATCAGGTTGGGGAAGCGCTCCTTCAGCCGCGTGACCGTCTCGGTGGTCTCGTCGACCGACAGCGTGGTCTGCGACAGCCACACGAGCCGGTCGGGGTCCTTGACCTCGACGGTGCCGACGGCGTCGAGTCCGTCGACCAGCCGGATGTGGTCGGGCGCCTCACCGGCGGTGCCCTCGACCTCCTCGTGCCCCTCGTGGCCGATGAGCAGGATGTCGTAGTCCTGGGAGGCGAAACGCCTGGCCTCGTTGTGGACCTTGGTCACCAGCGGGCAGGTGGCGTCGATGGTCCGCAGGCCGCGCTCGGCGGCCTCCCGGTGGACCGCCGGGGAGACCCCGTGGGCCGAGAAGACGACGATGGCGCCCTCGGGCACCTCCTCGGTCTCCTCGACGAAGATCGCCCCACGCTTCTCCAGCGTCCGGACCACGTGGGTGTTGTGGACGATCTGCTTGCGCACGTAGACCGGCGCGCCGTACAGCTCCAGCGCCTTCTCCACGGCCTGGACCGCACGGTCGACGCCGGCGCAGTAACCGCGCGGCCTGGCCACGAGGACGCGCCGAGTCGCGGGGGTCTCGAAAGTCATGTTCTCATGCTACGTGGAGCCACCGCCGGGCCCGCCCACCCATCGACGAACTCAGCCGACACAGGTCTTGCCAGACTATGTAGCCGGGAACAGACCTCCAGGGAGACGACATGACGGTCCCCAACATCATCCGAGATGTCACCAGAAAAGCCAAAGACCTGCCTCTTCACATGCTCCAGTCGGCGCTGAGCGGGGTCGGCCAGGCCCTGCTGCTCGGTGACCGCGTACGGAGCACGATCAAGCGGCTGACGAACCAGGAGGAGGCCGAGGAGCGGCGCGGACCGGCCGGGGAGGCCGCCGAGCCGGCGGGACGGACCGGGCAGGCCGGGCAGTCCGGGCTGGACACCGCGCGGGACGCCGACGAGGAGCCGCGCGAGAAGCCGCGCCGCGCGCCGGTCATCTTCGCCCCGCGTCAGGACGCCGCCGCGTCCCCGGCCGGGGAGACCGCCCCCGCCGAGGAGGCCAGGGCGGGGTCCAACGGCGCCAAGGCCCGCCCCGAGCCGGTCATCTTCGCCCCGGCCAAGTCCAGGACCGCCGAACCCGAGGCGGCCGGATCCGAGACCGCGAAGCCCGAGGCCAGGAAGCCCGAGCCCACCGGGACCGAGGCCACGGAGCCGGAGCCCGCGAAGCCCGAGACCACCGAAGCCGAGGCCACGAAGCCGAAGGCCGACGAGCCGAAGGCCGCGAAGCCCAAGACCGCCAAGCCCGAGGCCGGCACTTCCGTCCCGGAGACCGCCGTGGCCGAGACCGCCGAGCCGAAGGCCGCGGAAGCCGCGGAGGCCACGGAGGCCGAGGTGGCGGAGCCGGAGCCCGCCGCGCCCGAGGCCGCCGCGCCGAAGGCCGCGAAGCCCAAGGCGGCGAAGCCCAAGGCAGCGAAGCCTGCCAAGGACAAGACCGCCAAGCCGGCCAAGACCGCCAAGCCCAAGGCCGCCGAGGCCGGAGCCACCGAAGCCGCCGGAGCCGCGACCGCCACGCCGGACGCCGGGGAGAAGCCCGCCGCGACCACGGAGCCCGTGTCCGTCGAGCCCCCGGCCGCCGAGGCCGCCGAAGCCGTCAGGATCACCGAGGCCGCTGTCGCCGCGCCGCCGGCCGCCGAGGTCGAGGTCACCGAGGTCCGCGTCGCCGCCCCCGGCGAGGCCGACACCACCGTGGTCGAGGTCACCGGCACGAAGACCGCCCGGCCCGAGGGCGTCGAGCCGACGATCGCGGCCGTCGAGCTGCCCGAGGAGCCGATGCCCGGGTACGGCCGGCTGACGGTCGCCTCGCTGCGCGCCCGGATGCGCGGCAGGTCCGCCGAGCAGATCCGGCTGCTGCTGGACTACGAGCGGGCCACCACGGCCCGCCCGGAGGTCATGCGGATGTACGAGAACCGCCTGGCCAAGCTGGCGGCCGCCGAGTAGGCGCCGGCGACGCGTAGGCTCCGGCCATGAGCTCGAAGACGACACCGGAGCAGCCGCTGCCGGTCCGCACGGTCCTGCAGATGGTCGGCGGCTGGATCGGCAAGCTCGGCACCGTCTGGGTCGAGGGCCAGATCACCGAGCTGACCGCGCGCGGCGGCACGGTGTTCCTGACGCTGCGCGACCCCGTGGCCAACATGTCGGCGCGGGTCACCTGCCCGCGCGGCGTCTACGAGGCGACGGTCCCCCGGCCGGTGGACGGCGCCCGGGTCGTCATGAACCTGAAGCCCGACTTCTGGGTCAACCGGGGATCCTTCGCGTTCACCGCGCTGGAGATGCGCCCGGTGGGCGTGGGCGAGCTGCTGGCACGGCTGGAGCGGCTGCGCCAGGTGCTCGCCGCCGAGGGCCTGTTCGGGGTGGACCGCAAGCGGAGGCTGCCGTTCCTGCCCGGCACGATCGGGCTGATCTGCGGCCGCGACTCGGCCGCCGAGCGTGACGTGCTGGAGAACTCCCGGCGCCGCTGGCCGGCCGTGCGGTTCAAGGTCGAGCCGGTGGCGGTTCAGGGGCCGTACGCGGTGACCGAGGTCACCGAGGCGCTGCGCAAGTTCGACGCGGACGGCGAGATCGACGTCATCGTGATCGCCCGGGGCGGCGGGTCCATGGAGGACCTGCTGCCCTTCTCCGACGAGTCGCTGGTCCGGGCGGTGTCGGCGTGCCTGACCCCGGTGGTCAGCGCGATCGGCCACGAGCAGGACAACCCGCTGCTCGACCTGGTGGCCGACGTGCGGGCCTCCACGCCCACGGACGCGGCCAAGAAGATCGTCCCGGATGTGGGAGAGCAGCTCACCCTCATCCGCCAGCTCCGCGACCGGGGGCGCCGGGTGACCGCCGGCTGGCTGGACCGCGAGACGGCCTGGCTGTCCGCGGTCCGCTCCCGCCCCTCGCTCGCCGACCCGGTCCGCGAGGTGGAGCGCCGGGCCGAGCAGGCCGAGCAGCTCAGGGAACGCGCCAGGCGCAGCCTGACCGCCTCCCTGGACCGGGCGGGAGACTCGCTGACGCACCTGCGGGCCCGCCTGGTCGCGCTGTCGCCCGCCGCGACCCTGGAACGCGGTTACGCGATCGTGCAGCGCCCCTCGGGCGACGTCGTACGGCTGGCCCGCGACACCGCCCCCGGCGAGGAGCTGACGGTCCGGTTCTCCGACGACCGGGTGGCGGTCCGGAGGGACGCGGAGCCGACCGGCTGACCACCGGACGGAACGGTTCCGGGGACGGCCCCGGGGCGGACCGGTGGCGCCGGAGCGGGCGTTCCGCCGCGGACGTGTCCGTGACGGCCGCGGGAGGACCGGGGAGCCGGGCCGTACGGCCTATGGTGGGTACGTGGCCGATGAGAAGACACCGTCGTACGAGCAGGCGCGCGAGGAGCTGACCGAGGTGGTCCGCCGCCTCGAGGCGGGCGGGCTGACGCTGGAGCAGTCGATCGAGCTGTGGGAGCGCGGCGAGAGGCTCGCGACCGTGTGCGAGGAATGGCTGCAGGGCGCGCGGGTGAAGCTCGCCGCCGCCATGGCGCAGCGCCGCCAGCCCGACCTGTCGGGCGACTCGCCCTTCTGATCTCCGGCCCCCCGGCCTCGCCGGGAGCGCGTCAGGGGGTCGGCTTCGGCTGCTGCCTGAGGGAGGCGGCCAGGGCGGTCAGCTCGTCCCACTGGGCGGTGCCGGTGACGACGACGGTGGCGTCGGGCAGGAGCCGGACGAGGGAGCGCTGGTTCTTGTCCTCGCGGAAGCGCTGCTCCCAGGTCACGCCGCCGATCTGGACGTTCCCGGTGACCTCGGTGGTGCCGGCCATCCGGGAGGCGAAGCCGGCGGCGGGCTTCTCGTCGCTCTGGGCGAGCATCGCGTGGGAGCGGCGGGCGGTGGCGAACCCGAGCCGCCACGTCGTCACGCCCTTCTCCTGGGTCGCCCGCGAGCTGTTCGGGATCCAGCGGGCCGGCACCTGGGACGGCGCCCACACCTCGTACGGCGCGGAGCGGCGCAGGTTGGCCACGTCCATCGAGTAGTCGACCCTGGGGATGTGCTCGGTCCTGCTCTGCGGCGTGACCAGCAGGAAGAGGCCGACGGCCGCGAGGCAGACGAGCATCGCGAACGCGTAGCCGTAGAGACCCTGAGTGAACCGTCGCACGATTGTCGAGACTAGCCGCCCGGCGGGGCGGTCCGTTCTCCGGGGCGGGTACGGCGAGGCGTCCCGGAGCCTCCGGGAAGGCGCGTCCGCGTCCCCGAGCCGGGGACGCCCCCGGTCCTCCCGGGTGGCCGGCACCGCCGGGGCCACCGGAGGGGATGGCCCTCCGAGGAGGGTCAGGGGCGGCGGATCTGCCCGATGATGGCCAGTACGTTCTCGGCCAGCTCGCGGGAGGCGGCCTCGTCCTCCGAGAGGGCGACCTCCGACACGGCGGCGGCCAGCGCCCCGGTGAGGACCACCACCAGCGCGCCCTCGTCCCCGTCGAAGAGGGTGGCGTTGCGCTTGGCCCACTGGCGCAGCCGGTCGCGCATGACGACCTCGAAGCCGGGCGGCCCGTCGCCGCGCAGGAACAGCGCGGACAGCTCGCGTTCGGCCAGGCACCCCTCCAGGTAGGCGCGGGCCCCGGCGATGAACAGCCGCATCGGGTCGCTCTCGCCGCCGGCGCGGGCCTCCTGGACGGCCTGCCTGGTCCGCTGGGTCTGGCGGGTCTGGAACTCCTCGAACAGGGTCAGGTAGAGGTCGGCCTTGCCGGAGAAATGGTGGTAGAGGCTGCCGACGCTGGCCCCGGCCCGTCCGACCACGTCGGTGACCCCGGCCTCGGCGAAGCCGCTCTCGACGAAGGTCTCCCGCGCGGCCGCCAGGAGCGCGACGCGCGTGGCGGCGCCCCGCTCGGAGCCCCGCTGGGACGCGCCGGCCACCGGCCGTGCCGCGGGCCGTACCGTTTCGCCGCTCATCGATCACCTCTGTGGGAACCCCCGCTCTCGGGCGGGAGGTGGAGTCGGGACGGCACATTATCCTCCCCAGCCGGGCAGAAAAGGGGGACAACTACGATCGTTGTCGTAATCGACGAGAGGGGCCCTTCTCCATGTCCGACCAGATGTCCGTCCCCGCCGCACTCGCCACGGGTGAGCACGCGCCCGACCGCAACCTCGCCCTGGAGCTGGTCCGGGTCACCGAGGCCGCCGCGATGGCCGCCGCCCGCTGGGTCGGGCGCGGCGACAAGAACGGTGCCGACGGCGCCGCGGTGAACGCGATGCGCCAGCTGATCAACACCGTGTCGATGAGGGGCGTGGTGGTGATCGGCGAGGGCGAGAAGGACAACGCGCCGATGCTCTACAACGGCGAGGAGGTGGGGGACGGCAGCGGCGCCGAGTGCGACGTGGCCGTGGACCCGATCGACGGCACCCGCCTGACCGCCCTCGGCATGCCGAACGGGATCTCGGTGATCGCGGTCAGCGAGCGCGGCTCGATGTACGACCCCTCGGCCGTCTTCTACATGGACAAGCTCGTCACCGGCCCGGACGCCGCCGACGCGGTGGACATCGACGCGCCCGTGGCCGACAACATCGCCGCCGTGGCACGTGCCAAGGGCGGTGAGCCGTCGGACGTGACCGTGGTCATCCTCGACCGGCCCCGCCACGAGAAGATCATCAGGGAGGTCCGGGAGGCCGGCGCGCGGATCAAGCTGATCACCGACGGCGACGTGGCCGGCGCGATCATGGCCGTCCGCCGGGGCACCGGCGTGGACCTGATGCTCGGCATCGGCGGCACCCCCGAGGGCATCATCGCGGCCTGCGCGATCAAGTGCCTGGGCGGCGTCATCCAGGGCAGGCTGTGGCCGCAGGACGACGCCGAGCGGCGCCGGGCGCTGGACGCCGGCCTCGACCTGGACGCCAAGCTGACCACCGACGACCTGGTCAGGTCCGACGACGTGTTCTTCGCGGCCACCGGGATCACCGACGGCGAGCTCATGCAGGGCGTCCGCTACCACGGCAGGCACGCCGTGACCAACTCCCTGGTCATGCGGGGCCGGTCCGGCACGATCCGCAGGATCGAGAGCGAGCACCAGCTCTGGAAGCTGCGCGCCTACAGCGCGATCAACTTCGACAGCGCGAGCTGAGCCCGCCGCAGTCCGGGCCCGGTGTGAGCCGGACCTCGCACGGACCGGGCCGGAGCGGACCCGGCGACGGGATCGTGAGCGGCGGGGCCGTCAGCGGCGGAACCAGGAGCGTCGTGGGCGCTTGGGCGGCTTGGCCACGACGCTCCCCATGCCGACCATCCCGGTGATCTCGATGACCGGACCGCCGGGCGCGGGCGGCACCTGGTTGTGCATGCCGCCCATGACGGTCGAGGCGGCCATCTCGATCCGGACGCCCTCCGGGACGATCAGCGTGAGGGTTCCGCACAGCACCGTGGCCTGGACGGTGACGCGGCTCGACTGCAGCATGGCCTCGCGCAGGTCGAGCACGACGTTGGCGCAGATCGCGGTCGCGGGGAAGCGGGTGGGCACCACCCAGCGGCCCGAGCGCTCCTGTGAGCCGAAGAACGCCGTCACCGCGCGGATGTCGGTCCGCAGCGGCTGGGCCTCGGGGGGAAGCAGGTCGGCCGTGAGCGCGGTGAGCTCCCCGAGGGTGCTGGCCCGGTAGAGCGCCTCGACGCGCTCCTCGTGCTCGGCGGGGTCGAGCCGCCCGTCGGCGAGCGCGTCGCCGAGCACGGCGGCCACCCGCTCCCGGTCGGCGATGCCCGCCCGCAGGTCGCCGGGGCGGGGCTCTCCCCCGCGACCGGGGACGACCGGAGGCTGAGAACTTTCCACGCCTTCGACCCTAGCCGCCGCGACGGCCGGAGCGGGCGCGCGTCCGCCCCGGTCCTCAGAGGCCCGCTCCAGAGACCCGGTTCAGGGGCCCGGTTCAGGGGCCCGGTCCTCAGAGGTAGGGGCGCCGGTCGCGTCTGGCGTCCTCGTAGCGCTCCCGCGCCGCCCGGGTCACCGGGTCCCGCGACACCTCGGCGACCGGGACGTCCCACCAGGCGGTGGTCTCCGGCGCCGGGCCGGGGACCGTCGCGAGGAACCGCACCAGCGCCTGCGCCACGGTCAGCCGGACGGTGCTCATCACGGCGCCTTGGCCATCGGGACACGCGGGTCGATCGTCTGCTCGGCCCAGGAGGAGCGGACCCAGGCGTGCCGGGGATCGTCGGCGCAGGCCATGGTCCGCTTCTCCGCGGGGCCGGCCAGCACGTTGAGGTAGTACAGGTCGTAGCCGGGGGCGGCCATCGACGGGCCGTGGTAGCCGCGCGGCACGAGCACCACGTCCCCGCCCGCCACCTCCGCCAGCGTCTCGTGACCGCCGTAGACCCGCTGGTAGCCGGGCCCGCCCTCGAAGTAGTAGATCTCCTCCAGCACCGCCTCGCACGCCGAGGCGGTGTCGTGCTTGTGCGGCGGGTAGGACGACCAGTTGCCGCCCGGGGTCAGCACCTCCACCGCGACCAGCCTGTCGCATTCGAAGGCGTCGGGCGCGCAGAAGTTGTTGACCTGGCGGGTGGCCTGCCCGGCCCCGCGCACCTCGACGGGCACGTCGCGCGCCGCGCCGTACCGGACGGGGAAGCTGCGCCGCGCACGGGCGGCGGGGAACGCGAAACGGCCCGAGCCGGTGATCCGCACGCTCGCGCCGACGGGGAGGTAGACGAAGTCGCTGATCTCGGAGAAGACCGAGGTACGGCCGTGCAGGACGAACCGCGTCCCGTCGCAGCGGACCTCGCACGAGCCAGACAGCGGCAGGACCAGCATCTCCTCGTCGCCGGTGGAGAAGTCGACGCTCTCGCCGGACAGGCAGAGCACGCGGAGGCCGGCGTAGGTCCAGCCCGCCGTCTCCGGAGTGATCCACAGGGCCCAGGGGGACCGCGCCGTGCTGCCCGCCGGGACGAACGTCATGGCGCCTCCCCGGCCGGCGCCTGGGCGGCGGGCCCGGCGTGCGGCGTCCGGGCGGGCCCGGATCGGGTGTCGCGGTCGGGTCGCTCGCTCATCGGTGCAACCTCCAGCATTCCCACGGCCGTGTCCCCGGCCGCGGCCACGTCGTCATCGGAGGGGTACAGCAACGCGCGGCCGGTCACAAGCCCCCGCGCGCCGGGGAGCCGGAGCGCCGCGCGCCAGGCGGTGCGGGCCCGTTCGGGCGTTTCCCCCGGATCGCCGCCCGAAAGCGGCATCGGCGGCGTGGCGGCCCGCACGGCCTCGCTCACGGCCCTTCTTCCCCGGCGGCCGGCCCGCCGTCGAGGCCGCGCAGGTAGGCCAGGCTCTCCGCCATGTGCCGCCGGGGGGCGTCATCGTCCTGGCCGAGGACGACGTCCTGCTCCAGGACGTACCACCCGTCGTATCCGGCGGCGGCCAGGCCCGTGACGACGCCCGCGACGTCCACATCGCCCCGGCCCAGGGGCCGGTACAGCCCTTCCCGCACCGCGCGGGCGTAGGGCGTCTCCCCCGCCCTGACCCGCGCGGCGAGACCGGCGTCGACGTCCTTGAGGTGCACGTGGGCGATCCGCCCGGCGGCCCGGGCGGCCACCCCGGCGGGGTCGGCGCCGCCGACGAGCAGGTGGCCGGTGTCCAGGCAGAGCGGCACGGCGCTGCCGTCGAGGACGCGCTCCACCTCCTCGGCACTCTCCACCACGGTCCCGACGTGCGGGTGGAGGGTCACCGTACGGCCGAACTCCTCCGCGGTCTTCATGATCCGCTTCAGGTTGGCCAGCAGGGTCTTCCAGCCCTGGGCGTCCGGGACGTGTCTGGCGTCGCGGCCCTGGGCGCCCGGGGCGTGCCTTTTGTCGTACCCCTCCTCGTCCGCGGCCGCGGCGAGCACGAGCACCTCCACGTCGCCGTCCCGGAACGCCCGCAGGGCGGCGCGCACCTCGGGGAGGGGGTCGTAGCGGGGTTCGTGCAGGACCACGGGGACGAACCCGCCGACGGCGCGCAGGCCGTACCCCTCCAGCATGGAGCGGCAGCGTGTCGGAGAGAGGGGCAGGAAACCGTAGGGCCCGAGCTCGGTGGCCGTCAGGCCGAGGTCCCGCATCTCGGCGAGCACCCGGGAACGGTCGAGCTGGCGGCCCCAGCCCGGGACCTCGCACACCCCCCACGAGATGGGGGCTCCGGCCGTCCTCACGGGGTCACCGCCGTTCCGCGCCGGGAACGCGCGACCGGGGGCACGGCGGGAAGCACGCCGGGCCGGCTGACGTACGGCAGAGCACCGCGCATGACGCCTCCGTGGGACAAGCCGCTGGAACTCCCGTTCTAGGCAAGGAATCCTGGTCAGTCAAGGTTTGTCAGGACATATCGATGATCCGTCGGCGCCGGACCGGTGGTCCGCCCGGGTTCCGCGGGGCTCGCGGGACCCGCGAAGCTTCCGAAACTCGCGGGTCCCGCGGGGTTCCCGGGTTCCTCCCGGGTTCTCTCAAGACTCCCGGAGCTCGCGGATCTCGTGGAGCTCTCGGGGCTCATGGAGTTCCCGGGTCTCGTGGAGTTCCCGGGTCTCGTGGAACTCGTGGAGTTCGCGGGCGAAGGCCCGGACCGCCTCGGCCGCGCGGTGGGCCGGCAGCCGGGCGAACCCCATGACCAGCGCGGGCGGCCCCGGCGCGCGCCGCATCGGGCCCACCGGTTCAACGCCGAGGCCGCACCGCCCGGCGGCCTCGGCGGCCTGCCGCTCGTCCCAGTCGCCGGGCAGCTCGGCGAGCAGGTGCAGTCCCGCGGAGACGCCGCGCACCGTGACCTCGGGGAGGTGCCCGGCCAGCGCCCGGGTGAGGGCGTCGCGCCGGACGCGGTACTCCCGGCGCATCCTCCGCAGGTGCCGGTCGTAGCCGCCGTCACGGATCAGGTCCGCCAGCGCGTACTGCTCCAGGACCGGTGAGCCGAGGTCCAGCTCGCCGCGGGCCCGCCGTATCGACTCGGCGATCTCCGGCGGGGCCGCCACCCAGCCGAGGCGCAGGCCCGGCGCCAGCGACTTGCTCACACTCCCGGCCAGGACCACCCGGTCCGGGGCGAGCCCCTGCAGGCAGCCCACCGGGTCGCGGTCGAAGCGGAGCTCCGCGTCGTAGTCGTCCTCCAGGATCGTCGCCCCCGTCCCCGCGGCCCACTCGATCAGCTCGGCGCGGCGGCGGGGGGAGAGCACCACACCGGTGGGGTACTGGTGGGCGGGGGTGAGCAGCACCGCCCGCGCGCCGGTGGCGGCCAGGGCGCGGACGTCGACGCCCTCCTCGTCCACCGGCACCGTGACCAGGTCGGCCCCTGCGGTGTGCAGCAGAGGGAGCTGCCGCAGGCTGGCCGGGTCCTCGACGGCCAGCCGGATCCGGCCCGGGGGCGGCTCCGGGCGCGTGGCGCGGTCGGCGAACCAGGCCAGGTCACGCCCGGCCCTGCCGTCGGGCGGCGGTCCGGCCAGGGCCCGGACCGTGAGGCTCAGTCCCTGGGCCACCCCGCCCACGATCATCAGGTTCTCCGGGCGGACGTCGGCCGCCCGGACCCGTCCCAAGTAGGCGGCCAGCTCCTCGCGCAGTTCCCGGACGCCGCCGGGGTCGCCGTAGTCCAGCGCGTCGGCGGGCAGCGTGGCGAGCGTCCGCCTGAGCGCGGCGAGCCACCGTTCCCGGGGAAAGGATCCCAGGTCGGGAATGGTGGAACGGGGACCGTAGTACGGTTCCGCGGCCGGCGCAGGAAGGTCGCGGGCCTCCTCGTCGCCCGCCCGGCCCGCCGCCGGGGCCACGCTGGTGCCCACGCCGACCCGGGAGACCAGGAACCCCTCCGCGACGAGTTGCTCGTATGCCTCCACGACCACGCCGCGCGACAGCCCGAGGTCCCTGGCCAGTTCGCGGCTGGCCGGCAGCCGCTCTCCCGGGGCGAGCCGGCCCCGCCGTACGGCCTCGCGCAGTTCACGGGCGATCTGGCCGGTGATCCCGCCCGCCGCGCGGTCGATGGTGAGGTGCAGATCGGCCAATTGGTCCTCATTCTTACAGCTTCATTGGACCCTTCACGGGGACCATTGGCTCCATAGCATTCACCGCGTGAAAGCGGATGTCACCTTCACCGGCCGCGCGGCCCGCCGGGGAGGATCAGGAGGCGGGGCCGGAGACGGCGCCGGGGGCCCGGCGGGAGGCCCTACGGCGTCCCGGGGAGGGCCGGTCGGCCGGGGACGCCGGGAGATGCGCGGCCCGGTGCAGGCCGCCACGGGGATGTTCATGGTCGGCACCCTGGCCGGGGTGTCCGAGGCGATCGGCGGTTACCCGGTCTACGGCGGCCAGGCGCTGCGTTACCTGGTGGCCGCCGTGCTGCTGTTCGCCGTCGCCCGCGCGTCCGGCCTGCGGTTCCTGCGGCCCCGCCCCCGGGAGGCGGCCCTGCTGGTGGCGCTGGCGCTGTTCGGGCTGGCCGCCTTCAACGTGTGCCTGAGCGAGGCCGCCCGGCACGGCGGGCCGGCGCTGGCCGGGACCGTCCTCGGCATGTCCCCGATCGTCATGGCCCTGATCAGCGGGCGGCCGTCGCCGCGGACGGTCGGGGCGGCCACGGTGGTGGCCGCGGGGGCCGTCCTCGCCACCGGGCTGGGCAGCGGCGACCTCCCCGCCCTGCTGTGGTCGCTGGCGGCGCTGGGCTGCGAGGTGTCCTTCACGCTGCTGGCCGTGCCGCTGCTGCCCCGGTTCGGGGCGGTGCGGGTGTCGGCCTACTCGTCGGCGCTGGCCGTGCCGCTGCTGGCCGCCGCCGGATGGCTCGCGGACGGCACGGCGATGCTGCGCGTGCCGTCCGCGGCGGAGGCAGCGGGTCTCGCGTACCAGGCGGTGCTCGTGACCACCGTCGCGTTCCTCCTCTGGTACGGCGCGCTGCCCCGTCTCGGGCCCGGGACCGCCGGGCTGTTCGCCGGGATGATGCCGGTCGGCGCCATCGTCGCGGGCACCGTGCTGGGCCTGGGCGCGCCCACGCTCCCCGACCTGGCCGGGGCTGCGCTGGTGGTCGCCGGGATCGCGATCGGGCTCGGCGGACCGCGCCGGTCTCCCGTCGCCTCCCCGCGCGACGCCCTCACCGGCCCTTCACCCGGCCCCGGCGGGCCGTACGGCGGGGCGCTCAGTGGGGCTGGCGGCTCTTCGCCCGCGGCAGGCTCGCCCGCCGCTGGTGGGGCAGCTTCACCCGCTGCTGCGGCAGCTCCGTGGGAGGCTCCGGCCAGCTCACCGGCCACTGAGGCGTCTGCCCGCCGTCTTCCCTGATGTTCCGGAGCGTGATGGCGATCAGCGACACGGCGAGGCCGGCGACGATGATGAGAGCGACGATCGCGAGCATAACGATGTGTCCGGTAGTCATGACGGCCCTCGGCTTTCCACCGGGTCCCTGACCCGGCCTCATCTCTTAGCTTCTCTCGTTTTTTCGGACATATAAGGACAAGAGACGTCATAAGCCGCTAATGGTTCATTAAATGACTTATTTCCTTTCGTGTCGTCCGCCCACCCGGGTGGAGCGCCCGGCACGAGGGCTTACCCTCTAGGGGCACCGGAAGCAGCCACGCGGCACGGAGGATCAAAGACGATGCCCGAGTTCGACTACACCGACCTGCTCCCCCTGGGACCGGACGAGACCCCGTACCGGCTGATCGGCACCGACGGGGTGCGCGTGGTCGAGGCCGCGGGCCGCAGGTTCCTGGAGGTCGACCCCGAGGCGCTGCGACTGCTGACCGAGACCGCGATCCACGACATCTCCCACTACCTGCGGCCGTCCCACCTCGCCCAGCTCCGAAAGATCATCGACGATCCGGAGTCCAGCGGGAACGACCGCTTCGTCGCCCTCGACCTGCTGAAGAACGCCTCGATCTCGGCCGGCGGGGTGCTGCCGATGTGCCAGGACACCGGCACCGCGATCGTGATGGGCAAGCGCGGCCGCCACGTGCTCACCGACGGCGCCGACGCCGAGCACGTCTCACGCGGCGTGTACGACGCCTACACCCGGCTGAACCTGCGCTACTCCCAGATGGCACCCCTGACCATGTGGGAGGAGAAGAACACCGGCTCCAACCTCCCCGCCCAGATCGAGCTGTACGCCGAGGACCCGCACGGCCACCCCGACGAGTACAAGCTGCTGTTCATGGCCAAGGGCGGCGGCAGCGCCAACAAGTCGTTCCTGTACCAGGAGACCAAGGCCGTCCTCAACGAGAAGCGGATGCTCGCCTTCCTGGAGGAGAAGATCCGCTCCCTCGGCACGGCCGCGTGCCCGCCGTACCACCTGGCGATCGTCGTCGGCGGCACCTCCGCGGAGTTCGCGCTGAAGACGGCCAAGTACGCCAGCGCCCGCTACCTCGACACCGTCCCCACCGAGGGATCCCCCAGCGGCCACGGCTTCCGCGACCTCGACCTGGAGGCCAAGGTCTTCGAGCTGACCCAGAAGCTGGGCATCGGCGCGCAGTTCGGCGGCAAGTACTTCTGCCACGACGTCCGCGTCATCCGCCTCCCCCGCCACGGCGCCTCCTGCCCGGTCGCCATCGCGGTCTCCTGCAGCGCCGACCGCCAGGCCCTGGCCAAGATCACCCCCGAGGGGATCTTCCTGGAGCAGTTGGAGACCGACCCCGCGCGGTTCCTGCCGGACACCACCGACGAGCAGCTCTCCGACGACGTGGTGAGCATCGACCTCAACCGCCCGATGCCGGAGATCCTCGCCGAGCTGAGCAGGTACCCGGTCAAGACCCGCCTCTCGCTGACCGGCCCCCTGGTCGTGGCCCGCGACATCGCACACGCCAAGATCGCCGAGCTCCTCGACGACGGCGGCGAGATGCCGCAGTACATGAAGGACCACGCGGTCTACTACGCCGGCCCCGCCAAGACCCCCGAGGGCTACGCCTCCGGCTCCTTCGGCCCCACCACGGCCGGCCGGATGGACTCCTACGTCGAGCGCTTCCAGGCCGCCGGCGGCTCCATGATCATGCTTGCCAAGGGCAACCGCTCCAAGCAGGTCACCGACGCCTGCAAGGCGCACGGCGGCTTCTACCTCGGCTCCATCGGCGGCCCGGCCGCCCGCCTCGCCCAGGACTGCATCAGGAAGGTCGAGGTTCTGGAGTACCCCGAGCTGGGGATGGAGGCGGTCTGGCGGATCGAGGTCGAGGACTTCCCCGCGTTCATCGTGGTGGACGACAAGGGAGACGACTTCTTCGCCGACACGACCGGCCCCGTCCTGTCCATCGGCCGCCGCTGACCGCCGATGGACGCGGGTGAGGCCAGGGAGAGGTTCCGGGCGGCCAGGGTCGCCCGGCTGGCCACCGCCGACGCCCGCGGCACGCCCCACCTCGTGCCGGTCACCTTCGAGGTCGACGGCGACGTGATCGCGTTCGCCGTCGACCACAAGCCCAAGCGCACCACGGACCTGCGCCGGCTGCGCAACATCGCGGCCAACGACCGGGTGTGCCTGCTGGCGGACCACTACGACGACGACTGGTCGCGGCTGTGGTGGGCGCGCGCCGACGGGCGGGCCCGGATCGCCGGCGAGGGCGCCGAGCGGGAGCGGGCGCTCGCCCGGCTCGCCGCGCGCTACCCGCCGTACCGCGACCGCCCGCCGGAGGGGCCCGTGGTGGTCGTCGAGGTGGACCGCTGGTCGGGGTGGTCCTACGCGGCGGGCGCGGGGCCGTCCTGAGCGCCCCGTCCCCGGAAGGCGGCGGCCGCGGCCCGGCGTCATGCGCGCCGGGTATGGCCGTCACCCGTAAAGCCGGAACGCGCGTCTGAATACACGGGAAACCGGGAAGCCGGACGGGCGGCGGAGGTCACCGAGTGTTTATCGACCATGACGAGTACGAAAATCTGACAGAAGATCGCAAGAAGTTTCGGCCCGGTGTCTACAGGTCTCAATACGCAAATCGGTAAGCTGCCAATCATGCGTGCGCCCTCCGGATACCTTCTCGCAGCGCGCTACCGGCTGGCGGAGCCGGTCGGGCGCGGCGGCATGGGCACCGTCTGGCGCGCGCACGACGAATGGCTCGACCGGGAGGTGGCGGTCAAGGAGGTGCGGCTGCCCCTGGTCCTCGACGAGGACCTCCGGGCCGAGCTGTGCACCAGGACCGAGCGCGAGGGGCGGGCCACCGCGATGGTCGCCCATCCGTCGGTGATCACGGTCTACGACGTGGTGACGGAGGACGAGCGCCCCTGGATCGTGATGGAGCTGCTCCGCGCCAGGTCGCTGGAGCAGCTTCTTCAGGATCACGGCCCGCTCCCGCCCCGCCAGGTCGCCGAGATCGGGCGGCAGGTCCTCGGCGCGCTGCGCGCCGTGCACGCCAAGGGCATCCTGCACCGCGACGTCAAGCCCAGCAACGTCCTGGTGACGCCCGAGCGGGCGGTGCTCACCGACTTCGGCCTGGCCGCGCTGGAGGGGGACGTGCCGATCACCCAGGCGGGCATGGTGCTCGGCTCGGCCGGATACATCTCCCCCGAGCGCGTCCTGGGCGCCAAGGCCAGCCCGGCCGCCGACCTGTGGTCACTGGGCGCGACCCTCTACACCGCCGTCGAGGGACGCGGCCTGCACGGACGCCGTACGGCCGCCGCCGCGCTGGCCGCGCTCACCAGCGGCGAGCCGATCCCGATGGAGAAGGCCGGGCCGCTGACCCCGGTGCTGCGCGGCCTGCTCGCCATCGACCCGGCGACCCGGCTCGACGCGGTCCGTGCCTCGCTGCTGCTCGCCCGGGTGGCGGCCGGCGGGGTGGTGGAGGAGCCGATCCCCCGCCCGCTGCGGAACGGCACGACGATCACGGTGCCGTCGTTCAACCGCCGTCCGCAGCACCGCGGGCTGCACCGGGTCGGCCCGCAGAGCGCTCCCCCGTCGTTCGTGCCGCCGCCGGGCCCGTTCCAGGCCCCCGCCGCGCCGACCCCGACGCCGACGGGGCCGCTGCGGGGCCACCGGCGTCCGGCCGAGGGCGTGCACCGCAAGCCGGTGGAGCGGCTTCCCGCCCCGCAGCCGTTCGGGCCGATCCTGACGCCGATGATCAGGCTGATGCTGCCGCGTCTCCTCTGGCCGAAAAAGCTTCGCAAGCGCGGGTAAAGCGATCTACAACCAACAATCGCTATCTTCTTCTCATGCCGGAACAGCAGAGGCGCCTGCTCGCGAACCGCTACGAGCTGATCGCTCCGATCGGCCGGGGCACGATGGGCACGGTGTGGCGGGCCTACGACCGTTCCCTCGGGCGCGAAGTCGCGATCAAGGAGATCCGGCAGGAGCGCGGTCTCAGCGACGCCCAGCGCGCCGAGCTCCGGGAGCGCATGATCCGCGAGGGCCGTACGGCCGCCCGCATCGGCCACCCCTCGGTGGCCACCGTCCATGACGCGATCATCGAGGGCGACAGCCCCTGGATCATCATGGAGCTGGTGCACGCCCGTTCCCTGGAGCAGGTGATCGAGGAGGAGGGACCGCTGCCGCCCAGGCTCGTCGCCGAGATCGGCGTCGACCTCCTCGGGGCGCTGCGCGCCGCCCACGCCCAGGGGGTGCTGCACCGCGACGTCAAGCCCGGCAACGTGCTGCTCACCGAGAGCGGCCGGGTCGTGCTCACCGACTTCGGCATCGCCAAGGCCGAGGGGGACGACAGCCTCACCAGCACCGGCATGGTCATCGGCTCGCCGGGATACACCCCGCCGGAGCGGGCACGCGGCGAGTACACCGGTCCGGAGTCCGACCTGTGGTCCCTGGGCGCCACGCTGTACTTCGCGGTGGAGGGCAGGCCCGCCTACGAGCGGTCCTCGGTGTCGGAGACCCTGGCCGCCCTGATGACCGACCGGGTCGATCCGCCGGTGCTGGCCGGGCCGCTGCGGCCCGTTCTGGAGCGGCTCCTGGAGCGCGACTTCCGCGCGCGGCCCGAACCGGGCAGGGCGATGGCGATGCTCCGCGCCGTGGCCGACGCCCCCGCGGGCCCGGCGGCCCCGGGCGCCGGGCATCCCGCCTCGCCGGACGAGATCCCCTCCACCGGCACGTTCGCGGCACGGCCCGTCCCCTCCGCGCCGCCCGCGCCGCACCCCTCCGCCTCCCCCGTTCCCCAGCCCACCGCTTTCCGGGCCCCGGAGCCGAGCCCGCATCCGGCCCCGCAGCCCCCGCGGCCCTCGCCGCAGCCCCCGCGGCCGCCGCAGTCAACGGAGCCTCCGCGGCCGCCCGGGACCGCCGCGCCGAAGACCGGGCGCCCGGCCACGCCGCCGTACGGTCTCCCGGCCTCCCGGCCCGCCGCGTCCGGTGCCGCACCGTCCGCCCCCTCCGCACCCGGCGGCGCGTCCCCGGCGCCGCGGGGCCCGGCGGGCACGCCTCCCGGTGAGGACGGGGAGTTCGACGCCGACCGGACCATGGTGGTCGCCCGCCCGCAGGGGGGCCTCCGCCTGCCCGCCCGCGACCAGGCGCCCGGTCCCGCCCGCGACCAGGCGCCCGGCTCCCATGACCGGCCACCCGGCGGGCCCGGGACCGCGTCTCCGGCCCGGGGGCCGTCTTCGGCACAGGCTTTCCCACCCCGTGCCCCGGCGGCGCCGGGACCGGCGAACGAGGGCGCCGCGGACACCCGCATGCTGCCCCCCGTCGGGGCGCACGGCGATCCCGGCGGACCCGGAGCACCCTGGGACCACGCGCGGGGCCCCGGAGCCGCCCCCGGGGCCCGGCTCACCGGTGACCAGCTCCGCTCCCACGGGCTGGGCACCGACCTGTTCGCGATCGCCGGGCAGGGCGGCAAGGGCGTGCAGAACACCACACCGCCCCGTACCCGCATCGGCCTGATCGCCCTCCTGGGGATCGCCGCCGTCGCGCTGATCGTGATCATCATCATGGCGGTGGCCGCCTTCGCCTGACGCACCGCCTTCACGGGCATCCGGCGGCCCGCGCCAAGCACCGCCTTCACGGACACCCGGCGACCGGTGTCCCGCCGAACCGGTCAGGAATCGAGAAGTCCCGGAGGGATCGCCGGCCATAGCGTGATCGGCATGGAACTCACCCTGCACTACTGCTACATCACCGTCGACGACGCCGAGAAGGCGCTCACCTTCTACCGGGACGCGCTCGGCCTGGAGGTCCGCAACGACGTCGCGTACGGGAAGGCGCGCTGGCTGACCATGGGCCCGCCGTCGCAGCCGGACGTCAACGTCGTCCTGGAGACCCTCGAGGCCGACCCGAACGCCGACCCGAAGGACGTCGCCGCGCTGGGCGACCTGCTCGCCAGGGGCCTGCTGCGCGCCGTCGTCTTCGCCACCCCGGACTGCGACGCCGTCTTCGAGGAGGTCCGTGCGTCCGGCGCCGAGGTCGTCCAGGAGCCGATCGACCAGCCGTACGGCGTCCGCGACTGCGCCTTCCGCGACCCGGCGGGCAACATGATCCGCTTCCAGCAGCCGAAGGGCTGACGCGGCGGCACCGCCGTACGGAGACGCGGCGGCGCCGACGGGGGTCGGCGCCGCCGCACGGACGACCGGCGCCGCACGCACGGACGGTCGGACGGTCGGTCGGTGCCGGCCGATCCGGAGCCGGAGTGGTTCGTCCGGAGGATGCTGAATTACGGCTTTATCCGGCAGGACGCAGACTGGACCCATGACCGAATACCGGATCGAGCACGACTCGATGGGCGAGGTACAGGTTCCGGCGGACGCGAAGTGGCGGGCGCAGACACAGCGGGCGGTGGAGAACTTCCCGATATCCGGGCGGGGGCTGGAGAGCCCGCACATCGCCGCCCTCGGCCTGATCAAGGCGATCGCCGCCGAGGTCAACGCCGAACTCGGGATCCTGGAGAAGGACCTGGCGCAGGCGATCGCCGAGGCGGCCACCGACGTCGCCGAGAACGAATGGGACTCCGAGTTCCCGATCGACGTCTTCCAGACGGGCTCCGGCACCTCCTCCAACATGAACGCCAACGAGGTGATCGCCACCCTGGCCGAGGAGCGGCTGGGCCGTCCGGTCCATCCCAACGACCACGTCAACGCCTCGCAGTCGTCCAACGACGTCTTCCCCACCTCCATCCACGTCGCCGCCGCGACCGAGGTGACCTACCACCTGATCCCCTCGCTGCGGCACCTGGCCACCGCGCTGCGGAGCAAGTCGCTGGAGTTCGAGGGCGTGGTCAAGTCCGGCCGCACCCACCTGATGGACGCCACGCCGGTCACCCTCGGCCAGGAGTTCGGCGGGTACGCCACCCAGATCGACAACGCCGTCGCCCGGGTGCGCTCGGCCATCCCGCACCTGGTTCAGCTCCCGCTGGGCGGCACGGCCGTCGGCACCGGGATCAACACCCCGCCCGGCTTCGCGCCCAAGGTCATCGAGAAGCTCCGGGAGGCCACCGGGCTGCCGTTCTCCGAGGCTCCCGACCACTTCGAGGCCCAGGGCGCGCGGGACGCGATCGTGGAGCTCTCCGGCCAGCTCCGTACGGTCGCCGTCTCGCTCAACAAGATCGCCAACGACCTGCGGTGGATGGGCTCGGGCCCCAGGGCCGGCCTCGGCGAGATCGACCTGCCCGACCTCCAGCCGGGATCGTCGATCATGCCGGGCAAGGTCAACCCGGTGATCCCCGAGGCGACGCACATGGTCGCCGCCCAGGTCATCGGAAACGACGCGGCGATCGCGTTCGCCGGGGCCTCGGGCAACTTCGAGCTCAACGTGATGCTGCCGGTCATCGCCCGCAACATCATGGAGTCCATCCGGCTGATCGCCAACGTCTCCCGGCTGCTGGCCGACCGGTGCGTCCAGGGCGTCACGGCCAACGCCGACCGGATGCGCGAGTACGCCGAGTCGTCCCCGTCGATCGTCACGCCCCTCAACCGGTACGTCGGCTACGAGGAGGCGGCGAAGATCGCCAAGCAGGCCCTCGCCGAGCGCAGGACGATCCGCGAGGTCGTCGTCGAGCGCGGCCACGTCGCCTCTGGCGCCGTCACCGAGGAACAGCTCGACGACCTGCTGGACGTGCTGTCCATGACCCGGCGACCGTCCTGACGCGGCTCCCCCGCCGGAGACCGGGGAGCCGCGGGGGCTCCCGAGGGTCATGGGCGGAGCGGACGGCGACGCGGCGGCGGACGACCCGCGCCCGGCGCCCCGGGTACGGTCAGGCCGTCAGGCGGCCGGGGACGCCGTGGGAGACGCGGGAGACATGGAAGACTCGGTGTCCCCGATTCCGCCCCGGACGGACGTCCGGGGCCTCCCCGCAGGAGAATCGAACCATGGCACAGGTCAAGTTCTACGGCCGCCGCGACGTCTGGGCCGACCGGCGCCGGGAGCTCTCCGACACCGTCCACGGCTGCCTGACGGAGGCGTGGAAGCTCCCCGCGGAAAAGCGGTTCCACCGGTTCCTGCTGCTGGACGCCGAGGATATGGTCTGTCCGCAGCGGAGCGAGCGGTATCTCATCGTGGAGATCATCTGCTTCGAGGGCCGCTCCCCGCAGGCCAAGCGCGACCTGATCCGCACCCTGTTCGCCAGGGCGCGGGAGGTCCTCGGCCTGCCGTCCGAGGACCTGGAGATCGTGCTCCTGGAGGCGCCGCAGGTCAACTGGGGCATCCGGGGCCTGCCGGGCGACGAGCTGGCGCTGACCTACCCGGTCACCGTCTGAGGACCGGGCGGCGGTCGCGACACCGATCCGCCGGTCACCGCCCGACGGCCGTCCCGGACGGGCAGGCGAACCGCCGGGGGCCGTCCCGGACAGGGAGGCGGGCCACCCGGCGACCGCCCTACGCCTCCGGCCGAACGGGTGGACCGCCGGCGGCCGTCCCGCGCCGCCCGCCCCGGCCGGGCGGGTGGACCGCCCGGCACCCCGGGGGACCCGCGACGCACACATAGCCGACCATGGGACTATGGCGACCGCGTACATGGGCCGGTGTTCGGCCGATTGCATACATTCGGCGGCATGATGGACCTGACAGGACGCCGGGCCGTGGTGACCGGGGCGGGCAGCGGGATCGGGCGTGCCTGCGCACACCGCCTGGCCGCCGCCGGGGCGCACGTGGTGGTGGTCGACATGGACGCGGAGGCCGCCGCGAAGGTGGCCACGGAGGTGTCCGGCACGCCGGTGGTCGCGGACCTGTCGGCCCCGGACTTCACCGACGCCCTCCCCCCGGGCACGGACATCGTGGTCAACAACGCGGGCTTCCAGCACGTCGCGCCGATCGAGGACTTCCCGCCGGAGGTCTTCTCCAAGATCATGAAGGTCATGGTCGAGGCCCCTTTCCTGCTGGTCAGGTCGGTCCTGCCGGGGATGTACGAGCGCGGCTGGGGCCGGATCGTCAACATCTCCTCGATCCACGGGCTGCGCGCCTCGCCGTACAAGGCGGCGTACGTCACGGCCAAGCACGCGCTGGAGGGCCTGTCGAAGGTCATCGCCCTGGAGGGAGCCCCGCACGGGGTCACCTCCACCTGCGTGTGTCCCGCCTACGTCCGCACGCCGCTGGTCGAGAAGCAGGTCGACGCCCAGGCCGAGACGCACGGGATCGGCAGGGACGAGGTGATCGAGAAGATCATGCTGGCCCCTGCCGCGATCAAGCGGCTGATCGAGCCGGAGGAGGTGGCCGAGCTGGTCGCCTACCTCTGCGGCCCGCACGGTTCGTTCCTCACCGGGGTGTCCCTGCCCGTCGACGGCGGCTGGACCGCCCACTGACCCCCGGCCCGTGCGGGGCGCGGGCCGGGCACCACCGCGCGCCCGCGGCGCGGGGACGGCCGGCGGGCCGCTCCCCGCACCCGGCGGGCCGCTCCCCGTGCCCAGCGGTGAGCGATACCGGGGCAGATCGGGATAGATAGGAAGCGCCGCGACAATGGAGGGTATGAACGTAGGGATCTACCTCGAACTGCTGGCCAGGGAAGCGTCGTCGGTCGAGTTCGAGGGGCCCATCCTGGCCGCCCGCGCCGCCGGGGTGGACGCGGCCACGCTCGCCGAGCTGGAGGACGCCAAGCTCACCGCGCTGAAGGTGCGGGCGCAGCTGTGGCGCCGGGCCCGGCGGGAGGCGGAGCTGGCCGCCCTGTTCGACACGGCGAGCGACCTGGCGGGACTGCGCGACCTCGACGCCGTGCTGGAGGCGATCGTGCGCCGGGCCCGGCAGCTCCTGGGCACCGACGTCGCCTACATGACACTGATCGACCCCGAGCGGGGCGACACCCGGATGCGGGTGACCGACGGCTCGGTGTCGGCGAAGTTCCGCAACGTGCGGCTGGCCATGGGCGCCGGTCTGGGCG
This sequence comes from Streptosporangium sp. NPDC053982, assembly GCF_055585205.1. NCBI lineage: Bacteria > Bacillati > Actinomycetota > Actinomycetes > Streptosporangiales > Streptosporangiaceae > Streptosporangium > Streptosporangium sp. NPDC053982. Next base: position 101,801 of record NZ_JBVJKQ010000015.1, read on the forward strand.
GGCTGGTCGCCCAGACCGCCACGCCGTACGCGACGGCCGACTACTTCTCCGACGAGCGGTTCAACCACAAGGCGCACATCGACGAGGCCGTCCACGACGAGGGCCTGGTGGCCATCCTCGGCGTTCCGCTGAAGCTGGGCGCGCGGGTCATCGGCGTGCTGTTCGCCTCCAACCGGAGCGTGCGGCCGTTCACCCAGGACGAGGTGGTGCTGCTCGGCTCACTGGCCGCGCACGCGGCGGTGGCCATCGACAACGCCCGGCTGCTGCAGGAGACCCGGAACGCCCTGGAGGAGCTCAGCGAGGCCAGCCGGCAGGCCAAGGCGCACGGCGAGGCGGTGGAGCGGGCCGCGCTGGCGCACGACCGGATGGCCGGGCTGGTGCTGCGCGGCGGCGGGGTCCGGGACGTCGCCGCCGTGGTCACCGAGGTGCTCGGCGGCTCGCTGGTCGTCCTGGACGAGACCGGGCAGGCGATCACCGGGGACGTCGGCGCGCTGGACCCGGGCGAGGACGCGCCCGATCAGGGGACGGGCGGGTCCGGGAAGGGACCGGCGCGCGGCGGGCGGGCGGCCGGGACCACCGCGGAGGCCATCGCCGAGGCCGCGCGGTCGTCGCGGGCGCTGGGCCGTACGGTCCGCAAGGGCAACCTGCTGGTCGCCTCGATGGACGTCGGCGGCGAGCCGCTGTGCACGCTGGTGCTGCGGCACGAGGACCCGGTGGCCGACACCGACCAGCGCATCCTGGAGCGGGCCGCGCTGGTCACCGCGCTGCTGCTGCTGTCACGGCGCACCGCCGCCGAGGCCGAGGGCCGGGTCAGGGGCGAGCTGCTGGACGACCTGATCTCCCGGCCCGGCCTGGACGGCCTGGCGCAGCGGGCCCGGCGGGTCGGGGTCGACCTGAACGCCGACCACGTGGTGATCGTGGTCCGCCACGGCGGGGGGCGCGAGCGCGCCGCGTTCTGGGCCTCCTCCCAGGCCACGCTGAAGGGCGGCCTGGCCGCCCTGCGGGGCGACGAGGTGGTTCTGCTGCTGCCCGGCGACCGGCCCGGCCCCCTGGCCAGACAGGTGGCGTCCGAGCTGAGCGCGTCCCTCGGCCGCCCTGCCACGGCGGGCGCCGCAGGCCCGGTGCGCGGCTCGGAGCCGATCGCCGCCGCCCACGGCGAGGCGCAGCGCTGCGCCGACGCGCTGCTCGCGCTGGGCCGGACGGGGGACGGCGCGAGCGCCGCCGAGCTGGGCTTCGTCGGGCTGCTCGTCGGCGACGGGCACGACATCGAGGCGTTCCTGACCTCGACGCTCGGCCCGGTGCTCACCTACGACGCGCGCCGGGGGACCGCCCTGGAGCGCACGCTCACCGCCTACTTCGCCTCCGGGGGCTCGCTGTCGCGCACCGCGGAGGCCCTGCACATCCACGTCAACACCGTCACCCAGCGGCTGGACCGGATCGGCCGGCTCCTCGGCGCGGGCTGGCAGGACCCCGACCGGGCGCTGGAGATCCAGCTCGCCCTGCGCCTCCACCGCCTCAGCAACTGACCCGCGGCCCTTTCCCGCGGCCCGGCGACCGGTCGGACCCGCGGCCGCCCATCGGCCCGGCCCGGGTCCGCGCCGCCCGGGTCCGCGCCGCCCGGGTCCGCCGTCCCGGGCACATAGGTCACAATCGGGTAAGCCCCCTTACCGCCCGTCCCGTCAGGTGTCGTGATCTCGGGCGCCCACATACCCTCTCCTCCGGCTATGGGGACCGCACCCATAGGAGTGATGCCGGTCACTACGTACCGTGAGCCGACATCCCCCCAACAGCGCAACCCCTTGGTGAGTGAGATGACAGAAAAAACCCGAACCCCTATCGGCAAGATCGTCGCCGCCAGCCTGATCGGCACGACGATCGAGTGGTACGACTACTTTCTGTACGGATCCGCCGCCGCGCTGGTCTTCCCCGCCCTCTTCTTCCCCAAGTCCGACCCGCTCACCGGCACCCTGCTGGCGTTCCTGACCTATGCCGTCGGCTTCGTGGCCCGCCCGCTCGGCGCGCTCGTCTTCGGTCACTACGGTGACCTCCTCGGCCGTAAGAAGCTCCTGGTCATCAGCCTGCTGCTGATGGGGGCCGCGACCTTCCTGATCGGCTGCCTGCCGACCTACGCGACGGTCGGCGCCGCGGCCCCGCTGCTGCTGACGGCCCTGCGGCTGGTCCAGGGCTTCGCCCTCGGCGGCGAGTGGGGCGGCGCGGTGCTCATCGTCTCCGAGCACGGCGACCCGAAGCGGCGTGGGTTCTGGGCCTCCTGGCCGCAGTCCGGCGCCCCCGGCGGCAACCTGCTGGCCACCGCGGTGCTCGCGCTGCTGGCCGCGTTCCAGAGCGACGAGGCGTTCAACAGCTGGGGCTGGCGCATCCCGTTCCTGCTCTCCGGTGTCCTGGTGCTGATCGGCCTGTGGATCCGCCTGTCCATCAGCGAGTCGCCGATCTTCCAGCAGGCGGTCGCCAACGCCGAGCACAAGCCGGTCAAGCGCACGCCCATGGCCGACGTGTTCCGCTACCACTGGCGCGACGTCCTCATCGCGATCGGCGCCCGCTTCGCGGAGAACGTCTCCTACTACGTGATCACCGCGTTCGTGCTGGTGTACGCCACCGAGGCGGCGGACCTGGACAAGCCCACGGTGCTCAACGCGGTGCTGATCGGCTCGGCCATCCACTTCTTCTCGATCCCGATGTGGGGCGCGCTGTCCGACCGGCTCGGCCGTCGCCCGGTCTACCTGATCGGCGCGGCCGGGGTGGGCGTGTGGGCCTTCGCCTTCTTCCCGCTGATCGACACGAAGAACTTCTTCGCGGTCACCCTGGCGGTCACGGTCGGCCTGATCCTGCACGGCGCGATGTACGGCCCGCAGGCCGCGTTCTTCTCCGAGCTGTTCGCCACCCGGATGCGTTACTCGGGCGTGTCGGTCGGCGCGCAGCTCGCCTCGATCGTCGCCGGCGGCATCGCCCCGCTGATCGCGGTGGCCCTGCTGCAGCAGTACGGCTCCGCCGTGCCGGTCATGATCTACGTACTGATCGCCGCCGTGGTCACCCTGATCACCGTCTTCGTCGCCCGGGAGACCAAGGACCGCGACCTGGCCACCGTGCGCGCCGAGGGCGACGCCGCCTCCGCCCCGACCGTCCGCTGAGCCCGTACCGGAGAGCGTCCGATGCATCTTGAGAACCGGCGGGTGCCCACCGCCCGGATCACCCAGAACGTCCTGACCTCCGGGGTGGCCGGGGGCGAGCCGGTGCTGTTCGTCCACGGCAACGTGTCGAGCTCCGTCTTCTGGCGGGAGACGATGCTCGCCCTGCCCGGCGGTTACCGGCCGCTCGCGGTGGACCTGCGCGGCTTCGGCGGAAGCGACCCGGCGCCGGTCGACGCCACCCGCGGCCTGCGGGACTTCTCCGACGACGTCCTCGCGCTCCTCGACGCCCTCGACCTGCCGGACGCGCACCTGGTGGGGTGGAGCATGGGCGGCGGGGTCGTGCTGCAGGCGCTGCGCGACCGGCCCTCGGCCGTGCGGAGCGTGACGCTGGTCAACCCGGTCTCGCCGTACGGCTTCGGCGGCACGCACGGGCCGGACGGCACGCTGAACCACCCCGACGGGGCGGGCGGCGGCGCGGGCGCGGCCAACCCGGAGTTCGTGCGGCTGCTGGCCGCCGGCGACCGGTCGGCCGACTCGCCCCTGTCGCCGCGGAGCGTGCTGCGCGCCACGTACGTCAAGCCCGGCACGGTCCTGGCTACCGAGGACGAGGACGTCTACGTCTCCTCGATGCTCACCACGAGGGTCGGCGAGGACAACTACCCGGGCGACGCGGTCCCCTCGGACGCCTGGCCCGGCACCGCACCCGGTCCCCGCGGGGTGCTCAACACCATGGCCCCCACCTACCTGCGGCTGGACGACCTGGACGCCGTCGATCCCAAGCCGCCGGTCCTGTGGGTCAGGGGCGACTCCGACGTGATCGTCTCCGACACCTCGATGCTCGACCTCGCCCACCTGGGCGCCCTCGGAATCGTCCCCGGGTCCCCCGGCACCCCGGCCCAGCCGATGGTGACCCAGACGAGGACCGTGCTGCGGCGGTACGGGAACTTCACCGAGGTCGTCCTCGACTGCGGGCACAGCCCGCACGTCGAGCGGCCCGAGGAGTTCCGCGCCGCCCTCACCGACCACCTGAAGCGGAGCTGACATATGACGACATCCCGCCGCCGACGGCCCGCCGCGCTCGCCGCGGGCGCGGCGCTCCTCACCGCCGCCGCCCTGGCGTCCGCCCCGGCCGCCACCGCCGAGACGGCCGGCGCCTCCGGCCGGCACTGCGGGCCGATGAGACCACTGACGGTCGTGGGCGCCGAGCACCAGGAGAAGTCCTGCCTGGACGACCTCACCACCACCGGAACGGTCGCCTCCGGGCACACCGACCCCGCCGACTGGTCGGGCCTGCACCCGGCCGGGGCGACCGGCCCGTCCGGCGTGCCCGGCGTCCAGATCGACGGCTACTTCCCCGACACCTCCACCACCAACACCAACCACGGCTGGAACCACGACTCGCAGTTCGTGATCCGGCTGCCCGACGACTGGAACGGCGGGCTGGTCGTCGCGGGCACCCCCGGCAACCGCGAGCAGTACGCCAACGACTTCGTCATCTCCGACTGGGCGCTGGCGAAGGGCTACGCCTACGCGGCGACGGACAAGGGCAACACCGGCGTCGAGTTCTACAAGGACGGCAAGCAGCCCGGCGACGCGCTCGCCGAGTGGAACACCCGGGTCACGCAGGTGGCGGTCGCCGCCAAGGCCGTCGTCGCGCAGCGGTACGGCAGGCTCCCCCGCCGCACCTACGCCGCGGGCATCTCCAACGGCGGCTACCTCGTCCGCTGGCAGCTGGAGAACCGGCCGTGGCTCTACGACGGCGGGGTGGACTGGGAGGGCACCCTGTGGACGCAGGACGACAACCTCCTGACCTTCCTGCCGCCGGCGCTGCGGGCCTACCCCGCGGGTGACGCCCAGGCGATGTACGACGCCGGTTACGCCAAGGGGTCGGAGTTCCTGTGGCCCTTCCACCACCAGGTGTACTGGGACCTCACCCAGCGGCTCTACCGTGAGGAGCTCGACCCTGGCTACGACGGCGACGCCGAGGCGGGCACGCCGTACTGCGCCTCGGGCACGCCGGCCTGCGACGCCGACTACGACTACGCGGCCCGCAGGAAGCAGGTCGCGCCGGCGGTGAGGAAGATCGAGCTGACCGGGCGGATCGGCAAGCCCCTGATCACCCTCCAGGGCACGCTGGACACGCTGCTGCCGATCTCCCGCACCGGGGACGTCTACGCGAAGATGGTCGGCGACCGGCCGTTCCGCTACTACCGGATCACCGACGGCACCCACACCGACGGCCTGTACGCGAGCTTCCCCGACAGGCTCAGGCCGATGCTGCCGTGCTTCCGCACCGCCTTCGACGCCCTCGCGGGCTGGGTGGAGAAGGGTCAGGCTCCCCCGCCGAGCGCGACCCTGCCGCGCCCGGAGAGCGGTGACCTCGTCAACGGCTGCCGGCTCGACGGGTAGCGTCCCGCGGCGCCGCCCGGGTCACCCGGGCGGCGCGGCCCCGCCGGGCGCCCGCCCCGCCGGCGGTCCGCGGAGCGACGGTCCCGCCGACGGCCCGTCAGCTCGGCAGGTAGTGCCGCCGCACCGTCCGGGCCAGCCGGACGGCGCCCCGGACCCCGGGAACCCGCAGGACCGCGCGACGGACCGGCGGGTGCCGGGGTCCGGCCGCGGCCCGGCCGTCCGTGCCGTCCGTGCCGTCCGCGCCGCCGGCCTCCACCCGGCCGGTGCGGCCCATCCGCACCCGGAAGCGCAGGGCCGTCTCCCCTCCGTCCAGCCGCAGGAACGGCAGCCACTCCCCCGGGCACAGGAACCCCTCCTGGGCGGCGAGCCGGGTCGGGACCCTGGCCACCAGCCGCCCCGCGTGGCGTCCCGGAACGCCCGGCTCGATGAGCGCGGGCACGCACACCTCCTGATCCGGGCGGGCCGCCCGGCGCAGCGCCAGCTCGGCGGGCGGCCCCCCGCTCGGCGGCACGTACGGCACCGGCACGACGACGAAGACCTGTCCCCGGTCGCGGATGACCGTCGTGCCCGTCGATACCAGGACGATCGACTCGGAGAACGAGCGGGGCTCCACGCAGACGCTCAGCTCCCCCTCCTCCGACCACCAGGGGACGACCAGCCGCCGGGAGCCGCCGGCCAGCTCGCCGACGCAGCCGTCCGGGGCGCCGGCCACCCGGGCGCGGGCCCGGTGCGCCCCGCCGTGCATGCGCACGTGGACCTCCCATGAGCCGGCCGGCAGCGGACGGCCCAGGGCCGCGGTGTCCACCTCCAGCCGGGCGGTCGCCCCGGCCTGCAGCCTGATCCCGTTGCGGTGCCGGCAGCGGGTCAGCGACGACGTCACCGGCAGGGCGTGGACGAGCCCGCTGCCGGGGTGCCTGACGTAGACCTCGACCCGGGCCTGCGAGACGGCCCGGGTGACGTCCACCAGCTCCGGGGGGAGGTGGACGTCCAGCGGCACCGGTGGATCCCACAGCAGGCCGGTCTCCCCGTACGGGACGAACCGCATCGGCTCGCCGCCGGCCCGCATGATCTCGACGGTGAGCGTCATCTCGAACGCGCCGTCCCGCCAGCCGGCCTCCCTCAGGTCGGCCCGCAGATGGGCGCCGCGCATGGCCTCGGCCAGTGCGAGGAGCCGGTCGAGGCGGCCGGCGCGCAGCAGGGCCGCGCGGACCCTCAGGTGGACGGGCAGGTAGCGGTCGAGGTGCGGTGGGAAGCGCTGGATGACGAGCTCGCGCAGCGTGGTGAAGGCGGCCGCCCGCTCCCGGGCGGAGGCGGTGACGAACCGGTTGCCGCCGAGCCGGCGCAGCACCGAAGCCCGCAGCCAGTGCGCGTACATCCGGTCGCGCCGCCGTCCCGGCGGCAGCTCGGCGTCGATGACGTCGAGCAGCTCGCGCAGCTCCGCCCCCTGCACGTACGGGTCGCCCGGCGGTTCGGGGCGTTCGGCGACGTGGCAGCAGACCTCGTCGGCCATGACCGCGACGACCTTGGCCCGCAGGTAGGCGCGGAGCACGAAGGCCTCCTCGGCCAGGCGCCCGCCGGGGTCGGGGAAGCAGAGCGCCTCGGCGTCCAGGAACGCCCGGCGGTAGAGCTTGTGCGGGGTCAGCGCCGACAGCAGCCGGTCCTTGAGGACGTCGGCGCGGTCGCGGTCGGCCTCGAACACCGGGGAGGGCGGCGTCCGGCCGGATGCCAGCCGTCCGAGGAGGACGTCGGCGTCGGTCTGCACGGCCCGCCGGTACATCCGCTCCAGCGCGGTCCGCTCCAGCCGGTCGGTCTGCTCCATGAGGTAGACGTACTCGCCCTGGGCGACGGCCATGCCGCTGTTGCGGCCCCGCATCGGCGAGCCGGTCTCCTCCAGGTGGATCACCCGGACGTTCGGCCGCGCCGCCGACAGCGTCTCAAGGCGCCGCCGGATCCCGTCGCCCGGTCCGGCGTCGGCGAAGACGACCTCGTACTCCTCCGGGGCCATCGACTGTTCCAGGAGCGAGCGGACACAGGCGTCTGCCGCGGTGCCGGGGTCTCGCACCGGCACCACCACGCTGACCTTCACATCCATGAGCCCCAGGGTGCGTCGCCCATGGCATGGAGGCGGTCAGACTTGCCGAGTCCTGGTGTCTCAATACCAGCCCGTGGCCTGGGAATGGGCCCAGGCACCACATGGCGTCCCGTAGCGGCCCTTGATGTAGCCGAGGCCCCACGCGATCTGGGTGGCGGGGTTGGTCTGCCAGTCGCCGCCGGCGCTGGCCATCTTGCTGCCGGGCAGGGACTGCGGGATGCCGTAGGCGCCGCTGTAGCGGTTCATCGCCCGCTCGTTCCAGCCGCTCTCCTTGGTCCAGAGCCTCTCCAGGCAGCCCCACTGGTCGCCCCAGCCGCGCGACTCCAGCATCTGCTTGCCCAGCGCGCGGTTGCCGGACGGGTTGGCCGAGCCGGAGGGGAGCTGCTTGGGGTCGAAGCCGTTGCCGCCGGGCGCCTCTTTTACGATCTTGATGGGGCTGAGCTTACGGCCCTTCTCCCGCTGGGCGGCCAGCCGGTCGGCCTTGAGCGCCTGGGCGGCCTGGGCCTTGAGGACATCGCCCTCGGGGTCGGGTCCGAACGGGTCGCCGCCGCCGAACATCTTCGACATCTCGTTCAGGGAGAGCGGCGCCTGCTTCGGGGCGGAGGCGTTCTGGATCGCGGTGTAGGCGGTGAACCCTCCGCCGCCCACGACGACGGCCGCCGTCGTCCCGAGGATGACGGCGCGCTTGGGGGTCAGCCACCCCTTCTTCTTCCCGGCTCGCCCGGTCCGCGGGTCCTGCGGGGTCTGTGGGGCCTGGGAGGCCGTCTTGTCCCGTCTGGCGGGTTTCCTGGCGCTACGGCGGGGGCGCGGAGCCGGATGCTCCCTCAACTGCGGCGGTCCTGAGCTCACGACCTTGAGCTTGCCGTGCGCGGGGGGGTGCTCCGCAACCTGAACGGCGGAGTTGGTCTGCCTCCTCGGCGAGATCAGCGGACGTTCCCCCTGCTTACCTGCTGATTACATGGACTTTCCCGTCATTTGGTTATTGACTGTGATTTCAGTCACATTTTCACGACTCGCAGTCACTCCGGACCGCGCGCCGGAGCGGGAGGTCCCGGAGGGGCCCGCCGTACCGCCCGGCCCGTCCCACCCCTGTCACAGTTCAATGACAGGCGTCGATCTGCTGGCATTTGGGCGAATAATTGCGACGTGGCGGGCATCCTTCTGGTGGAAGACGACCCCTCGGTCCGGACGGGGCTGGAGCTGGCGCTGAGCCGGCAGGGGCATACCGTGACCTCCTTTGACAACGGCGAGGACGCCCTCGCCCACATCAGGTCGCGCCGCCCCGAGATCGCCGTCCTCGACGTCATGCTCCCCGGCATCGACGGGGTCGAGGTCTGCCGCCGCATCCGCCGGATGGACCAGCTGCCCGTCATCCTCCTCACCGCCCGCGGGGACGACCTCGACGTGGTCGTGGGCCTGGAGGCCGGCGCCGACGACTACGTGGTCAAACCCGTCGAGCCGCGCGTGCTGGACGCGCGGATCCGCGCCGTGCTGCGCCGCGTGGAGTCGGCCGCCTCCGACCGCGTCACCTTCGGCGACCTGGTCGTGGACCGGGGCGCGCTCAAGGTGTCGCTGGCCGGCCGGGAGATCCACCTGACCCCCACCGAGCTGCGGCTCCTGCTCGAACTGGTCCGCCACCCCGGCCAGGTGCTCAACCGCAGATACCTCCTGCGGACCATCTGGGACCACACCCACGTCGCCGACTCCCGCCTGGTGGACGCCTGCGTCCAGCGGATCCGCGCCAAGATCGAGAAGGTGCCCGCCGAACCGGAGTTCATCCACACCGTCCGCGGGTTCGGCTACCGGTTCAGCCCGCCGTGAGGCCTCCGCACACCGGTCTGCGGGGCCGCCTGGTCATCGCCTTCACCCTCATCGCCGTCTCCGCCTCCACGCTGGTCGCGGTGATCGGCTACGAGCTCGTCAAACGCCGGGTCATCGACCGGACCGAGCAGGTCGCCGTCGGCGACGTGCGCGACATCGTCGAAGGGATCAAGGTGCCGGTCGGCGCCCGCTGGCCGGGGGACGGCCCGCCGGCCGACACGCAGATCGCCGCCCTCCAGCGGAGCCTGCGCGCCCGCGACGGCCGGGTGGTGGTCCGCTACGAGAACTACGACTACCCCGACGGCGACTTCGGCATGGGCGACGTCCCGGCCGATCTCGCCGCCGCGTCCACCCGCGAGATGATGACCGCCCGCCGGACCGTCCGGGGACGGATGTGGCTGCTCATCGCCACCCCCGTGTGGCGGATCGAGCCCCTCGGCATCGCCAGGCCCACCGGGATGAGCGTCTTCGCGTTCGTCCCCCTCACCGAGGAGGAGCGCCTCCTGGACGACCTGCGCCGCCCGCTGGCCGCGGCCGGCGCCATCATGCTGGTCGTCGCGCTCGCCGTCGCCCTGGTGTCGGCCAGGCGGGTTCTGCTGCCGGTCCGGCGGCTGGGCTCGGCGGCCCGGGCACTGGGAGCCGGCCGGCTCAACACCCGCCTGCCGGTGCACGGCCAGGACGAGCTGGCGCAGCTCACCGCCACCTTCAACGACACCGCCGCCGCCCTGGAGCGCAGCGTCTCCGAGCTGCGCTCGCTGGAGGCGATGTCCCGCCGGTTCGTCGCCGACGTCTCGCACGAGCTGCGCACCCCCCTGACCGCGATGACGGCGGTGACCGACATGCTCTCGGAGGAGGCCGAACGGCTGCCCGCCGAGCCCGCGGCGGCCGTACGGCTCGTCCTGCGGGAGATCAGGCGGCTGCGGACCCTGGTGGAGCAGCTCATCGAGACCAGCCGGTTCGACTCGGGCGCGGCGACGCTGAACGCCGAGGCCGTGGACGTCGCCGACGTGATCGACGACTGCCTGGAGATGCGGGGCTGGTCGGACCGGGTGGAGGTGGACGTGCCCCGCTCGCTGGCCTTCTCCGCCGACCCGCGGCGCCTCGACGTCATCGTGGCGAACCTGGTGGGCAACGCCCTGCGGCACGGCGCGCCCCCCGTCGTGGTGACCGCCCGCCGCGCCCCCGGCGGACTGGAGGTGAAGGTGCGCGACCACGGCCCGGGAATCCCGCCCGCCGACCTGCCGCACGTGTTCAACCGCTTCTACAAGGCGAGCGGCGGCGACGGCAGCGGGCTCGGGCTGTCCATCGCCCGCGCCAACGCCGAGCTGCACGGCGGCACCGTCTCGGCGCGCGCGCAGGACCCCGGCGTCCTCTTCACGGTCTGGCTGCCCGAGCGATGAGGGCGCGCCACAGCGCCGCCCGGGAGGCGGCACCGCACCGGCCTGCCGTACGGCACGCGGGACGGCCCGGCCCGGTGAGGGGCACGGAACGGCCCGGCCGCCCGCCGTGGTGGCACGCCGCCGCCCTGGCGGCCGTCCTCGCCCTCGGCGGATGCGGGATCGCCCCCACCGGCGTCCAGGACCGCGGACGACCCCCGGTGATCAGCTACAGCCCCACGTGGGTGACCGTCTACCTGCTGCGCGACGGCCGCCTGGAGCCCGTCAGGATCCCCGTGGGCTCCGACAGCGCCTCCGACATCGTCGACACCCTGTTCCGGGCCGGCAGGCAGCCGCCCGAGCCGGAGCTGTCCACCGACCTCGACGCGTTCCGGCACTACGACACCGAGACCACCCGGTACGCCGAGGCGGGCCGCCGTAAGGACCTCGGCGACGACACGGGATACCGGCTGAACGTGATCCTGTCGGGGGAGGGCAGGCTCTCCCGGGCGGGGATCGCCCAGATCACCTGCACGATCCGGCAGAACAAGCAGGAGGGCATCTGGAGCGTCGAGATCACCCGGCTGTTCCCCGGCGAGCCCAGGTCGTGGGGTGAGCACACCTGCTTCGAGTTCCGTGACCTCGCGGCCGACGGCGTGCGGCTGCCCCCGTGACCGGTCTCTCCGCGACCGGGAACCGTCCCCGGCGGGCGGCGGCACGGCCGCCCGCCGGGGACGGGCCCGCTACATCGTGATGTCCTCCAGCATCTCGGTGACCAGCGCGGCGATCGGCGAGCGCTCGGAGCGGGTCAGCGTGACGTGCGCGAACAGCGGGTGGCCCTTGAGCTTCTCCACCACCGCGACCACGCCGTCGTGCCGGCCCACCCGGAGGTTGTCGCGCTGGGCGATGTCGTGGGTGAGCACGACGCGGGAGTTGGCGCCGATCCGGCTCAGCACCGTCAGCAGCACCCCGCGCTCCAGCGACTGGGCCTCGTCGACGATGACGAAGGCGTCGTGCAGGGAGCGGCCGCGGATGTGGGTGAGGGGCAGCACCTCCAGCATGCCGCGGTCCATGACCTCCTCGATCACCTCGGGGGTGGTGATCGCGCCGAGGGTGTCGAAGACGGCCTGCGCCCAGGGGTTCATCTTGTCGTTCTCGCTGCCGGGGAGGTAGCCCAGCTCCTGACCGCCGACCGCGTACAGCGGGCGGAAGACGATCACCTTGCGGTGCTGGCGGCGCTCCAGGACCGCCTCCAGGCCCGCGCACAGGGCCAGGGCCGACTTGCCGGTGCCCGCCCGGCCGCCCATCGAGACGATCCCGATCTCGGGATCCATCAGGATGTCGAGCGCGATGCGCTGCTCGGCCGAACGGCCGTGCAGGCCGAAGACCTCGCGGTCGCCGCGCACCAGCCGCACCGACTTGTCGGGCATCACCCGGCCCAGCGCCGAACCCCGGTTGGACAGCAGCCGCAGGCCGGTGTGGGCAGGCAGGTCACGCGCCTCGGGCACGTCCGCGGTGCCGTTCTCGAAGAGCGTCTGGACGTCGTCGTCGGCCACCTGGAGCTCGGCCATGCCGGTCCAGCCGGAGGACTCCACGAAGGCCAGCTCGGCGCGGTACTCCTCCGCCGCCAGCCCGATCGAGGCGGCCTTGACCCGCATGGGCAGGTCCTTGGAGACGAGGACCACGTCGTGGCCCTCGGCCGCGAGGGTGCGCGCCACGGTCAGGATGCGGGTGTCGTTGTCACCGAGCCGGAAGCCGACGGGAAGGATGGAGGGGTCGCTGTGGTTGAGCTCGACCCGGATGGTGCCGTCTCCGACGGGCATGGGCTCGTCCAGCCGCCCGTGGGTCACCCGCAGGTCGTCGAGGTACCTCAGCGCCTTGCGCGCGAAGTAACCGAGTTCCGGATGGTGCCGCTTGGCCTCCAGCTCGGTGATGACGACGATCGGGAGGACCACCTCGTGTTCGGCGAAGCGGCTCATCGCCGCCGGGTCAGCCAGGAGGACCGAGGTGTCCAGGACGTACGTACGCCGGGTGGTGTCCGGCGACGTGGCTGAGGACGAAGGGTTTGCCACGCGTTCTCCCCCGGGCGCCTTGGGGGGCGCCCTGCCATGAGCTGGGATGCGGACCGGAACCGGATCCCGCCGCGCGACACGCCAGGGACGCCGGTGCCCGGCCCTCCCTGGCGGAACGTTGTCGCAAAGGCGGGCCCTCTCCGGTGTGGGCGGCCGGTGACCACCCACTTGTTACGGTACGTCCTGAATACCCGATCTTCCAATGTCCCATGCCTATCCAAAAGGGGGCATTGGTCACAGGGATCGTCAGGAACCGTACCGCCGGTGCCGCGCGGCGTAGGAGCGGAGCGCCCGCAGGAAGTCGATTCTGCGGAAATCGGGCCAGTAGGCCTCGCAGAAGTAGAACTCGGAGTGGGCACTCTGCCAGAGCAGGAATCCGGAGAGACGCTGCTCTCCCGAGGTCCGGATGACGAGGTCCGGGTCGGGCTGGCCGCGCGTGTAGAGATGCTCCGCGATGTGCTCGACGTCGAGGACCTCGACCAGGTCCTCGATGCTCGCGCCCTTGCTGGCGTGCTCCTGGAGGAGGGAGCGCACCGCATCAGCGATCTCACGCCTTCCTCCATACCCAACAGCAACGTTCACAATCAGCCCGGGGCGATGGGATGTCGCTTCTTTCGCCTCTTTCAGGACGCGGGCCGTACGGTCCGGCAGGAGGTCGAGCGCCCCCATGGGGTTGACGCGCCAGCCGACCGCCGCGAGCTCCTGGACCACGTCCTCGATGATCCTCACCAGGAGGTCGAGCTCGTCCTTGGAGCGGTTGAGGTTGTCGCTGGAGAGCAGCCACACGGTGACGACCTCGACGCCGGCCTCCCGGCACCAGCCCAGAAGCTCGGAGATCTTGTCGGCGCCCTTGCGGTGACCGCGGCTGACGTCGTCGAGGCCCATCGCCCGCGCCCAGCGCCGGTTGCCGTCGACGATGACGCCGACGTGCCGGGGGACCGATTCCGGCTGCCGCGACAGCTTCGCCTCCAGCCGCCGCTCGTACAGCCGGTAGACGAGATCGCGCACATCCATGGAATCCCCTCCTTCCAACGCCCGGGGTGGGAAGAGGGCGCTGACAGGCAATTATCGCCGTCCCGGGGACCCGTTGCCCCCTCTATGGGGATCCCGGATGGGTTGCCGGGCTTGCTCGGCCCAGGCACTCCTCGGCCTCGGCGACCAGCGCGTCGATGAAGATCCCCAGCTCAGCGGAGGTGAGGACCGCGCGCAGGCCGATCCCGCCACCGCACCACGCCTCGACGAACGCCCTCCGCGTCAGCCGCCACTCCCCCGGCCCGCCCCGCCGTCCCGGGGTCCAGACCGGGATGGTGCGCAGCTGACATCGGAGTTCTCCGCCGCTGACGATCCCGTTCCTGGTGCGGTAACGAAACGCGAACAGTTCGTCCTCCCCCGGAAGGCCGGGGAAGCGGTCGTCGGGATCGGGCCACTGGTCCCGGTGACCGTCACGGGCCTCGGTGACCTCCCGGGCCAGCCGGGCGAGCAGCCACCCGCAGCGCTCCCCCACGGTGCCGTACAGCACACCGTCGCGGTGGAGTTCGAGCGTGACCTCGTACGGCGAGCCGACGCTGTCCCGGCACGCCACCGGCGTCACGGTCAGGTACGACCCGTCAAGACAGCGCAGTCCCCCCACGTCAGAGTAGGTATCCCCGCCCCGTCCCGCCAAACCGCGGCATCCGCGCGAACCGGGTCCACCGGCGACGCCCCGCGTGCGGCTCCGGCTCGGGCAGCGGGTGCCCGGCCGCCCTGAGCCGCTCGGCGAAGTCCCGGGCGTCGGCCCTGGAGCCGCCGGGCGGCTTGGGACGGACCCGGGCGTAGGCGTCGAACTCGGCGGCGAACCCGGCGCCGAGCAGCGCCACGAGGTCCGGCCGGAGCCGCGCCACGACCCCGCGTCTCTTGGAGACCAGGCTCGCGGCCTGGATCCGCAGCCGCCCCTCGTCGAACCCCCGGGGCGGCTCACCCCCGGCCACCAGGGCGGCCAGCAGCTCCGCCTGCGCCCGCGCCAGCTCGACCCGGAGATCGGGCACAGGACGGGACGTGGAACCGGGAGCGGGCCGGAGGGCGGGATCGGGCACGGGTGAGAGGGCGGGGCGGCCCACCGGGTCAGGCACGGGTCACCGCCTCGCGGATCCGGCCGAGCTCCGCCTCCAGCACGTCGTCGCCGGGATAGTCGCCGTCCCATTCCAGCAGCACGCCCGGCGGTTCCACCCGGGCGCGCAGCGCCGCCAGGATGTCCAGCACCTCGCCGGGCACGCGGGCGGTGTGGGTGTCGTGCCAGACGCCGTTGTGGAGGTGCCCCCCGGCGACGTGCACGTAGGCCAGCTCGGACAGCGGCAGGGCGTCCAGCGCGCCGACGGCCGGCAGGCCCAGGTTGACCTGGTTGGTGTAGAGGTTGGCCACGTCGACCAGCAGCCCGACCCCGGTCCTCTCCACCAGTTCGCCCAGGAAATCGGCCTCGGTCATCTCGTCGTCCGGCCAGCCGAACAGGGCGGCCACGTTCTCCAGGGCCAGCGGGACGGGCAGGGCCGCCTGGGCCCGCCGTACGTTGTCGGCGACCACCGCCAGCGCGGCGCGGGTGCGCGGGACCGGCAGCAGGTGGCCCGCCTCCATGCCGCCCGCGCGGACGAAGGCCAGGTGCTCGCTGACCAGCGGGGCGTCCAGGGCCCTCGCGCAGTCCGCCAGGTGCGCCAGGCGGTCCGGGTCCGGCGGTTCGGCGCCGCCCAGTCCCAGCCCGACGCCGTGCGGGATCACCGGCAGGCCCCGGCCGCGCAGCACCCGCAGCGACTCGGGAAGGTCGCCGGGGCGGATGTTCTCCGCGACGACCTCCACGAAGTCCACGTCCGGCAGGCGCTCCACGGTCAGGTCGATCTCCGGCCGCCACCCGATGCCGACCCCCAGCCGCCCGGTCCCCGTCATGTCGCCTCCCCGCACCGTCCCGGCGTGCCGCTCAGCCACCGCCGCACCCCCCTCCACCGCAGCCACCGCCACCGCAGCTCGATCCACCGCCGCAACTCGACCCGCCGCCGTCGGAGCCGCCGGAGTCGCCCCAGCCGCCCGAGCCGAAGTCGCCGCCCCCGCCGAAGGAGCCGCCGTCGCCCGACGATCCGGAGGAGCCCCCGCAGGAGCCGGAGGCGCAGCTCGTGGTGCCGTGCGCGTGCCGGTGCGCCAGTTCCTCGGCGAGGACGGGGTCACCGGCCTCAGCGAGGCCGTACAGGGCGACCGGGACGCCGACCGCGGCGTACAGGGGCAGGCCCGCGGCACGGGGGACGCCCCGCACGTGGGTTCTGCCGGCGTCGGCGAGGACCTCACGTCCGGCGTCGGTCAGCATGCCGCGCAGCTCACGCCTCCGGCGCTGGTAGGTCGTCAGGCCGACGACCGCGGCGAGGGCGCCGGCCAGCAGCGTCACCACGGCGAGCCCTCCCCCGCCCCTGATGAACATGACGGTGAGGAACTCGAAGACGAGGGGGCCGAAGGCGAGGACCTCGAAGGCGACGGCGATGACGGTGAGGACCAGCAGGACGTTGAGCAGCCTCCTGGCCGGGGCGACCGCGCCGTCGGGAATGAGAAGACCCGCCCGCGTCAGGCCGTCGCGCAGGTCGTTCATGGCCTGGTCCTCGGCCACGGCGTGACGCAGCTGCCCGGCCTGGCAGGACCCGCCCCGGACGCGGAGCGCCTCGAGGACGGCCCGCTCGATCGGGTCGGGGGACGGCGGGGCCCCGGCGACCAGGCTGACCTGGCCGCCCCGGGACACGCGGACGCCGCCGCCCCTGGCGAGCACGGCCAGGGCGGTGTTGACCGCCCGCAACGGCCCACCGGCCAGGTAGGCCAGCTCGTAGTGACCGGGTGAGCCGGTGAGGGTGACGGATGAGGCCGAGCGGACCCGGCGATGCTCCCTGGACAGGGCCGACGCGGTGAAGCCCACGGCGGCGAGGAGGATCAGTGCGACGACGAGCAGTGTTGCTGCCATGTCCGGCCTCCTGGGGGTGGAGGAGATGCGGATGCCCCGCCGTCATGTAGACGATCGGGGCATCACGGAAGTTCGCCGCGGAGACCGTTTTTCGGCCGTTTCCCGCCGCATCCCGGATCGCTCCGGGGTGCGGCGGCCGGCGCTACCCGCCCAGGCGCTCGACCAGGGCGTTGTACTCGTCCCAGAGCTCCTTGGGGAGGTGGTCGCCGAAGGTCTCGAAGAAGGCCGGGATCAGCGCGGCCTCCTCCTTCCAGACCTCGGTGTCGACGCTCAGCAGGGTCCGCAGGTCCTCGGCGGAGAGGCCGAGGCCGTCGGTGTCGAGCTCGGCGGGCAGCAGGCCGATCGGGGTCTCCACCGCCTCGGCCCTGCCGTTGATCCGGTCGACGATCCACTTCAGGACGCGGATGTTCTCCCCGAAGCCGGGCCAGATGAAATCGCCCTCGTCGTTCTTGCGGAACCAGTTGACGTAGTAGATCTTCGGCAGCCGGACGCCCTCCCGACGGCCGACGTTGATCCAGTGGCCGAAGTAGTCGCCCATGTTGTAACCGCAGAACGGCAGCATCGCGAACGGGTCGCGGCGCAGCTCGCCGACCTTGCCCTCGGCCGCGGCGGTCTTCTCGGAGGCGATGTTGGCCCCGGTGAAGACGCCGTGCTGCCAGCTCAGCGACTCGGTGACCAGCGGCACCGCGGTGGCGCGGCGCCCGCCGAACAGGATCGCCGAGATCGGCACGCCCTTGGGGTCCTGCCACTCGGGGGCGATGGTCGGGCACTGGCCGGCGGGCACGGTGAACCGGGCGTTCGGGTGCGCGGCCGGCTCCTCGCTGTCCGGGGTCCAGTCGCGGCCCTTCCAGTCGGTCAGGTGCGCCGGGGGCTCGTCGGTGAGCCCCTCCCACCACACGTCGCCGTCGTCGGTGAGGGCGACGTTCGTGAAGACGCTGTTGCCCCAGAGCGTCCTGATCGCGTTGGCGTTGGTGGACTCGCCGGTGCCGGGCGCCACGCCGAAGAAGCCCGCTTCGGGGTTGATGGCGTACAGGCGGCCGTCGTCGCCGAACCGCATCCAGGCGATGTCGTCGCCGATCGTCTCGACCTTCCAGCCGGGGATGGTCGGCTGGAGCATGGCCAGGTTGGTCTTGCCGCACGCGCTCGGGAACGCGGCCGCGACGTAGCGGGTCTCGCCCTCCGGCGGGGTCAGCTTGAGGATGAGCATGTGCTCGGCCAGCCAGCCCTCGTCGCGGGCCATCGTGCTGGCGATGCGCAGCGCGTAGCACTTCTTGCCGAGCAGCGCGTTGCCGCCGTAGCCCGAGCCGTAGGACCAGATCTCACGGGTCTCGGGGAAGTGGCTGATGTACTTGGTGGAGTTGCACGGCCACGGCACGTCCGCCTGGCCGGGTCCGAGCGGGGCGCCGACCGAGTGGACGGCCTTGACGAAGTCGCCGCGCTCCTCGATGAGCCGCAGCGCGGCCTCGCCCATGCGGGTCATGACCCGCATCGACACGGCGACGTACGGCGAGTCGGTGATCTCGACGCCGAGCTGCGAGATCTCGCCGCCGAGCGGACCCATGCAGAACGGCACGACGTACATGGTGCGGCCGCGCATGCAGCCGGAGAAGAGCTCCCCGAAGGTCCTGCGCATCTCGTCCGGGGCGATCCAGTTGTTGGTCGGCCCGGCGTCCTCCTCGCGCTCGGAGCAGATGTAGGTCCGGTCCTCCACGCGGGCGACGTCGCTGGGGTCGGAGGCGGCGTAGAAGCTGTTCTGCCGCTTGGCCAGGCGCTTGAACGTGCCCTGTTCGACCAGGAGGTTCGTGAGGCGCGTCCACTCGGCTTCCGAGCCGTCGCACCACTCGATCCGGTCGGGCTGCGTCAGCTGGGCGATCTCGGCGACCCAGGCGGCCAGTCCGGCGTGGCTGGTCGGGCTGGGGGCGGTTACGTCCTCGATAACGGACACTGCTACGGCTCCTTACGCTTCTCAGGGCCAAAACATCATTGACCAGGAAACCGCGTCCGATCCAATTGGCGTAGACCAGTGAATTGACGCGGCCGGCGGTCGCCCTGGCCCCTCACCCGCCCGGCTCCCGGACGTATGAGCTGGCAGGGGGCATGTCGATTGAGACGACCTACCCAAAAGAAGCGAGCCTAAAAAAGACGCTTACCGCAGTGGTATAGGCCACTGAGAAAGGTCTAAACCAATCAATGAACAGGTTCAGACCAATTCGCGGCCGTTTTCCCTGACCAGGCTCACGAATCCAGGTCGGGTCCGGCGGCCCGGACCTGGTCCACGTGCCGCAGCGCGTCCCGCAGATCCGCCAGCCAGGAGTCGGTGTTCCTGCCGACCAGACGGACGCACCAGGCCAGCGCGTCACTGCGGCTGCGGGCCACTCCGGCGGCCACGAGGGTGTCCAGCACCCGGCGTTCCGGCTGCCTCAGCCGCGTCATGACGGGGACCGACAGTGTGGTGAACATCACCGTCTCGTCGCCCACCTCGATCCCCCAGGAGACCTTGCGGCGGAAGCGGCGCTCCGCCTCCAGGGCGATCTCGATGCGCCGCTCCCGGGTCTCCTCGCGGAACCGCTGCATGCCGCCCTCCAGTGCTGCGGCGCGCTCCACCTCCGAGACGTCGTCGGCGAAGGAGGGTGCGGGGAGCCGGCCGATCACCGTGATCTCCTCGCGGTCCAGGACGATCTCGGGCTGCCCCTCGAACCAGTCCTCGGGCAGCCGCCCGGAGAACCAGCCGCGCAGCTTCTGTGTTGCTTCCTCGATATCCATGTAATCGACATTACAACGCTAAAGACGTTGGGAACAGGGGCGGATCCGCCGTACGCGGGAAACGGGCGCGGGCAGGCCATGCGGCCGTCCGGGCGGGACGTCCGGGAAGGCGAGCGCGTCGCGTGGCCGGCCGGGGCCGTACGCGGGGGGGTGGGGGGAAGGACCCCGCGGGTCAGCGGACGCGGGCCGCGGCGACCGGGCTGACCCGGACGACCCCGGCGAGGTTGCGGGTGCTGATCGGGCTGAACTTGACCACGTCACCGGTCCGCGGAGCCTGGAGCATCTTGCCGTCGCCCCAGTAGATCGCCACGTGCGAGACGTACCCGGGGTTGGTGGGGTCGGACCGCCAGAACAGCAGGTCGCCGGGCTGGGCCTGGGAGAGCGGGACCTGCGGGCCGGTGACGAACTGCTGGTGCGTCACCCGGGGCATCCTCACGCCCGCCTGGGCGAAGGCCCACTGCACCAGGCCCGAGCAGTCGAAGGTGTCGGGTCCCTCGGCCCCCCACACGTACGGCCGGCCGAGCTTGCCGGCGGCCGCGGTGAGGGCCACCCTGATCTGGCCCGCGGTCATGAAGGAGCCCGCCGGCCAGACCGTGCGCCCGGGCTGCTTCCCGGACTCCTTCCCGGGCTGCTGCACGGGCGCCCGCAGCACCGGGTCGATCGCGGCGACCTGGCTGCCCTTGGGCAGGGCCCGCAGCAGGGCGGCGCGCAGCCTGGCGGTGCCGGCCCTGGGCGCGCTCACCACCAGCGCGTTGTTCTCCGGGACGCCCAGCGCCCGCGCGGTGTCCCGGGAGACGACCGCGTCGATGGCGCCCATGCCCATCGTCGCGTAGGCGCCCACCCGCAGGTTGCGCCCGGCCGCGTTCACGACCTTGCCCAGCGGCATGCCGCCGTCGTTGCCCAGGACGAAGGAGACGGCCATCTCGCCGGTGGCGACGTTGTGCCAGAGGCGGTCGGAGCGGGCGGTCGGCTTGGGAGTGTAGGCGCGGAACGTCGAGGGATCGACCCCCAGGGTCTGCACGCGCTTGCCGTCCATGCCCACCTCGGCGGCGTCGGCGCGCTCCACCGCCCGCACCCCGGGGATCTGGGCGACCTTCGCGACCACGGCCGAGCTCAGCGCCCGGTTCGCGACGACGAACATGCTGGGCTTGTGGATCGAGGTGAGCGGCGCCACCCGGGGGGACGCGTTCCCCGTGGCCGCGGGAGCCGGCGTGGCGGCGGCCCGGACGGTCTCCGTGGTGACCGGCCTGCGCAGGGCGACCGTGGTCTCGGGGACCCGCTCGGGCAGGGTGACGACGACCAGCGTCCCGGCCGCCAGGGCGGTGACGAGGAGGAGCAGGACGACGGGGAACAGGCGCCGGCGCCGCGGGAGGCCGGGCTCGGCGCGCCGGATGCGCGGCGCGTAGGCGAGGTCCTGCCGGGCCTCGTGGATCAGCTGGGAGACGCGCGTCCGCCCCTCGAACACGTCGTCTCCTTCCCTCAACCCGGTGCCAGACCAAGAGTGCCGGAAATCAGGCGATGACGCACGGAAAGCCGCTAAAAGTTCTCTAACGACTTATCGCCGCGCGACCGGAACGGCGCTCTCCCCGGCGGCGCGCGGACCTACGCGGCGCGAAGCCCCCGCACACGGAGATCCGCCGGGACGGTGTCCCGGCGGATCCGCCGGCTGGGAGCATCTCGGCCCGGAAGGTCACGGGCCGGCGGGTCAGCTGCCGACGTACGGCACGGCGTCGAGGATCTCCACCGAGTTGGAGCGGCCGTTCGGCATCGTGTAGGTGGCCTTCTCGCCCACCTTCTTGCCGTTGATCGCCGAGCCGAGGGGCGACTTCGGCGAGTAGACGTCGATCGGGGCGCCGCTCTCCTCACGGGAGGCCAGCAGGAACGTGACCTCCTCGTCATCGCCCTCGAAACGGACGGTGACGGTCATGCCGGGGCCCACGACGCCCTCGGTGCGGGGCGCCTCACCCACCTTGGCGTTGTCGACGATCTGGCGGAGATGGAAGATCCGGGCCTCCATCTTGCCCTGCTCGTCCTTGGCGGCGTGGTAGCCGCCGTTCTCCTTCAGGTCACCCTCTTCGCGGGCCGCCTCGATCTTCTTGGCGATGTCGACGCGCCCGGGCCCCGAGAGGTATTCCAGCTCCGCCTTCAGGCGGTCGTACGCCTCCTGAGTGAGCCAGGTGACGCTCTCGTTGTGGGAGTCGGCCACGGGTTCTCCTTGCATCCTCTTGAAGGGGGCTTCGTACTCGGACAGGCATTCGTACGCTGGGTGGCGCACGGTCGAATCTCGACAGGCTAACAAGTTAACGGCTCGAACGCTTCCCCAAATATCTCACTATACGAGATGACAGTATTGGACCGAGCCGGAAGTCGCCTGGGCACTGGTCTGCAGCCGCTCGGTGAGGCGGATATATCCCTTACCAGCAGGAATATCGATCTCACGGCTGCCCACTTCGACGTGGTTGACGTCCACGGCCCGCAGCCGGCAGACGGCGGCGCGGTCGGACGGCTTGACCACCTCGAAGGTGATCTGCAGGGAATCGCTGCGGTTGGCGTCGAACGCGATGACCTCGTCGATGACGTCGGTGCTGCCCTTCGACGCCCACATGACGTAACCCCATCCGGCGGCGCACACCGCGCACAGGATGGCGATCACTATGTGCACGACGAAGTTGCCCCGGCGGCGCTCCCGCTCCGGGAAGTCGCCGGGACTGCCGAGCACGGGCCGGGGCTCCCGGCCCTGCTCGGCCTCACTGATGGCCATGACGGAATCTCCAAGCACTACCGCGGCGTTGTCCGAGACAATTGTCCCCCGCGGGGGCGTCGCCCCCGCGACCGCCCACGAGAAACTAACCTCTCTCTAGAGTGCCTCAGGCCGGGTTGTGGAACGGCACGGCGCTCCAGGGCTCGCGCGGGCGGCCGGTCCCCCGGGCCGCGGCGGGGCAGACGGAGATCCGAGCGTGACAGACAGATGAGCGTGACAGACAAAGAGGAGACAGCGAGCCCCGTGAGTGCACCGCTGAGGCTTATGGCCGTTCACGCGCACCCCGACGACGAGTCGAGCAAGGGCGCCGCCACGATGGCACGTTACGTCGCCGAGGGCGTGGAGGTGCTGGTCTGCACCCTCACGGGCGGAGAGCGCGGTTCCATCCTCAACCCCAAGATGGACCGTCCCGACATCCTCGAGAACATCGGCGAGGTCCGCCGCCTGGAGATGGAGCGCGCCCGCGAGATCCTGGGCGTGCGGCAGCGGTTCCTGGGCTTCGTCGACTCGGGCCTGCCCGAGGACGAGAACGAGCCGCTGCCCGAGGGCTGCTTCGCCCTCCAGCCGCTGGAGACCGCCGCGGCGCCGCTGGTCGCGGCCGTGCGCGACTTCCGGCCGCACGTGATCCTCACCTACGACGACGACGGCGGCTACCCCCACCCCGACCACATCATGACCAACAAGGTCTCGGTGGAGGCGTTCGAGGCGGCCGGCGACCCCGACCGCTACCCGGACGCCGGCGAGCCCTGGCAGCCCCTGAAGCTCTACTACCACATGGGTTTCACCCGGGAGCGGTTCGAGGCCCTGCACGAGGCGATGGTCTCCCGCGGCCTCGGCTCCCCCTACAGCGACTGGATCGCCCGCTGGGAGGACCGCCCGCAGAAGGACAGGTGGCCGGTCACCACCCGGGTCCCCTGCGGGGACTACTTCGAGGTCCGCGACCAGGCGCTGATCGCGCACGCCACCCAGGTCGACCCCGACGGGTTCTGGTTCGTCTGCCCGCGCGACGTGCAGATCGAGGTCTGGCCGACCGAGGACTACCACCTGGCGCGTTCCCTGGTGGACACCGAGCTTCCCGAGGACGACCTGTTCACCGGTGTCCTGGCCGAGGAGACCTCCCCCGCCCGCCACTGACGGGACCGCCGGGGGGCGGTGGCAGACTTGAGAGGTGACTTCCATCGTGTTCGCCGCCGCCCAAGGCGACGTCAGCCCGGGTGTGCTGGGCTTCCTCGTCGTCGCCGCCATCGGCTTCGCGCTTTTCCTGCTCGTCAAGTCGATGCGGAAGCAGATCTCCAAGATCGACCTTCCCGCCGAGCGGGACCCCCGCAAGCCCGGCGGAAACGCCTGACCGCATCCGCCGCGGGGTCCCGCCGGCCGTGCCCCGGGAGCGGGGCCGGCGTTCCCGCGCCGGTGGGACCGGCGTCTCCGCGCCGCTCGCGGCCGGGCCGCCGTACGCCGCCACCCGGCCCGCGCGGCCCGGCCGTACGGGCTCGGCCCGCCGTGACCGGGCCCGCCGCGGCTCCGGCCGTACGGCCGCTCAGCCGGCCTCCGACCAGGCCCGGTCCAGGGCCCTGGGCAGGCCCCAGTGGCCCAGCGGGGTGAGCACCTCGCTCCGGTCGACGATCCCGAGGCAGGCCCACAGCGGCGTGACCGACCCGAACAGCGCCTCCGCCGACTCCAGGTCCTCCGGCTCGTCCATCCGGACGTCGATGTCCTCCGACTCCGCGATGAGCCGGGCGATCCGCTCCGGTGAGGCCAGCACCCCTGGGCCGCGCCTGGCCAGCGCGGCCACCACCGCCAGCCAGTCGGCGTGGTCGATCGCGCACAGCGCCGCCAGCACGGAGTCCTCGGAGTTCAGCTCGCCCTCCAGGTCGGCGAACGCGTCGGCCGTGTCGCCCTCCTCCGGCAGGTCGGAGATCGGCCCGGCTATCCCCGCCGCGACCGTGAGCCACAGCTCCTCGTCGTCGGCCGGCAGCGGGCCGCCCTCGTAGCCGGCGCAGGCGCGCAGCACGTTGCCCGGGTAGCCGGGGACCGTCATCAGCTCGCGCAGCCGGGTGCTCGCCGCCCGCAGCGCCTCTCCGGGCCGCTCGGCCTCGGGCAGGTCGGCCATGATGCGCCGCAGCTCGCCGAGGGCGAACGCCTCCTCCTCGTGCCAGGCGGCCGACAGCTCCTCGTCCTGCTCGTCGCTCACCGCGTCCCTGGGCACCCGCCCGTCGGGCAGCGGGGCGCCGAGCCAGCGCTCCTGGATCTCCTCGTAGGAGGCCCTGGCCGACTCGTCGCCCAGCGCGAGGGCGTCCGGATCGACCTCGCCCGCGGCGACCCGCCGCTCCAGGTGGGCGACCAGCCGGTGGAACATCTCCTCGGCGACCGGCCCGCGCTCGTCCTCCTCGGGCCAGACGAACATACTCCGGGTCAGCAGCAGCGGCTCGGTGCCGGTGGACTCCAGCCAGCGCTGCACGTCGCCCACGGTCGCGGCGCCCGACTCGATCGCCCCCAGCGCCGTCCTGGCGGACTCCCAGAAGGGCGCGGTCAGCGGGTTGCCGGCCCGCTCCATCGCCCGGCGCAGGTCGGGAAGGGCCACCAGTGCCACGCCGGACGGCACGGCGAGCAACGCGCGCACCACATCACGCCGGGTCAGCTCCGCGACCGGCCTTGCGGCGTGCACGCGGACGAAGTCGAGATCCACGCTCAACGAGCCTACGCCCCGAACCCTCCCGAACACACCTATCCCCCGCTCCCGGCGGCGCGCCGCCCCGCCGAGCCGTACGGCGCCCCCGTACCCCCGCGCTCCCGGCGGAGAGCGTCAGGGGTGATCAGAGCGGCGAGGGGGGCGGCTGGGGGAACCACGGGCTGACGATGGAGGCGCGTTTCAGGGTCTGCAGGCCCATCGTCACGTCCACGTCGCGGATCCCGGGGATCGCGCCGAGGGTGCCGGTGAGGAAACCGTGCAGGTCCGAGTACTCCGCCACCGCCACCTCCCCGCAGATGGTGTGCTCGCCGGCCGTCGCGCACAGGAGCAGCACCGACGGATGCCGTGCCAGCTCCTCGGCCACCGCGTCGACCCGGTGCGGGTCGACCCGCAGCCACAGGAACGCCGTCACCGGCAGTCCCAGCGTCTCCGGCTCGACGATCGTGCGCAGCCTCAGCGCGCCGGACCTGCACAGGTTCTCCACCCGCCGGCGCGCGGTGCTCTCCATGGTCCCCACGCGGGCCGCGAGGTCCCGCCAGCGCATCCGGCCGTCCTCGGCGAGGGCCGCGACCAGCAGCTCGTCCACGTCGGACAGCGGCGGCACGAGTTCGGTGGGGTGCGCCCTGTCCCAGCGGTCGAGCCGGCCCGCGCGCAGGGCCGTCACCGCCGCGGGGTCCAGCAGGCCCGGGTCCCAGCCCACCCCGGTGGTGAAGCGGCGCAGCACGATCTCGGAGCTGCTGCCGACGACCCCGTCCAGTTCCGGCAGCCGCAGCAGGGTGAGGTCGAGCAGGTCGCTGCGGTCGGCGGCCACCAGTTCGACCAGGCAGTCGGCCGCCCCGGAGACCAGGGAGACGAACCGCACGCTCGGCCAGCCGGTGAGCGCGTTGGCGACCGACACCGTCCTGCGCGGCTCGCACCGCACCCGTACGAACACGGGCACGCCGCGGCCGGTGGCCAGCACGTCGAGGGTCGCCGCGACGTGGACCAGTCCCGAGGAGAGGATCCTGGCCGCGCGCCGGGACACCGTGGCCTCGGAGACGTTCACCGCCCTGGCGACCGCGGGCCAGCTCGCGCGCGGGTCGGCGATCAGGGCGGCGATGACGCGGAGGTCGACCTCATCCATGCGAGCGACATCCTTCACCCGGCAAGCACAAATTGACGTATTCATGCAGATTTATCATCAACATTGCTGTTTAGCGTATGCAAGTCGCACTATGTGATGCATCATCACCCCCCTCCCTATTTCTTCCGTGGAGTCGCACATGTCCTCCTCCACCACGGCCGCCCCCGGGGCCCGGACCGCGGGTGGCACCGCGAACGCGCTGGTCGGCGGCACCATCGGCAACTTCGTCGAGTGGTTCGACTGGTCGGTGTACGGGTTCTTCGCCGTGTACTTCGCCGACCAGTTCTTCCCCGGCGGCGGCACCACCGCCACCCTGTCGACGCTGCTGGTGTTCGCGATCAGCTTCTTCATGCGGCCGGTCGGCGCGACCGTGCTCGGCGTCTACGCGGACCGGCACGGGCGCCGGCACGGCATGACCCTCACCATCCTGCTGATGGCCGGGGGCAGCCTGCTCATCGCCCTGGCCCCCACCTACGACGCGGTCGGCTGGCTCGCCCCGGCGATCCTCATCGTCGGCCGGCTGCTGCAGGGGTTCTCCACCGGCGGCGAGTTCGGCACGTCGGCCTCGTTCCTCGTCGAGTGGGCCAAGCCGGGACGCCGCGCCTTCGCCGGATCCTTCCAGCAGGTCTCGGTGGTGCTGGGCATCCTGTGCGCGTCGCTGAGCGCCACCGTGCTCACCCGGGTCCTCGACGACGCCGCCATGTCCTCCTGGGGCTGGCGGGTCCCGTTCGCCCTCGGCGCGGTGATCGGCCTGGTCGGCATGTACATCCGGCGGCGCCTCGCCGAGCCGGAGGCGTTCCGCCTGCTGGAGCAGAGCGGGAAGCGGGAGCAGCGCCCGCTGGGCGCCATGACCGCGGGTCACCGGCGCGGCGCGTGGTTCGTGTTCGGCATCTCCATCGCCGGCTCAGTGATCACCTACATGTGGCTGACCTACCTGCCCACCTACGCGGTGCTCACCCAGAACGCCGACAAGGCGGACGCGCAGCTGGCCAACACCCTCGCACTCGCCTTCTTCGTCGTGATCCTGCCGTTCGCGGCGCTGCTGTCCGACCGGTTCGGACGCCGGCCGACGATGCTGGTCTACGCGGCGGCGTTCGTGATCCTGCCGTTCCCCCTGCTGTCCATGCTGGGCCCGAGCTTCGGCAGCGTGCTGATCGTGTCGCTGGTCGGCATGGCGTTCCTGTCGCTCAACCACTCCAACCTCGCGACGGTCTTCGCCGAGCTGTTCCCGCCGCAGGTCCGCACCATCGGCATCGCCCTGCCGTACGCCATCTCGAACGCGATCTTCGGCGGCACCGCGCCCAGCGTGATGCAGTTCTTCGGCGCCCGCGGCAACCTCTGGGCCGTCCCGCTCTACGTCAGCGTCTGCGCGCTGGTCACGGGGGTGTTCTTCTACTTCATGCGGGAGACCAGGGGCGTGGACACGCACGACGTGGAGATGCGCGCGTGATCCCCCTCGCCGCGGACGTGGACCGGCTGCCGCCGTACCCGCTGGACCTCGACGACCGGCAGCGCGAGCGGGTGGACCGCCTGATGTCCGGGACGGTGGTGTCGCTGCACGACCACCCGGTCCGGCTGCCCGACCCCCTCACCCCGGAGAGCTGGGCGGAGTACGGCGAGAGCGGGACCGAGCACCTGGGACACGCCGGCCTGGAACGTTCCGGGCTGGACGTGGTGCTGGCCAGCTCGCTGGCCGAACCCGACCAGGACCGGCTGCTGCGCTGGGCCCGCCGGATGCGCGACGCCCTCGCCGCCGTCGCCTCCGGGCCCGTGATCCTGCCGGCCCTGGAGGACCTGGGCAGCATCGGCGCCGACCTGGACGGCATCGCGGACCTGTACGACGCCGGGATCCGCTCCGCCGGCCTCGCCTACAACGCGGGCAACCCCCTCGGGGGCGGGCTCGGGCAGCCGGTCGACGGGGGCCTCACCCCGCTCGGCCGGCGGGCGGTGGCCGAGATGAACCGGCTCGGCATGCTGGTCGACCTGTCCCACACCGGCGACCGCACCGCCGTCGAGGCCGCCGCGATCAGCGAGGCGCCGGTGGTGATCAGCCACGCCGGCGCGCGGACCCTGTGGCCCAGCCCGCGGATGAAACCCGACGACGTGCTGCGCGCGGTCGCCGGCACCTCGGGGGTGATCGGCGTGGAGGCAGCGCCGGGCTCCACCAGGGTGGAGGGCAACCCCGAGCACGACCTGGACGCGGTGATGGCGCACGTCGAGTACATCGCGGAGCTCGTCGGAGTCGACCACGTCGGTCTCGGCCCCGACACCTTCTTCGGCGACCACACCGGCCTGTACGCGGCCGCCGGATGGGCGCCGCAGCCGGTGCCCGGCCACGAGGGGCTCGCGCTGCCCGGGTACGTCTCCGGCATGGAGAACCCCGCGGAGGCGCCGCGCAACGCCGCCGGCTGGCTGGTACGGCGCGGCTGGACCGACGCCGACATCGCCAAGATCCTCGGCGGCAACGCCCGCCGCGTGCTCGACGCGGTGCTGCGCTGACCCGCCGTACGCCCGGTCACATGCCCGGCCGTACGGCGGGCACGCCCCGTACGGCGGCCGGGCCGCCGTACGGCCGGCTCTCCCCGTACGACCCGTACGGCGGCCGGCCCGCCGTACGGCCGACCCACCCCACGACGAAGGAGATCCCTGTGAGCGGCGCCGCCGCCGAGATCCACGAGCGGATCGAGGAAGAGATCCGCGGGCTGTCGGACGACCTGATCGGCCTGAGCCTGGACCTGCACGCCCACCCCGAGCTGGCGATGAACGAGAAGTACGCGGCCGGGCGGCTGACCGACCTGCTGCGCGCGGACTTCGCGGTGGAGGAGGGGGTGGGCGGCCTGCCCACCGCGTTCCGCGGCACCGCGGGCGCCGGGTCGCCGGTGCTCGCCTTCCTCTGCGAGTACGACGCGCTGCCCGGCATCGGGCACGGGTGCGGGCACAACCTGATCGCGGCCGGCGGGGCCGGCGCGGCGATCGCGCTGCGCCGCGCCGCGCCGGAGCTGCCCGGCACGGTGACCTGCGTCGGCACGCCGGGCGAGGAGGGCGCGGGCGGCAAGGTGCTGCTGCTGGAGGCCGGCGTGTTCGACGGCGTGGACGCCGCGCTGATGTTCCATCCCGGCGACACGACGATGCCGATCCGGCACGCCACCGCCACCCGCCAGCTCGTGCTGGAGTTCCACGGCGTGGCCGCGCACGCGGCCGCCAGCGCCCAGGACGGGCGCAGCGCGCTGGCCGCGATGATCCAGTTCTTCACCGGGGTGGACGCGCTGCGCCAGTTCGTGCCGGAGACCAGCCGCCTGCACGGGATCATCACGCACGGCGGTGACGCGCCCAACGTGGTGCCCGCCTACACCCGCGCCGAGTTCATGGTCAGGGCGCTCACCGGCGACGTCGTGGACGACATCGTCGGCCGGGTCGAGGCGGTCGCCGGCGCCGCCGCCACCGCGACCGGGACGACGGTCCGGATCAGCCGGGGACTCGGCTACGCCGAACGCAAGAACAACCACCTGATCGCCGGCCTGGTCGCCGGGCACCTGCGCCGCCAGGGCGTCACCGTCGAGCAGCCGGTGCTGCGCGGCGGCACCGGCTCCTCCGACATCGGCAACGTCAGCCTGGTGCTGCCGACCGTCCACCCCTACCTGCAGGTGATGGACACCGGCACGCCGACCCACTCCGCGGCCATGGCCGAGGCGGTCGCCCTGCCCCGGGCGCAGCAGGCCATGCTGCGGATGGCCACCGCGCTGGCCTGCGCCGGAGCCGACCTGCTCGCCGACCCCGAGCTGTTCGACGCCGCGCGGGCGGAGTTCGCCGTCAGCGGGCCGGACCTGCCGTCATGACGTCCCCGTGGCCCCGCGACGTGACCGACGTGGTCGCCGTACGCCGTGACCTGCACGCCCACCCCGAGCTCGGCTTCACCGAGATCCGCACCGCCGCCAGGGTCGACACCGCGCTGCGCGACCTCGGCTGGAGCGTCCGCTCCGGGCGGGAGGTGTTCGACGCGGCCGGGCTGCCCGGCCTGCCCGGAGCGGCCGTGCTGAAGCACGCGGCCGGCCGCGCGGCGGCCGAGGGCGTGCCGGAGGACCTGGTGACCCGGTTCTCCGGCGGCTGCACCGCCGTGGTCGCCGCCCTGCGCGGCGACCGGCCCGGACCGACGGTCGCGCTGCGCTTCGACATGGACGCGCTGCCCATCACCGAGACGGCCGACGACGGCCACCCGCCGCTTCTGCGGGGCTTCGCCTCCCGGCACCCGGGCGTGATGCACGCCTGCGGCCACGACGGGCACGTCGCGATCGGCCTCGCCCTGGCCGCGGCCCTGTCCACACGCGACTTCCCCGGCACCGTGCGGCTGCTGTTCCAGCCCGCCGAGGAGGGGGTGCGCGGCGCGCAGCCCATGGTGGCGGCGGGCGCCTGCGCGGACGTGGACGTGCTGCTCGCGATCCACCTCGGATTCGGCCTGCCCAGCGGGCGGCTCGCCCCGGCGGCCACCGAGCTGATCGCCACGTCCAAGCACCTGGCCAGGTTCACCGGCCGCGAGGCGCACGCCGCCAAGGCGCCCGAACAGGGGCGCAACGCGCTCCTCGCCGCCGCGACGGCCACGCTGAACCTGCACGCGCTGCCCCGCTTCGCCGGGGCGGCCACGCGGATCAACGTCGGGCGGCTGCAGGGCGGGGTCGCGGCCAACGTGATCGCCGGAGAGGCGGAGCTGGCGTACGAGACGCGCGCGGACACGGCCGGCGTGGCGGACGAGCTGGCGCGGCGCGCCGAGGTCGTCGTACGCGCCGCCGCGGCGATGCACGAGGTCGACGTCGAACTGACCCGCACCGGGCACGCAACCGCGGCCACGACCGACCCGGCGGTCGCGGCGGCGCTGACCTCCGCCGCCGAGGGGCTGGCCGAGGTGCGCGCCACCCATCCGCTCGGCGCGAGCGACGACGCGAGCCTGCTGATGCGGGCCGTGCAGGAGGCGGGGGGCGTGGCGGGCTACGCCGTCGTCGGGTCGGACGGCCCCGGCCCTCCCCACTCCCCCGGATTCGACGTGGACGAGGAGGTGCTGCCGGTGGCGGTGGCCTGGCTGGAGCGAGCCGTACGAGGAGGACAGTGGTGAGCGGGACCTACACCGTCGTCGGCGGTGGCGCCATCGGCGGCACGATCGCCTTCCACCTGGCCGGGGCCGGCCACCGGGTGCTCGTCGTCGACTCCGACGCCGCGCAGGTGGCGGCGGTGCGCGAGCGGGGCCTGACCATCCGCCGCGCCGACGGCACCGAGCGGACCGTGCGGATCGAGGCCCGCACCCCCGGCGAGGTGACGGAACCGCTGCACGACGTGCTGCTCGCGGTGAAGGCGAACGCCACCGCGACGGCCGCGCGGTGGATCGCCCCCAGGCTGGCCGAGGACGGGTTCGTGGTGAGCCTGCAGAACGGCCTGTGCGAACCGGAGATCGCGGCGGCCGTGGGGGCCCGGCGGACCGTCTCCGCCTTCGTGAACCTGTTCGCCGACCTGGTCGAGCCGGGGGTGATCGCCGACGGCGGGCCCGGCGCGCTGGTGGTCGGCGAGCTCGACGGCACGGCCGGCCCCCGGGTGCGGAGGATCGTCGCGGACCTTCAGGCGTGGGGCCCGGCGACGGCGAACGGGAACGTCGCCGGTTTCCTGTGGTCCAAGCTCGCCTACGGCGCGGTCGCCGCGGCCAGCGCCACCAGCGACGACCCGGTCGCCGACACCATCGAGCGGCATCCCGGGCTCACCGTCGCGCTGGCCCGGGAGGTCTACGCCGTCGCCGCGGCGCAGGGGGTCACGCCGGAGTCGTTCGACGCCTGGCGGGCGGACGCGTTCGCCGAGGACGCGCCGCCGGACCTCACGCGCGCCGCCCTGGCCGGGTTCTGCGCCTGGCTGCGCACGCAGCCGAAGACCAGGACCGGCATCTGGCGGGACCTGGCGGTCCGGCGCCGCCCCACGGAGGTCCCGGCCCAGTACGGCCCCGTACTGCGCCTCGCGGAAGGCCACGGCCTCCGGTGCCCCGGCGTCGAGGCCGTGCTCCGGCTGATCGGCGAGCTGGAGGCCGGACGGCGGCCGATGTCCCGGGACAACCCGGCCGAGCTCGAACACGCGGTCCTCGGCGGGAACACCGGCACGGCGTACGGCGGGAGCCCCGGCGCGGTTCACGGCGGGAGCCCCGGCGCGGTTCACGGCGGGACACCGGGCGCGGTTCACGGCGGGACACCGGGCGCGGTTCACGGCGAGGCACCGGACACGGTTCACGGCGAGGCCCCCGGCGGGGACCCCGAGGCGCTTCACGACGAGGAGAGGAACACCTGATGTCACGTCACGTACTGATCACCGGAGTCGCGGGCGGCCTCGGCGGCGCCATCGCCGAACGGTTCGCCGCGGCGGGCGACCGGATCACCGGGGTCGACGCCCGGGAGGAGCCGCTGCGCGAGCGGCTCGGCGCGATCGCGTCGGCGTACGGCGTCGCCACGGACGCCGTCACGGCGGACCTGGGCGGCCCCGGCGCGGGGGAGGTCGTCGACCGGGCGTGGCAGAGGTCCGGCCCGGTGGACGTGCTGGTGAACGCGGCGGGCATCTGGCCCGCGACCCCGCTGCTGGAGATGACCGCGCCGATGTGGGACCACGTGCTGGCCGTCAACACCCGGGCCCCCATGCTGACCACGGTGGCGCTGGCCCGGCTGGCCGTGGCCGAGGGCCGCCCGGCGAGCGTGGTCAACCTGGCCTCGGGCGCGGCGATCCGGGCCAGACCGGGCGCGGCGCACTACTCGACGTCCAAGGCGGCGCTGGAGATGCTCACCCGCTCCTGCGCGGTCGAGCTGGGCGCCGCGGGGATCCGGGTGAACGCCGTGTCGCCCGGGTTCGTGGCCGGCAGCAGCCAGGAGGTCAACCCGATCACCGAGGAGTACGCGGCGGCGGTCTCCGGCAACCCGCTCGGCCGGATCGGGCAGCCGGCCGACGTGGCCGCCGCGGTGTTCTTCCTCGCCTCACCCGAGGCCTCCTGGACCACCGGCGCGGTGCTGCGGGTGGACGGCGGCTCGTCGGCGGGCAACCCCGCGCTTCCGGTGCACTGGACGGAACCCACCTCGGCGCAGTCACCCCGCTGACCCGCCGTCTCCTCCCGGTCCGCCGGGAGCGCGGCCCCGGCACGCCCGCGAGGCGGCGCCGGGGCCTGTGAGAGTGTGGGCGTATGAACAGGCTCGCCGGTGAGACCTCCCCGTACCTGCTGCAGCACGCGGACAACCCCGTCGAATGGCGCCCCTGGGGACAGGAGGCGTTCGACGAGGCCCGGCGCAGGGACGTGCCGCTGCTGATCAGCGTCGGCTATTCGGCCTGCCACTGGTGTCACGTCATGGCGCACGAGTCCTTCGAGGACGGCGAGACCGCCGCGCTGATGAACGAGCACTTCGTCAACGTCAAGGTCGACCGGGAGGAGCGTCCGGACGTGGACGCGGTCTACATGACCGCGACCCAGGCCATGACCGGCCAGGGCGGGTGGCCGATGACGGTCTTCGCCACCCCGGACGGGCACCCCTTCTACGCCGGCACGTACTTCCCGCGGCCCCACTTCCAGCGGCTGCTGACCGGGGTCGCGAGCGCCTGGGCCCGTGACCGCGAGGCGGTGCTGGACCAGGGCTCGAAGATCGTCCAGGCGCTGAACGAGCAGGCGGCGCTGCCGTCGGGCCCGGTGCCGGACCGCGACACGCTGGACCGGGCCGTGCGGAGCCTGCGGCAGTCCTTCGACCCCGACCGCGGCGGGTTCGGCGGGGCGCCGAAGTTCCCGCCGTCGATGGCCCTGGAGTTCCTGCTGCGCTACGCCGCCGCCTCCCGGCCCACCGCCCCGGAGGGCGACCGGAGCGCCGCGGGCGAGGCGGCGGCCATGGCCGAGCGGACGCTGGAGGCGATGGCGCGGGGCGGCATCTACGACCAGCTGCGCGGCGGCTTCGCCCGATACAGCGTGGACGCCGGCTGGGTGGTGCCGCACTTCGAGAAGATGCTCTACGACAACGCCCTGCTGCTGCGGGTCTACACGCACTGGTGGCGCTCGACCGGGTCGGTGCTCGCCCGGCGGGTGGCGCTGGAGACCGCCGATTGGCTGCTGGCCGAGATGCGCACACCCGAGGGCGGTTTCGCCTCGGCGCTGGACGCCGACAGCGAGGGCGTGGAGGGGAGGTTCTACGTCTGGACGCCCGAGGAGATCACCGGGGTCCTGGGCGAGGACGACGGAGCCTGGGCCGTCTCGCTGTTCGAGGTGACCGGCACGTTCGAGCACGGCGCCTCGGTGCTGCAGCTCCTGGCCGACCCCGACGACCCCGAGCGGTTCGCCCGCGTCCGCGCCGCCCTGCTGGCCGCCCGGTCCGAGCGGGTACGGCCCGGCCGCGACGACAAGGTGGTGGCCGCCTGGAACGGCCTGGCGATCGCCGCCCTCGCCGAGGCCGGGGCGCTGTTCGACCGGCCCGACCTGGTGGAGGCGGCGCGGGCGGCGGCCACCCTGGTCGACGAGGTGCACGTCGACGGAGGCCGGCTGCTGCGCACGTCGCTCGGCGGCCGGGCCGGCACCGGCGCCGGCGTCCTGGAGGACTACGCTGACCTGGCCGAGGGTCTGCTCGCGCTGTACGGCGTGACCGGTGAGGTCCGCTGGTTCCGGCTCGCCGGGACGCTGCTGGACGGCGCGCTCGACCGGTTCGCGGACGGCGCCGGTGGGTTCTTCGACACCGCCGATGACGCCGAGCGGCTGTTTCAGCGCCCGCAGGACCCCACCGACAACGCGACCCCGTCGGGGTGGTTCGCCGTCGCGGGCGCGCTGCTGTCGTACGGGGCGCTGACCGGTTCGGCCCGGCACCGGGAGGCCGCGGAGGCGGCTCTGGGCACGGTGAGCGTCCTGGCCGACCGGCACGCCCGGTTCGCCGGGTGGGGGCTGGCGGTGGCCCAGGCGGCCGTCTCCGGCCCCGTGGAGGTCGCGGTGGTGGGCCCGGCCGGTGACCCGGCGACCGTCGCGCTGCACCGTGCGGCCCTGATGTCGCCCGCTCCGGGCATGGTCGTGGCGCTCGGCGAGCCCGGCACGGCCGACGTCCCCCTCCTGGAAGGCCGGGGGACGGTGGACGGGGCCCCGGCGGCATACGTGTGCCGCGGGTTCGCCTGCCGGATGCCCGTCACCACGCCGGAGGCGCTCCGGGCCGAGCTGACCGCCTGACCCGCGGGCGGCGCGGCCCCGGGCCGGCCGAAAAGGCCGCCGCGGGGCCGGGCGGATCACCGCGTCATCCGCGGCATCCGTGTGGGAGCCGTCCGGGACGCGGCGGAGCGGTCAGGCGACGGGAACCTCTGGAAGGCGGGGGCCGTCCGGGGCGCCCGGCGCGGTCAGCCGACGGGGAACCGCTGGGCGGGGCCCTCCTGCCGGGCGGGGTCCTGGGTGCGGGGGTCGCCGCCGCCGGTCCCGTCGCCGAAGCCCTGGCCGGGGCCGCCGTCGCCCGTGCGGTCCGGTGGGCCGTTCCGGGGGTCGTTCTGCGGGCCCGTGCCGTCGCCCTGGCCGTCCCCGGGGCCGTCGTCCCGGGGGCCGGTCCCGCGGTCCCCGGGGTCGGGGGACGGCGGGCCGTCGTCGAACGGCGGGGCGGACGGGTCGTCGCGGAAGCCGCCGTCGCCGTAGCCGTCGTCGCCGTAGCCGTCGTCGGGCGAGGCGGAGGGGCCGTCGCCGCCGTAGGGGTCGTAGCCGTAGTCGGACGGCTCGGGGAACTCCTTGACCGGCTTGCCCTTCATCGCCTCGGCCATGAAGGCCCGCCAGACCTGCGCGGGGTAGCTTCCGCCGTACTGGACGGCCCCGTTGATGACCACCGGCTTGTGGTCGTCGCGGAACATGTCCACCGCGGTCGCGAGCTGCGGGGTGAAACCGGCGAACCACACCGACGCCGAGCCGTCGGTGGTGCCGGTCTTGCCGGCCACCGGCCGGTCGTAGAGGCGGGCGGCCGAGCCGGTGCCGCCCTCGACGACCTGGGTGAGCGCGTAGGTGGCGTCGGCGGCGGTCTGCTCGCCGAAGGCCCGCCTGCCCTTGGCGTCGAACTTCGTGACCTTGCCCAGGGCGTCGGTCACCGACCGGATCACGTGGGCGTCACGGTGGACGCCGCCCGCGGCGAACGTGGCGAAGCCGGAGGCGTTCTGCACCGCGCTCACCGACGCCACGCCCAGCGGGAGCGTGGGCGCGCCGCGGTGCGGGGTGAGCTGCTCGGCGGGGATGCCCGCGGCCTTGGCCGCCTTGACGACCTTGTCCAGGCCGACCTTCTGCCCGAGGTCGACGAAGGCGGTGTTCACCGAGTTGCGGGTGGCGGTGACGAGGTCGATCTGGCCGTAGGAGGTGCCGCCGGAGTTGGGGATGGGGTCCTCGGGGGCGGAGGCGACCGTCATCGGCGAGTTGCCGTTCACCCGCGTGCCGAGGCCGAGGCCGTTCTCCAGCGCCGCGGCCAGCGTGTACGCCTTGAACGTCGAGCCGGCCTGCACCTTGGCGGAGAAGGAGTTGTCGAACTTGTTGGCGTCGTAGTCGCGCCCGCCGTAGAAGGCGACGACCTCGCCGGTGCCGGGGTCGACGGCGGCCAGGCCGGTGCGGACCTTCTTCGTGGTGCCGGCGGGCATGACGGAGGTGACGGCCCGCTGGGCCGCGGCCATGAGGTTCTTGTCGAAGGTCGACACGATCTTCAGGCCGCCCTGGTTGACGGCCTCGTCGGTGTATCCCCGGCGTTTGAGCTCGGCGGCCACCTGGTCGAGCATGTAGCCCTGCTGGCCCTTGAGGGAGAAGACCGGGCGGGGCTTCCTGAGGGTGGGGAAGGTGGTGGCGGCGGCCTGCTGGGGCGTCAGCGCGCCGATCTGCGTCATGCCGTCGACCACCGACCGCCAGCGCGTCCGGGCGGCGTCGAGGTCGGCGCCGTGCGGGTCGGCGAACCGGGACGGCTGCTGGATCACCGCGGCGAGGTAGGCGCCCTCGGCGACGTCGAGCTTGGCGACGTCCTTGCCGAAGTACGCCTGGGCCGCGGCCTGGACGCCGTCGGCGCCCCGGCCGAAGTAGATCGTGTTGAGGTACTGCTCCAGCACCCAGTCCTTGGGCTTGGACTGGTCGACCTTCAAGGAGATCATCACCTCCTTGAGCTTGCGGACGATGGAACGTTCCTGGCTCAGGCCGCTGTAGTAGTTGCGGACCATCTGCTGGGTGATCGTCGAGCCGCCCTGGAGCTGCTGACCGGTGACCGTGGACCACATGGCGCGGAAGGTGCCCCTGAGCGAGACGCCCTTGTCGTCGTAGAAGGAGCGGTTCTCGGCGGCGATGACGGCGTTCCTGACGCTCTCCGGCACCTGGGCCAGGGGCACGCTGCGGCGGTTGACCCCCTGCTTGGCCAGCACGGTCTTGCCGTCGCGATAGTAGATCACCGAGCCCTGCGCGGTGGCCTTCGGCTGTGTGCTGTCCGGGATGGGGGTCATCGCCCACACCACCCCGAGAACGCCCACCATGGAGACGATGACGACGCCCAAGGCGATCAGCGTCAGCCGCAGGAACCGCCGTCCCGGCCTTCTCTTCCCGCCCTCTCGCACGCGGTGACCCCCATCCCCTGGCGCGGCCGACCCCCCGTCAGCTGCGCGAACCGTAAGGGTAAACGATGCATAACGGTGCCTGAACCCTGCTTGGGATGGTACGGCTAGCTCTTGACCTGGCGCGGCACATCGGCCACCAAAGGGAGGACCCGGTATGGCACGGGAGTGTCCAAGGCGATCACCGACGAGGTCCTGACCACCCCGTGGACGTCAACGATCAGGTCAATGACCCGCTGGAGATCGGCATTGCTGCGCGCCACGACCCGGCAGAGCATGTCGTCCCCGCCGGTGATCGTGTGCACCTCCAGCACCTCGGGGATGGCGGCGAGCTGGTCGACGACCGGGTCGTGCCCGCTGATCTGACGGATCTGCAGGGTGACGAACGCGGTGACGTCGTAGCCGAGCGCCGCGGGTGACACGTCGGGCCCGAACCCGGTGATCACTCCCCGGGCGGACAGCCGGTCGAGGCGGGCCTGCACGGTGCCCCGGGCCACGCCCAGCCGCCGGGAGCACTCCAGCACCCCGAGCCTCGGTTCCCTGGTGAGCAGGGCGATGAGCCGGGCGTCGAGCTGATCGATCGTCATGATGTCCAGATACCCCCGGAAGGTGCGCGGCCGAATGGGCATATTGTCCAGTAATTCACGTAACTCTTGCGCACACAGCTCATGAAATCCGAAAGTATCGGCATGAGGGACAACTTTCCTGTGAACGGCATGGACGCCGTGGTCTTCGCCGTGGGCAACGCCAAGCAGGCCGCCCATTACTACTCCAGCGCCTTCGGCATGAAGCTGGTGGCGTACCGGGGGCCCGAGACCGGCAGCCGTGACGAGGTCTCCTACGTCCTGACCTCCGGCGGCGCCCGGTTCGAGCTGCGTGGCGCGGTGCGCGCGGGCACCGGGGTGTCCCGGCACGTCGCCGAGCACGGCGACGGCATCATCGACCTGGCCATCGACGTCCCCGACGTGGAGGCCGCCTACTCCTACGCGATCTCCCAGGGCGCCCGGGGGCTGGCCGAGCCGTACACCGTGGAGGACGAGCACGGGAAGGTCGTGATGGCGGCGATCGCCACCTACGGCGAGACCCGGCACACCCTGGTCGACCGGTCCAACTACAGCGGGCCGTACCTGCCGGGCTTCGTCGCCGCCGAGCCGATCGTCGCGGCGCCCGCGGTGAAGAACGGCCGCTTCTTCCAGGCCGTCGACCACTGCGTGGGCAACGTCGAGCTCGGCCGGATGGACGAGTGGGTGGAGTTCTACAAGAAGGTCATGGGCTTCACCAACATGGCCGAGTTCGTCGGCGACGACATCGCCACCGAGTACTCGGCGCTGATGTCGAAGGTCGTCGCGGACGGCACCCGCAAGGTGAAGTTCCCGCTCAACGAGCCGGCGGTCTCCCGGAAGAAGTCGCAGATCGACGAGTACCTGGAGTTCTACGGCGGTCCGGGCGTCCAGCACGTCGCGCTGGCCACCAACGACATCCTCAGCGCCGTGGACCACATGCGGGCCGCCGGCGTCGACTTCCTCGACACGCCCGACTCCTACTACGACGACCCGGAGCTGCGCGCCCGCATCGGCGAGGTCCGCGCCCCGATCGAGGAGCTGAAGAAGCGCAAGATCCTGGTCGACCGCGACGAGGACGGCTACCTCCTGCAGATCTTCACCAAGCCGGTTCAGGACCGCCCGA
Source organism: Streptosporangium sp. NPDC053982 (assembly GCF_055585205.1). Classification (NCBI taxonomy): domain Bacteria; kingdom Bacillati; phylum Actinomycetota; class Actinomycetes; order Streptosporangiales; family Streptosporangiaceae; genus Streptosporangium; species Streptosporangium sp. NPDC053982. Next base: position 141,271 of record NZ_JBVJKQ010000015.1, read on the forward strand.
CGGTGTTCTTCGAGCTGATCGAGCGGCACGGCTCGCTCGGCTTCGGCAAGGGCAACTTCAAGGCGCTCTTCGAGGCGATCGAGCGCGAGCAGGACCGCCGCGGCAACCTCTGACGCCGCCCGCGCGGCCTTTCCGGGCGTCCTGCCGCCCGGAAAGGCCGCGGCGCGAACGGGTCATCCGCGACACGACCCCACGGACACCCCCGGCCGATGCTCCGTTACCGTGGGTAGCACCTCCCCGTCACGTAGTCTGCGTGCGGTGCCCGGCACGGTCCGGGCCCGGAAGGGGGATCCACGGGCATGGCGTCCGGTCGACTGGCCATCGGGGCAACCGCCACGTTTCTCAGCACGCTCGCCGCGTTCGGCGGGGTCGGCGCGACCGCGTGCACGGCATCGAAGGGGGAGGCGGCCCCCGCGGCCCACGTCGCCGACGGCGATCCGGCGCCCCGGCACGACGCCCGGCGATCGGGGCGGATCGGGGCCCCCGGGATCGGCGATCCCGACTTCCCCACCGACGGCAACGGCGGCTACGACGTCGAGCACTACGGCCTGCGGATCGGCTACGATCCGCCCTCCCGGCGCCTGGAGGGCGTGGCCACGATCACGGCGAAGGCCACCCAGGACCTGGACGCGTTCAACCTCGATCTGTCGGGCTTCCGCGTCGCCCGGGTCACCGTGGACGGGCGGGCGGCGACGTTCACCCGGGCCGGCACCGAGCTGACCGTCACTCCCGCGACGCCCCTCTCGGCCTCCGGCCGCTTCACCGTCGTGGTCTCCTACGACGGTGAGCCCAAGCCGATCACCGGTTCTTCCAACCTCGGCACCTACGGATTCATCCCGACCCGTGACGGCGCCTTCGTCACCAGCGAGCCCAACGGCGCCAAGACCTGGTTCCCCGGCAACGACCATCCCGCCGACAAGGCCCGCTACGACTTCGAGGTCACCGTCCCGGCCGGACTGACCGTGCTGGCCAACGGCGAGATGGTCGGCGCCCCGGTGACGAGCGGGGGCAGGACGACCTTCCGCTGGCGCGAGAGCCACCCCATGGCGAGTTACCTCGCCACCATCACGCTGGGCCGGTTCGAGCTGCGTCAGGGCACGACGGCCTCCGGGATCGCGAACCTCGCGGCGGTCGACCCCCGCTACCGCGACTCCCTGGGCAGGCTGTACAGCCAGTCGGGGCGGATCACCGACTACTGGAGCACGGTGTTCGGCCCCTACCCGTTCTCCTCCACCGGCGGCGTGATCGACGACTTCTCCGCGGGTTACGCCCTGGAGAACCAGACCAAGCCCATGTACGGCGGGTTCGTCCCCGACGACGACACCGTCGCCCACGAGCTGGCCCACCAGTGGTTCGGCGACAGCCTGAGCATCCGGCGGTGGAAGGACCTGTGGCTCAACGAGGGCTTCGCGACGTACGCCGAGTGGCTGTGGAAGGAGCACAACGGCGTCCCCGCCGAGCGGTCCTTCCGCGCCACGTACGACGCGCACCCCGCGGGCGACGCGATCTGGAAGTATCCCCCCGGCCGCGCGCAGTCGCAGGACCTGTTCAACGACTCCGTCTACCGGCGCGGCGGGATGGCGCTGCACGCGCTGCGGCGGAGCATCGGCGACGCGGCGTTCTTCAAGGTCCTGCGGACCTGGACGGCCGAGCACCGCTACGGCTACGTGACGACCGAGGAGTTCGTCGCCCTGGCGGAGCGGATCTCCGGCAGGCAGCTCGACGCCCTCTTCGACGCCTGGCTGTTCAAACCGGTCAGACCCGCCGCCTGACACCCGCCAGGCCGGATCCGCCCCGGGACCACCGGCCGCACCGCACCGGCCCGGCCGCGTCCCGGCACCCGGACGGACTCGCCCGCCCTCATGGGGGATGCCCGAGTTGACCATACTTCGCCAACCGAAGTATGGTCTCCCGCATGGCTAAAGGATCACCAGCGGTCAGTGAGGCGACCTACTTCATCCTCGCCTCGCTGCTCGACGGCCCGCTGCACGGCCACGGGATCATCAAGCGGACGCTCGACCTCTCCGAGAGCCGGGTGCGGCTGCCGGTCGGCACGCTGTACGGCGCGCTCGACCGGCTGGCGGCGAACGGCCTGATCGCCGTGGACCGCGAGGAGGTCGTCGAGGGCAGGCCCCGGAGATACTTCCGGCTCACCGACCACGGGCACGACGTCGTCTCCGCCGAGGCGCTGCGCATGCAGCAGGCCGCTTCGGTGGTGACCGGACGGCTCCGTCCCGGATCGGCGTTCGCGTGACCGCGGCCCTGGAGCCGCCCGCCGCCACGGGGGCGGGCGGGAGCTCCCTGGAGCGCCGCTACCGGCGACTGCTGCTGTGCTACCCCCGCCGCTACCGCGCCGAGCACGGCGGCGAGATCATCGCCACCCTGCTCGAAACGGCGGAGCCGGGACGCGCGCTGCCCCCGCTCCGCGAGGCGCGGGCGCTGGTCTCCGGCGGGCTGCGGGCCAGGATCGTCGCGGCGGCGGACCGGCCGGCCTGGCTCGACGGCCTGCACCTCGGGGTGACCGCGCTGTGCGCCGTCCAGCTCGCGACGCTGGTGCCGTACGCGGCGTCGGTGCCGATCTGGGCAAGCCTGTCGGCGCTGGCCCTCCTGCTCGTCCTGCGCGGCCGGGTACGGCTCGCCCTCCCGGTCGTGGCGCTCGTCGCGGCGAAGGTGTGCGCGATCACGCTGGGACACCCCTGGCTGGATCCGACCCTGCTGCCCGTCGACGCCCCGCCCGCCTGGCACGCCGGGGCTCTCTACGGCGGCGGCGGGCCGGTGGCTCCGATGGTCGGCTACGGGCTGACCTTCCTGGGCCTGCTGGTGCTGACCCCCCACCGGGGCCGGCTCGGCAGGCGCTCGTGGCTCTGGCTTCCGGCGGTCCCGCTGCTGGCCGGCGCCGACCCGGCCGGACTCGACTTCGGCCGCGGCGGCGACGCCCTCGACGTGGTCAGGACCGGGCTGGAGCTCGCGCTTCTGCTGTTCGCGGCCCGGGCCGGCCACGTGGCGCGCGACCCGCGCTGGGCCGTGGCGGCCGGCGTCCATCTCGTCGCCGTCTGCGCCGTCTACGCCGAGAACCTCGGCGTCCACTCCGAGCCCGACCTCGCCCACCTGGCCGTGGTGCTCCTCGCCACCGCGCTCGCCGCGGCCGTGCCGTACCGCGCGAGGCGGCACCCCGCCCTCTAGCCGTCGCCCCCCGGCCCCGCCCTCGAAGGCTCCGGACGGCTCTTCCCCACGGGCTCCCGCGGGCCTCCGCGGTCCTCCCGAACCCCTCACCCACCGCGAGCGGTCGCCGCACCCGCGGCCCGCCCGCGTGCCGAAACGAGGTCACCATGCCACGAGTTCTCCTCGCCGTGCCCGCGATCGGCCTGGCCCTGGCCGCGCTGACCGGCTGCGGCGGACCGGCCGCGACGCAGGCCGCCGCCACGCCCTCCCCCTCCGACGCGACGCAGAACAGGATCCGTCAGATGGAGTCCGACCGCGCCGACTGCATGAAGCGCAAGGGCTTCAAATACAACATGAACGTCCCGCCGCCCAAGCGGGTCAGCGACGAGAAGCGCAAGCTCGACGCCGGCGACTACGAGACGATGAAGCGGTTCCGGCAGAAGTACGGGTTCAAGTACTTCGCCGAGTTCGTCTACCCGGACGACCCGGCCGCCGCCCAGTACGAGATCTACGACAACACCGCCAACCAGCCGATCAAGAACTCCCTGTCGGCGACCCAGCTCGCCGCGTGGGGCGAGGCGGACGTGGACTGCCGCAACGCTGCGATCAAGAAGTTCACCGGCAAGACCGTGACCAGCGAGCAGGACTACTACGACCAGCTCAACCGCCGCCTGGAGCAGGCGGACCGCGAGACGGACGGCGATCCCAAGCTCATCGAGCTGGCTCGGAAGTACGGCGAGTGCCTCCGGGGCAAGGGCTACAAGGTCGCCTCGCTCCGGCCCACGAAGGTCACCGAGGCCGGCGGCGCGGAGCTGAGGGCTGAGCTGAACCGGCTCGGCAGGGAGCAGGCCGAGGACCCCGTCGACGGGGCCGAGTACCAGCCGAAGCTGACGGCCGCGCAGGCCCGGCCGTACCTGGACAGGGAGATCAAGGCGGCGCTCGACGACCTGGAGTGCGGCCGGGACTTCTACCCCGCCTACGCCGCTGGCAACAAGATGACGAAGGCCTACGACGAGTTCGGCCACGGGGTGATCCAGTGGTGACGCGGCTCCCCGCGTGCCGTCGGGGCTCCCGCCCCCCGACGGTCCGGCGGCTTCGGTGGCTTCGGCGGCTCCGGCGGCTCCGTGGGTTCTGCGAGTTCAGAGGGTTCAGAGCGCTCAGAGGGCTCCGATGGCCGCGGCGGTGAGGAACAGGCGCCGCGTGCTGGGCGGGATCCTGGCCGGGGTCGTCCTGGTCGCCGGCGCCGGCTGGGCCGTCGGCACGCGGCTGCGCTCCCCCGCCGACGAGGCCGCGCTGCGCCGGCCGCCCAAAGCGTCCCTCGTCACCTCCCCCGTCGCGCGGAAGAAGCTGACCAGTGCCATCGCCGTCAGCGGCACCCTGGCGTACGGCTCGCCGCTGCCGGTGACCCTCGCCGGCGTGGTGGGTGGCGCCGGGGGAACCGACGCCGCCGGGGCGGCCGCCGGCGGCGGGCTCCAGCGGGTCACCCGCGCCCCCCGCCCCGGGAAGATCAAGGAGGGGTCGGTGCTGCTGGAGGTCAACGGCCGCCCGGTGTTCGCCCTGCGCGGCAAGGTCCCCATGCACCGGACGATGGCGCCCGGCACCGGCGGCGCCGACGTCCGGCAGCTTCAGGCGGCGCTGCGGCGCCTCGGGTACCGCGCGCCGTCCACCGGCGTCTTCGACTCCGCCACCGCCGCCGTCGTACGCCGCTGGTACGCCGCGCGCGGCTACCGGGCGCAGGAGCCCGACCTGGCCGCCCGCCGGGAGCTGGAGACCCTCCGGCAGGCCGTGCGGACCGCCGAGGAGGACCTCCTCACCGACACGGCGGCCCTCGACACCGGGCGCGACGTCAAGCCCCTGACGGTCAAACTGGACAACGCCCGCGAGGACCTGCGGGCGGCGCGGAACGCGCTGGCCGAGGAGAGGGCACGCGACATCAGCCCCGAGGAGGCCACCCGCCTCACCGAGCTGACCGGGGCCGTACGGCAGGCGGAGGAGGCGGTCCTGGCCGCCGGCCAGGCGCTCGCCGCCGCCAAGCCCGAGGAGGACAAGACGCTCCTGGAGGCCAAGGCTTCCAATGCCCGGGAGAACCTGCGGGCCGCCCAGGACGCGCTGGCCGCCTTCGACGACGAGGCCCGGGCGGGCAAGGCCACCCGCCTCGCCGGGCTGACCAAGGAGGTGCGCGTCGCCGAGGACGCCGTCGCCACCGCCGGCCAGGCGTTGCGCGAGGCCCGGCGGCTCTCCCCGCTCCGGCTGAAGGTCGCCAACGGCCGCCGGGACGTGGCGGGCGCCAAGGCGCTCCTGGCCGAGTACCTGAAGTCCTACGGCGTCAGCGTCCCGCCCGGGGAGATCGTCTTCCTGTCCACGCTGCCCGCCCGGCTCGGCAAGGCCGCGGTCCGGCCCGGGGACGCCGTCGAGGGCAAGGTCGCCACCGTGACCAGCTCGTCCTTCGCGGTGACCGGCTCGGTGGACCGGGACGAGGCCAAGCTGCTGCGCAAGGGTCTGAAGGCGACCCTGGAGACCGCCGACGGCGCGGCGTTCCCGGCGGTGCTGACCGCCACCGGCAAGGACGCCGAACCCTCGGACACCGGCGCGGACGGCGGTGACGCCGGGGAGAAGAAGAAGGCGACGAGTCCCTTCGGCGACGCGACGGGATCCGTGCCGGTCCTGCTCACCCCGACGAGGACCGAGGGCCTGAGGGAAGCGGTCGGCACACCGGTCACCGCCAGGATCTCCGTCGGCGCGACCGGCGGCGCGGTGCTCGCCGTGCCGGTCGCCGCCGTCGTCACCTCCGCCGACGGCCGCGCGAGGGTCCGGGTCGCCCTGCCGGGGGGTGGCGACCGGGTGTCCGACGTGGAGGTCAGGACCGGGCTGGCCGCCGACGGCGACGTCGAGGTGACCCCCGTACGGCCCGGCACGCTGAAGGAGGGCGACCGGGTGGTGGTGAGCGATGCCTGACGCCATGCCCGATGTCACGTCCGACGTCATGTCCGATGCCATGCCCGACGTCATCGTCCTGGACGCCGTCAGCCGGGTGTTCCCCACGGACCCGCCCGTGCGGGCGCTCCGTGACGTCCGCCTGCGGATCCGGCGGGGGGACTACGTGGCCATCGTGGGCCCCTCGGGATCGGGCAAGTCCACCCTGCTGAACACGCTCGGCCTGCTGGACCGGCCCACCTCCGGCTCCTACCTGCTGAACGGCACCGAGACGACCGTCCTCGGGGACGCCGCGCGGACGAGGCTGCGGGGACGCGAGATCGGCTTCGTCTACCAGTCCTTCCACCTGCTGCCGCACCGGACCGTCGCGGAGAACGTCATGCTCGCCGAGGTCTACGGCGGGCACCCGCGCCGGCACCGGCGGCGGCGGGCGCTGGAGGCGCTGGAACTGGTCGGCATGTCCCACCGGGTGGAGTTCCCGCCCGGACGGCTGTCCGGGGGCGAGCGGCAGCGGGTGGCGATCGCCCGCGCGCTGATGGGCGAGCCCGCCCTCCTGCTGTGCGACGAGCCCACCGGCAACCTCGACAGCGGCAACACCGAGGCGGTGCTCGACCTGTTCGACGGCCTGCACGCCCGCGGCCTCACCCTCCTGGTGATCACCCACGAGGACGAGGTGAGCGCCCGCGCCGGCCGCCGCGTCCGCATCGGCGACGGCGTCCTGACCGAGGAGTGACCGCCCGGCCGTACCCCGTGAGAGCCGTACCCCGTGAGAGGAGACCATGGACATCCGCGACCTGTGGGCCGAGGCCCTGGCCGGCGTGCTCGCCCGCCCGGTCCGCTCCGCGCTGACCACGCTGGGCACCGTCCTCGGCATCACGACCCTGGTGATCACCCTGGGTGTCGCCGCCACCGCCGGGAACCAGATCGTCGGCCGGTTCGACGAGCTGACCGCCACCGCGATCACGGTCGAGGTGCCGGCCAAACCCGGGAGCGGCCCCCTCGTCGGCTGGGACTCCCCCGCCGAGGTGCGGCGGCTCCGCGGGGTCACCTCCGCCGCCGCCCTCGCCCAGACCGAGGAGAGCTCCAACCTGCGGGTCACGGCCAACGACCTCGTCGATCCCACCCGGGTCACCGGCCAGACCCTCGCCGTGGTGGCCGGCGACCCCGAGCTGCCGCGGGCCGCCCGCGGCCGGATGGTCGAGGGCCGCTTCTTCGACGCGGGCCACGTGCGGCGCGGTGACCGCGTGGTCGTCCTCGGCGACCAGGCCGCGCGGATGCTGGGCGTCACCCGCCTGACAGGCGCCCCCGCCGTCTTCATCGAGGACCGCGCCTACACGGTGATCGGCGTCCTGGGCGGCCTGGGCCGCGAGCAGGTCCTGTCCACCGCGGTGATCGTGCCGCCCACGGCCGGCGCCGGTCTCGGACTGAGGAACGTCACCCGCGTGCTGGTCAACACCTCCCTCGGGGCCGCCGACCTGATCGCCCGCCAGGCTCCCGTCGCGCTGAGCCCCAACCACCACGACGAGCTCCAGGTCATCTCGCCGCCCACCCCCAAGCGCGCCCGCGACGGCGTCCAGGACGACGTCAACGGCCTCTTCCTGATCCTCGGCCTGGTCTCCCTGGTGGTCGGCGCGGTCGGCATCGCCAACGTCACCCTGGTCACCGTGATGGAACGCGTCGCCGAGATCGGCCTGCGCCGCTCCCTGGGCGCCGCCCGCCGCCACATCGCCGCCCAGTTCCTCCTGGAGTCCACCCTGATCGGCATGACCGGCGGGGTGATCGGCGCCGGAGCCGGCCTGGTCTCCGTCGTCGCCATCTCGGCCGCGCAGCGGTGGACCCCCGTCCTCGACGCCCGCCTCGCCCTGGCCGCGCCCGTGGCGGGCGCCCTGGTCGGCCTGCTCGCCGGCCTCTACCCCGCCCTCCGCGCCGCCCGCATGGAACCGGCGGACGCCCTGCGGTGAGCGGGGGTTCCCATCCCGGGAGTCAGGGGCGGGCGGAGAAGGCCAGGCGGATGCCCAGCGCGACGAGGACCGTCCCGGAGAGACCGTCGATCACCCGGTGCGCCGTGGGCCGGGCGAAGACCCTGCGCAGCGCGCCGACGAAGTTGGCCACTCCGAGGAACCACGCCATGGTGATGACGAGAGCGATCACCGACAGCGCCAGCGTGTCCCCCGGCGACGCCCCGTCGGGCAGGAACTGCGGCATCAACGCCACGAAGAACACCGCGGCCTTGGGATTCAGCACGTTGCACAGCAGGCCCTCGCGGAACGCCGTCCAGAGGCCCGTCTGATCGGCCCGTCGGGTGTCCGGCCCGGCGTCTCCGCCACGTACCGCCGCGACGAACATCCGGACGCCCAGACAGATCAGGTAGACGGCTCCCGCGATCTTGACGATCGTGTAGGCGAGCGCCGACGCGGCCACCAGCGCCGCCACCCCGGCCGCCGCGGCCACCGCCCAGACGAACACGCCGGCCGCGATCCCCAGCGCCGCGGCCATGCCCCGGTGCCTGCCCGAGACGGCGGAGCGCCGGACGACCACGGCGAAGTCGGGCCCCGGCGACATCGCCCCGAGCAGCACCACACCGCCGAACGCGAGCAGGTGCGGCATGGACGTCATGGCTGCCTCCACGGACCTGGGGGACGGGCCCCGGAGGCCGGGACCCGGCTGCCCCAAAAGGTAACACGCCAGGGGACGGGCGGCTCAAGGTCGGCTGGGACCGTTCAGCGGGACCAGTAGCGGTCGGAGGCGAGGATGAGGGCGGCGGCGCCGACCAGGCCCGCGTCCTGGCCCAGGGCGGCCGGGACGACCCTGACCCGCCGGGCGAAGCCCATCCGCGTGTGCTCCCGCAGCGCCGCCCGCAGCGGATCGAACAGCAGCGGTCCGGCCTGGGAGAGGCCCCCGCCGACGGTGACCACGTCGAGGTCGCAGAGGTTCACCGCGGAGGCGATGGCCACGCCCAGCGCCCGGCCCGCGCGGCCCATCGCGGCGAGGGCGATCTCGTCGCCCGCCGCGGCGTCCAGGGCGAGCCGTCTCCCGCTGGCCGCCGTCTCCTCCACGTAGCCGGGCCCGGCGCCCGGCTCCCCCGCGTCGCCGGAGCCGGTGTCCGGTGCCGTGGCCGTCTCGCCGTACGGCGGAGCGCCCCCGCCGGTCGTCTCGCCGTACGGCGGAGCGGCCGGCCCTGTGCCGGCCCGTCCGGGCCGCCCGGATCGGGAGGCGGCGCCCGGGACCCAGCCCTGCTCGACCGCCCAGGCCGCCAGCCCCGGGCCGCGGGCGATCGCCTCCAGGCAGCCCCGGCCGCCGCACCGGCACTCGGGCCCGTCCGGGTCGACCACGACGTGCCCGATGTGCCCGGCGTTGCCGCTGCCGCCGTCGATCAGCCGGCCACCGAGGATCAGCCCGCCGCCCACGCCCGTGGAGACGACCATGCCGAGCATGTTGGCGCTGCCCCGGCCCGCGCCGTACCAGTGCTCGGCGGCGGCCAGGCAGACCGCGTCGTTGTGGACGCGCACGGGGACCCCGGGGAACCGCGCGGCGAGCCGGGCCCGCAGCGGGAAGCCGCGCCAGCCGGGCATGTTCAGCGGCGAGACCTCGCCCTCGGGCCAGGTCATCGGGCCGCCGCAGCCCACCCCGACCCCGGTGACCGCGCCGCTGCCGCGGTCGTCGCAGCCCGCCGCACGCAGCACGGAGCCGACGAGGCCGACGAGCGTCTCCCACAGGGCCGCCGCGTCACCGCCGGGCGGCGTCGCGACCCGGCGGGCCTCCTGGACGTTTCCGGTGTGGTCCACGAGGGCGACGGCGAACTTCGTCCCCCCGACGTCCACGGCGAGCACCGACTGGGGCATCCGCCGATCCTACGGCCCCTCCGCGGACGGCCGGGAGGAGAAGACCAGGACGGACGCGGTGAACCCGTGCACGTGGTTCTGCCCGGCCACCGGGCCGACCTCCCCCGCCGCGAAGAACCCGGCCACGCTGACCGGGCCGAGGGTGTCGCGGACCGCGGCGGCGTCGTGGTCGGAGCTGCCGAACATGGCCGAGCCCCGGCCGTTGCAGGAGAACAGCAGCGCGCCGTCCACGTCGCCGAACTCCTCCCGGTGGGCGTCGAGCAGCTCGTAGAGGTCCTCGTCGGCGGTGGCGGCGTCGCGCACCTGGAAGCGCACGGTACGGCCGACCTCGACGACGTCGCCGATGGCCACCGCCTCCCGCTCGGGGTCGATGCCGAGCACGCCCCGGATCAGGAAGTCGCCGCGCTCGTGCCGCTCGGCGTACTCGTCCATGGCGACGCCGATCTGCAGCCCGGAGGCGACCAGCTCCCGGTCGTCCTCGTCCAGCGCGCTGACGATCTCCTCCAGCCGGGCGAGGGCGGGCTGGCCGGCGAGCTCCAGCAGGAGGTTCTCCTCGACGGCGGTGACGGCCATCGTGGGGCCGATCGGCCTGCACCCCTGGCTGACCAGGGTGCTGACGCTGAGCGAGCCGCCGAGCAGCACCCCGACGGCGCCCTCGGTGTAGACCTGCCCGTCGGCGAACAGCCGCACCGCCCCGCGGCCCCCGGTCGCGTTGGCCATGCCGCCGACCAGCGGGAGGGCGCCCAGCACCTCGTGGGAGCGCTCGACGAAGCCGTCGGTGGGGAAGCTGTAGGGGTCGGCGAGCAGGATGGCCGCGTGGTCGTCCGGGGTGTTCTCCGGCAGGCCGACCACGACGAAGCGGTCGTCGGTGCGCAGCGTGTCCAGGGCGAAGGTCGTCAGCCGCGCCCCGTCGAGGGTCGCGGCCCAGGCGCTCACCGACGGCGTGGTCTCCACGCCCTGACCGTCGCCGATCACCCCCGTGGCGCTGCATCCGATCACCGCGGCGCCCTCGGCCATCCGCATCGCCCGCAGCCCCGCGCGGGCGACCTCGTCGGGGTCGTCGCCGCAGATGAAGAAGCAGAGCAGGTCGGGTGATCCGCTGAGGCCGCCCAGGGCCTGGCGGACCGCGTTCTCGGTCGCCCCGACCAGGTCGGATCCGACGGCGAGACCATCGGCGAAACGGCTCGTCAACAGCGCCACGCGCCTCGCCTCTCCTTCTTGCCCGAAATCTTGTCCTGGAGCGATTCTCCCCACTGATGGACCAGGCACGCCCACCGGCGGCCAACAATGGCGAAGATCCGAAACCGGGATAAGAGTGCCGGTTCCGGAGCGGGCGACGTAGGCTCGTTGCGTGCCTCACACTCCAGAGCCACGAACTCTGCGCGAGCTTCGCGCGAGCGGCCATATCCACCGGACCACCAAGGCCGAGATCCGCGAGAACCTCCTGGCCCGGCTCAGATCGGGGGAGCCGCGGTTCCCCGGCATCGTGGGATTCGACGACACCGTCCTGCCCCAGCTGGAGCGGGCCCTGCTCGCCGGGCACGACCTGGTCCTGCTGGGCGAGCGCGGCCAGGGCAAGACCCGGCTGATCCGCACCGTCACCGGCCTGCTCGACGAGTGGACGCCGGTGGTGGACGGCTGCGAGATCAACGACCACCCCTACGCGCCCTCCTGCGTGCGCTGCCGCCGCCTGGCCGGTGAGCTGGGCGAGGAGCTTCCGGTCTCCTGGCGGCACCGGGACGAGCGCTACGGCGAGAAGCTCGCCACGCCCGACACCTCCGTGGGCGACCTGATCGGCGACGTCGACCCCATCAAGATCGCCGAGGGGCGCACGCTCGGCGATCCGGAGACCGTCCACTACGGCCTGGTGCCGCGGAGCAACCGGGGGGTCTTCTCCGTCAACGAGCTGCCCGACCTCGCCGAGCGCATCCAGGTGGCACTGCTCAACGTGCTGGAGGAGCGCGACATCCAGGTGCGCGGCTACAACCTGCGGCTGCCGCTGGACCTCCTGCTGATCGCCAGCGCCAACCCCGAGGACTACACCAACCGCGGCCGGATCATCACCCCGCTGAAGGACCGCTTCGGCGCGGAGATCCGCACCCACTACCCGCTGTCGATCGAGACCGAGCTCTCCCTCATCCGGCAGGAGGCCGACCTCGGCCACGTCGGCGCGGACCTGCCCGACCACCTGGTCGAGACGATCGCGCGCTTCACCCGGCTGGTCCGCGAGTCCACCGCGGTGGACTCGCGGTCGGGCGTGTCGGCCCGCTTCTCCATCGCCGCCGCCGAGACCGCCGCGGCCTCGGCCGTACGGCGGGCCGCGCTGACCGGTGAGGAGCGCGCGGTGGCCCGGGTGGCCGACCTGCCGGGCATCGTGCACACGCTGCGCGGCAAGGTGGAGTTCGAGGTCAGCGAGGAGGGCCGGGAGACCGAGGTGCTGGCCCACCTGCTGCGCCGGGCGGTGGCCGAGACGTTCCGCGGCACCCTGGGCGGCATGGACCTCAGCGCGCTGCTGGAGAAGTTCTCCCAGGGCGTCCAGGTCGAGTCCGGGCCGCTGGTCCCGGCCTCGGAGCTGCTGGGCAGGATCGGCCCGGTGACCGGACTGGCGAAGATCATGGAACGGCTCGGCATCGGCGACGAGTCCCCGGGGCACGCCGCGGCGGCGCTGGAGTTCGCCCTGGAGGGCCTCTACCTCCTGCGCCGGCTGTCCAAGGACGAGACGGACGGCGGGGCGGTCTACCGCACCTGATCCACCCGCCCCGCGGGGACCTCGCGGGGACCTCGCGGGGACACCGTAGGAGAACCGGTGGAACCGCGGGAACACCGGCGGCCCTCCGGCCCTCCGGCAGGAGCCGCCGGCCCATCGGGCCCATCGCATCGGGAAGGGGCACCATGTCCTACCGCTATGGCGAGTACCGGGACGGCCCGGACCCGCTGGCCCCGCCGTACGACGTGCGTTCGGCGCTGGACCGGATGGGCGACTCGGTGCTGTCCGGCTCCAACCCCGCCCACGCGCTGCGCGACCTGCTACGGGAGGGCCTGCCCGGCGCGCGGGACCGGCGGGGGCTGGACGACCTGCTCCGCGAGGTACGGCGTCGCCGGCGCGAGCTGCGTGAGCGCGGCCGCCTCGACGGGACGCTGGAGCGGGCCCGCGCCCTGCTGGACCGGGCCCTCGAACAGGAGCGGGCCGCGCTGTTCCCCGACCCGTCCGATGAGGCCCGGCTGCGCGAGGCCGAGCTGGACGGGCTGCCGGAGGACACCGCGGGCGCGATCCGGGAGCTGACGGACTACCGGTGGCGGTCGCAGGAGGCGCGGCGGACCTTCGAGGAGCTGCGCGACCTGCTGCGCAGGGAGGTGCTCGACAGCCAGTTCCGCGGCATGAAGCAGGCGCTGGCCAGTCCCGATCCCGAGGCGATGGAGCGGGTCCGGCGGATGATGTCGGAGCTGAACGACATGCTCGACCGGGACTCCCGGGGCGAGCACACCCAAGCCGACTTCGACGGCTTCATGTCGAAATATGGGGACATGTTCCCGGAGGCGCCGCGCAACCTGGAGGAGCTGGTCGACATCCTCGCCCGGCGGGCCGCCGCCACCCAGCGCCTCCTGGCCTCGCTCACCCCGGAGCAGCGCGAGGAACTGGCCGACCTGATGAACCAGACGCTGGAGCAGGCCGGCCTGGACGAGGAGATGCGCCGCCTGGGCGAGTCCCTCTACAACCGCCGCCCCGACCTCGCCTGGAACACCCCCGAGCGGTTGTCCGGCGAGGAGCCGATGGGGATGGGCGACGCGGTCACCGCCCTGGACGAGCTCGCCGACCTGACCCAGCTGGAGGCGGCACTGCGCCAGGACTACCCGGGCGCCCGCCTCGACGACATCGACGAGGCCGCGGTCCGCCGCGCCCTGGGCCGCTCCGCGGTCGACGACCTGGAGGCGCTCAGGCAGGTCGAGCGCGAGCTGGAGCAGCAGGGCTACCTCCGCCGCCAGCGCGGCAAGCTGGAGCTGACCCCCAAGGCCGTCCGCCGCCTGGGCGAGACCGCCCTGCGCCGCGTCTTCGCCTCCCTCGACGCCGGACGCCGCGGCGACCACGACCAGACCGACGCCGGCTCGGCCGGGGAACTGACCGGTTCCTCCCGGCCGTGGCGGTTCGGCGACGAGCAGCCCATCGACGTGGTCCGCACCGTCGTCAACTCCGTACGGCGCGGCGGCGGGGGCGGGGGCGGCGGAGCGGTGACCTTGTCGGTCGACGACTTCGAGGTCGCCGAGACCGAGCGGCGCACGGCCGCGGCCGTCTGCCTGCTGGTGGACCTCTCCTACTCGATGGCCCTGCGCGGCACGTGGGCGGCGGCCAAGCAGACCGCGCTGGCCCTGCAGGCACTGGTCAGCTCGAAGTTCCCGCAGGACTCGGTGCAGATCATCGGCTTCTCCAACTACGCCCGGGTCCTCGCGCCCGACGAGCTGGCCGGGCTGGAGTGGGACATGGTCCAGGGCACCAACCTGCACCACGCCCTGCTGATCGCGGGACGTCACCTGGACCGCCACCCCGACTTCGAGCCGGTCGTGCTCGTGGTCACCGACGGCGAGCCCACCGCCCACCTGCGGCGCAACGGCTCGGCGGCCTTCGAGTGGCCGCCCACGAACGAGACGCTGGAGCTGACGCTCGCCGAGGTGGACAAGATGACGCGCCGCCGGGCGACGCTCAACGTCTTCATGCTCGCCGACGACGAGCGGCTGCGGGACTTCGTGAACGAGGTGGCCCGCCGCAACGGCGGCCGGGTCTTCTCCTTCGAGGCCGACCGCCTCGGGGAGTACGTCGTCAGCGACTTCCTGCGGACCCGCCGGTCCCGCTGACCCGCCGGGCTCAGGCGCCGACGTAGGCCGGGTAGGAGTCGAGCGCCAGGTCGAAGCCGTCGCGGTAGTGGCGGTAGGAGCGGTAGCAGGGCCGCCAGGCCGTGCTGTTGCCCACCCCGGCCCGCGCGTCCGCCACGGCCTCGGGCACCCGCTCCGGGCGGAGCAGCAGACCGCCGCCGAGATAGCGGGCGTCGGCCAGGGCCGTGCAGGTCTCACGGTCGCCGGAGACGTAGCGGCCCCGCCGCCAGCCGCTCTCCTCGTCCCACACCAGCGCCTCACCGCCGGTCAGCAGGATCGTGGCGGCACGCGGATCGCACGGCCCCTCCCACCAGTCGGCGACCTCGGCGCCCAGCGCCTCGGCGACGCGGCTCACGTAGAAGGCCGGCTGACGCCGCCACTCCTCGGTGTACGGCTCGACATGTCTCACACCCACTGGGGGCACTCCCTTGTGCCGTCGTCCACGATCGGTTCTCACCACCCGCCCGGAACGGCCACGGCCGGAGCCGTCTGGGACCTCACACACGGGAACGAGTTCGCCTGTGATCCTACTCACCCCGACGGAGTGCTCAGTGGCGAAATGCGAAGATCTACCCTCGCGTGATGCCGGAACCGGCCCTCCGCCGCCCGCCTGGCCCCTGCTCACCGCCCGGAAACCGCTCACCGCCCGGAAACCCGGGCGGTTCGCCGGCGGGTTTCCGCCCGGGTCCTCCCCGGAAACCGGCCCCGGCGGCCCGGCCCGCGTCGGGCCACGTTCCGAGAACGATCATCGGCGACGGAAGTGTGGGTAAGGCCCGAGCGAGCCGTATGCGGGCGGGATCACCGCGGGTTAGTGTCTGGCGCATGACAGACCTGCTGCTCTGGCTCCACATCGGCTTCGCGATCTTCGCGCTGGGGCCGCTCACCGCCGCCACCATGTCCACCCCGAGGTTCATCCGCGCCGGAGACGTCAACGTCCTGCGTTACCTGCACCGGACCACCCGCATATACGGCATCGCGGCCCTGGGGGTGTTCCTGTTCGGCGCGCTGCTGGGCCGCGAGTATCTCGGCAGGCCGTACCTTTCGGTCTCGATGACGCTGTTCATCGTCGCCCTGGCGCTCCTCGCCCTGGTGGTCCGCGACCAGGGCGTCGCCCTGCGGATCCTCTCCGGCGATCACGGCAAGGACGTCAAGGACGGCAAGGACGGCGGGACCGCCGAGGGCCGCAAGGGCGACGCGAAGGTCCAGGTCGGACGGGTCGCCGCGCTCTCCGGCGTGATCGGCGTGATCTGGCTCGTCATCCTGGTGCTGATGGTCTGGGGCAATCCGTCCTGACCGGCCGCTCCGGCCCGGCCGCCCGCGGCGGGACTCCGCACGGACCCTGCCCGGCGGTGCGGCCCGGTGATGCGGCCCGTCCGGAGCGGTCGCGGTCCGTCCGGAGCGGTCGCGGTCCGGCGCGTCCGCGCGTCCGGCCCGGCCGCGCCGTACGCGCCGGGCCGTACGGCCGGTCCCGCCCGTCAGACCGTCAGCCCAGCGCCCGCGTCAGGTCGGCGAGCAGGTCGTCGATCGTCTCGATGCCGACCGACAGCCGGACGAGGTCGGAGGGCACCTCCAGCGGCGAGCCCACCGCCGAGGCGTGGGTCATCCGGCCCGGGTGCTCGACCAGTGACTCCACCCCGCCGAGCGACTCGCCGAGGGTGAACAGCTTCGTCCGGTTGCAGATCTCGACCGCCTCGGCCTCGCCGCCGGCGACCCGGAAGGAGACCATGCCGCCGAAGCGCCTCATCTGCTTGGCGGCCACCTCGTGGCCGGGATGCTCGGGCAGGCCCGGGTAGAGCACCGACGACACCTTCGGGTGGGCCAGCAGCAGGTCCACGACCCGTTCGGCGTTGTCGCAGTGGCGCTCCATCCGAACCGCCAGCGTCTTGATGCCCCGCAGGGTCAGCCACGCGTCGAACGGACCGGCCACCGCGCCCATGGCGTTCTGGTGGTAGGCGAGCTTCTCGCCCACCTCGGCGTCGCGCGCGACGAGCGCCCCGCCGACCACGTCGGAGTGACCGCCCACGTACTTGGTGGTGGAGTGCACCACGATGTCCGCGCCCAGCGACAGCGGCTGCTGAAGGTACGGCGAGGCGAAGGTGTTGTCCACCACCAGCAGCGCGCCGTTCTCGTGCGCGAGGTGGGCCAGCGCCTCGATGTCGAAGACGCTCAGCAGCGGGTTGGTCGGCGTCTCGACCCAGACGATCTTCGTCTTCGTGGTCATGGCGGACGCCACCGCGTCCAGGTCGCCGAGCGGCACCGGGTCGTAGTGGAGCGACCAGGGCTCGTGCACCTTGGCGAAGAGCCGGTAGGTGCCGCCGTAGGCGTCGTTCGGGATGATGACGTGGTCACCCGGCCGGCACAGGGCGCGCAGCACGGCGTCCTCGGCCGCCAGGCCGGACGCGAACGCCAGGCCCCTCGCGCCGCCCTCGATGGCCGCGACGGCCTCCTCCAGGGCGGTCCTGGTCGGGTTGGCCGACCGGCTGTACTCATATCCGGAGCGCAGGCCCCCGACGCCGTCCTGCTTGTAGGTGGAGACGGCGTAGATCGGCGGGACGACCGCCCCGGTGACCGGGTCGGGCTCCTGGCCTGCGTGGATCGCCAGTGTTTCGAATCCTTCACTCATGGGGCCAACGCTACTCGGAAGAGACGGGCGGCCCGTCCCGCACGGTCCCGTTCCGCCACCCGCCGCCCCACCCGTGCAGACCGCCCCGAGTCGTCGGGGTCTGCGGCGCCCGCCGTTCCGGGCCGCCGCGGGCCGCCCCGAGCCACCACGGTCCCCGGCGCCCGCCGTTCCGGGCCACCGGACCCTCCGGCTCAGGCCGCCCTGGCCCGGTGCCCCCCGGCGCCCGTCCGCGGCAGCCGGATGAGCTCGCCGTCCGCCTCCTCCGCGCCCCCGGCGGCCCTCTCCGGGGTCCCGCCGTCCTTCGGCGGCGCACCGGCGCCCTTCCCGGTCTTCCCGCGCCCGGCCGCCTCCCTGCCCTGGGCGGCGGCGCGCGACAACAGGACCGGATCCGCCATGGCCAGGCAGAGCCCGACCGCGAACCCGATGGCCAGCAGCACGATCCCGATGACGGTCATGGTTCCTCCCCTTCGACACATCGAGCATCGCCCGCCGCCCCGCCCCCGCGCCTCCGCTGAAGGACCGGTCCCGCCGGACGCCGGTCGGCCGAACGGCCGATCTGCCATACCGACCCGGGGCCTAGGCTCGGTGAGCGTGGGTGAGTCACATCGCGTCGTTCACTGGATCAGGCGGCTCAGCGAGATCGCGCTGATCGGCTGGCTGACGCTGCTGTTCCTGATCGACGTCGCGCTGGCGGTGGGCCTCCACACCTGGCCGGTCTGGCCCAACCTGCTGTGCGGCGCGGCCGGCCTCCTCGCCGTACTGTGGCGGCGCACCCGCCGGGTGAGCGGCCTCCGCGCCTTCCTGGCGCTGTCGTCCGGCGTCACCCTGATCATCCTGGTCACCGGCGGTGACGGCAGGCCGGGGTTCGCCGAGATCGGGGCGCTGCTGATCCTCACCGTCAGCGCGCTGCGCTCGATCGAGCCGGTCCGGCGCGCGGCGCTGTTCTCCCTGGCGGCGATGGTCGTGCTGGAGTTCTCGGCCTGGCGCCTGCGGTCGGCCCCGCAGATCGTGGCCACCGCGTTCTCCCTCTTCGTGCCCTGGGCGTTCGCGGCCGGGGCGGGCGCCTACCTCCGTTTCCAGCTGGAACGCCGCCGGGAGGCGGTGTCCGCGGTACGGCGGTCCGAGCGGCTGGAACTGGCCAGGGAACTGCACGACCTGGTCGCCCACCACATCACCGGGATCGTCGTGCAGGCGCAGGCCGCCCGCGTCGTCGCCGAGCAGAAACCCGACGCCGTGGTCCCCGCCCTCGACGCGATCGCCGGCGCCGGGGCCGACGCGCTGACCTCGATGCGCCGCCTGGTCAGCGTGCTGCGCGCCGAGGACGAGGCGGCCCGCTCCCCGGGCAGCACCCTGCGGGACCTGCGGCTGCTGGTCGAGCGGTTCTCCGCCGGCGGCCCCACGGTCGCCTTCGACATCGGCCAGGGCATCGACGACGGCACCCTCCCCCCGGAGGTGCTGACGACCCTTCACCGGGTGCTGCAGGAGTCGCTGACCAACGTCCGCCGCCACGCCCCGGACGCGGGCTGGGTGGAGGCGAACCTGAGACTGACCGGCGTCCCCGCCGGACCGTACGGCGCGGGCGGCGCGGAGAGCCCGCCCGGCCCGCGTGACGGCCGGCCGGACGGCCCCGGCCTCCGGGGGACGCCCGGGATCGTGGTGCTGCGCGTCCGCAACTACGGCTCGGCGTCCGACGGCCGGTTCTCCCGGCTGGGCGGCGGGTTCGGCCTCGTGGGCATGGCCGAGCGCGTCGAGGCGCTGGGCGGCCGGCTGACCGCGGGCCCCACCCCCGAGGGCGCCTGGGAGGTGACGGCGGAGTGCCCGCTGGCACGACCGGCCTCCTCCCCCGGCTGACCCGCCGGGAGAGAGGCCACGGAAGACGCCTGGATCAGTGGTTGGCGAGGAAGGCCAGCAGGTCGTGGCGGGTGAGCAGGCCGACCGGCTTGCCGTCGTCGAGCACGACCGCCGCGTCGGCCTTCTCCAGCGCCTCGACCGCGATGGAGACGGGCTCACCCGCGCCGATCATCGGCAGCGGCTGCGACATGTGGGCGGCCAGCGGGTCGTTCGGCGAGACCTTGCCCCGGTAGAGGGCGTCGAGCAGGTCGCGCTCCAGGATCGAGCCGACCACCTCTGCGGCCATGACCGGCGGCTCCTCCTTCATCACGGGGAGCTGCGACACGCCGTACTCGCGCATGATCGAGATGGCGGTGTCCACCGACTCGTGCGGGTGGGTGTGCACGAACTCCGGCATGCCGGAGCCCTTACGGGTCAGCACGTCCTTGACCAGGCCCTCCTCACTGGAGGTGGTCAGGAAACCGTAGTCTTCCATCCAGTCGTCGTTGAAGATCTTCGAGAGGTAGCCCCGGCCGCCGTCGGGCAGCAGTACGACGACCACGTCGTCCGGGCCGGCCTGCTGGGCGACGCGCAGCGCGGCGACCGTCGCCATCCCGCAGGAGCCGCCGACCAGCAGCGCCTCCTCGCGGGCCAGACGGCGGGTCATGCCGAAGGAGTCCTTGTCGGAGACCGCGATGATCTCGTCGCAGATCGTGGTGTCGTAGGTGGCCGGCCAGATGTCCTCGCCGACGCCCTCCACCAGGTACGGCCGGCCGGTGCCGCCGGAGTAGACGGAGCCCTCCGGGTCGGCGCCGATGATCTTCACGCGGCCGCCGGAGACCTCCTTGAGGTAGCGGCCGGTGCCGCTGATCGTGCCGCCGGTGCCGACGCCCGCCACGAAGTGGGTGATCCGCCCCTCGGTCTGCTCCCAGATCTCCGGGCCGGTGGAGTGGTAGTGGCTCTCGGGGTTGTTGACGTTGGAGTACTGGTCGGGCTTCCAGGCGCCCGGGGTCTCCCTGGCCAGGCGGTCGGAGACCGAGTAGTAGGAGTTCGGGTGGTCGGGCGAGACCGCCGTCGGGCAGACCACGACCTCGGCGCCGTAGGCGCGGAGCACCGAGATCTTGTCCTGGGCGACCTTGTCCGGCACGACGAACAGGCATTTGTAGCCGCGCTGCTGGGCCACGATGGCCAGGCCGACGCCCGTGTTGCCCGAGGTGGGCTCCACGATGGTGCCGCCGGGGCGCAGCTCGCCCGACTTCTCGGCGGCGTCGATCATCCGCACCGCGATCCGGTCCTTGACCGAACCGCCCGGGTTGAAATACTCGACCTTGGCGAGCACCTGGGCCTGGACCCCCGCCGTCACCTTGTTCAGCCGGACGAGCGGCGTGTTGCCCATCAGTTCGACGAGCGAGTCGTATACGCGCACGGTGAAGATCACCTCGAAATACCATAGCTTTGTCAGCTGTTGTGCGGAACGCCGTGGTCCCCATGGGTGGTCGGGGCTCGGCCGGCTGCTTACAAGGCCAACGCTACCGTCGTGTCGTATCGAGGGAGCAACGCCACGTGATGTGGACACCGGGAGCCGCACGGGCCGCGCGGCGCATCGCGGCCGCCGCCGCCGTGGGCGGAGGGGGGCTGACCGTGCTCGGCGCGGCCACCTACGGGCTGCTGTTCACCGAGGCGGCCGTGGCCCGGCGCCTCGTCGGCCGGCCGCACGGCATGGAGGGCCCGCCGTCCGACGGGATCTACGGCGACTTCGACGGCGAGCCGATCCGCATGGTGATGCTCGGCGACTCCACCTCGGTGGGGCTCGGCACCACCGACCCCGCGGACACCCCGGCGGTGCTGATCGCCTCCGGTCTGGCGGGCGTCGCCGAGCGGCCGGTCCGGCTGACCGTGGTGGGGAGGTCGGGGGCGGCCTCCGTCGATCTGGGCGACCAGGTGGACCGGGCGCTGCGGGCGCTGCCCGACGTCGCGGTCATCTTCGTCGGCGCCAACGACGTCACCACGCAGACGCCGCCCGCGAAGGCCGTACGGCACCTGCAGAAGGCGGTGCGGCGGCTGCGGGAGGCCGGGGCCGAGGTGGTCGTGGGCACCTGCCCGGACCTCGGCACGGTCCGGCCGATCGCCCAGCCGCTGCGCTGGGTGACCCGGCGGTGGAGCCGCCAGCTCGCCGCCGCGCAGACGGTCGCGGTGGTCGAGGCCGGCGGGCGGACGGTCGCCTTCGCCGACATGCTCGGCGCGGAGTTCGACACGAACCCGGATGAGATGTTCGGGCCCGATCGGTACCACCCATCTGCCCAAGGCTACCTACAGGTCGCTTACGCGGTGCTACCGTCTGTAGGCAATGCGCTGGGACTGTGGCCCGAGCCGCGGCCGCGGCGCAGCGAGTCGATCTACCTCGCGGCGGCCATGGCCGCGGAGGAGCCCGGCGCCGAGGTCTCCGCGACCCGCGTCGCCGGCCGGGCCACCGGACCCCACGGACGATGGGTGACGATGCTCCGCCGGCGTCCCTGGGTCCAGCCTCGCGACGCCTGATTCCGGTCACCCTCCGCGTCGAAGCCGTCACGCCTCGACGCATTGGAGTGGAATGCCCGCCATCCGGCCCCCCGCGAAACCGATCCTGGCGCTCGCCGGAGCCCTGGCCCTGTCCGGTTGCGCCCTGTCCGGCTGCTCCGGCAGCGAAGCGGCCACCCCCGCCTACCCCACCTGGCACAACCCCGGGGTGAACGCGGTCAGCCGTACCGTCTCCGCCGGGGGCGTCGCCGCGACGACCTCCTTGCTGCCCGGCGGCACGCTGGAGACGGTCGCCTTCGACCTCGCGTCGGGCCGGAAGCTGTGGGCCCAGCCGGCGACCATGGCGGGCCGGCTGCCGGGGATGGGCGTCCCGGCCCCGGCGCTCGTCGATACCGGCGGCGGGCAGACCGTCGCGGTGACCGTCGATCCGTTCCGGCGCGGCCGGTGGAACGCCCTGCTCGTCGCCCGCGACGCCCGCACCGGCGCGCGGCGGTGGACCCGCCCGCTGAACTCCACGTTCGGGCCGCAGCGGTGCGGGACGCTGGTGTGCGTCCCGGAGAACACCGCCCTGGAGACGGCCCGGATGGTCGTGCTCGACCCTGCCACCGGCAAGGTGCTGTGGAAGCTGCCCGGGATCGCCGAGGTGGAGTGGTCCGACGCCTCCCGCGCCGTGGTGCTGCGCCTGGCCCGGCACCCCGTCCTGGAGTCGCGTGACCTGCGGACCGGGAAGCTCGTCTGGAAGCTGCCGGTGGAGCAACCGCTCGGCGCGGGGGTGGACCTCTCCGGCGGCTGGTCGTTCGGGGCGACCTCCGGCAACCTCGTCGGTTACGTCGCGCCGTACACCGTCCCCTCGACGAAGAAGCTCTCCGCCTTCGGGTTCTTCTCCGTGAGGATCGCCGACGGCACGGTCAACTGGATCCGTCCCTCGGTGGTGCGGGTCTACCCCAGCGGCAGCCCCGGTTTCGCGCCGGTGGTCCGCCCCGTCGACGAGCAGGGCCGGTACGGCGGGTTCGCCCGGCTCGACGCCGAGAGCGGCCGGGTCCTCGGCCAGATCCCGTCCGACCGGATCCCCGGCTCCGGCTGGTGGCTCGCCTTCCCCGAGCGGATGGACACGCTCGGCTTCCTCAAGCACGGCAAGGCGGGCACGGTCTTCGACCTCGCCACCGGCCGTCCCGGCGAGATCACCGGGCGGCGCGGCTGGTCCTTCTGCGTCACCGATCCCAAGCCGCTCGCGTTGCGGAACCAGGTCCCCGGCTTCTACTCGGTGGCATCGCTGTGCGAGTTCGATCTCGCCAGGGGCGAGAAGGTCACGCCGCGGGGGCCGGGCGCGCCGCCCGCGTGGTTCACCGGCAGCCAGGGTGGCTGGCGGATCTGGCGTGACGAGAAGGGCGGCCTGCACGGCGTCGAGGACGGCACGGGCACCGCCCCCGGCATGTACGGCTGAGCCCCCGGCATGTACGGCTGAGCCGCCGTCACGTACGGCCGGGCCTCCGGTGTGTGCGACCGGCGGCCCGGCTCCGGAACGGACGACCGAGCCGTCCGGCGCCGTCCCCGGTGCGTACGGCCGGCCGGTTCCGCGCCCCGGCGGCTCGCCTGCCGTACAAAGTTCTGTTTTCTGCGGCCCCGGGGCGTGGCATTCGGGCTACCGCGCGGTAACCTCCGCAGGAGGAGAGGCACACGAACCCAGGAGAGCCACATGCCCGAGGCAGTCATCGTCGCGACCGCACGCTCGCCGATCGGCCGCGCCTTCAAGGGGTCCCTCAAGGACATCCGTCCCGACGACCTGACCGCGCAGATCATCAGGGCCGCGCTGGCGAAGGTGCCGCAGCTCGACCCGGCCGCCATCGACGACCTGATGCTCGGCTGCGGACTGCCCGGCGGCGAGCAGGGGTACAACATGGGCCGGGTGGTCGCCACCCTCCTCGGACTGGACGGCGTGCCCGGCACCACGATCACCCGCTACTGCTCGTCCTCGCTGCAGACCACCCGGATGGCTCTGCACGCCATCAGGGCGGGCGAGGGCGACGTGTTCGTCTCCGCGGGCGTGGAGTGCGTCTCCCGCTTCGCCAAGGGCAACTCCGACTCGCTGCCCGACACGGCGAACCCCCTGTTCGACGAGGCCAAGGCCCGTACGGCGCGGGCCGCCGAGGGCGGGGGCGGCGTCTGGCACGACCCGCGTGAGGACGACGCGCTGCCCGACGTCTACATCGCGATGGGCCAGACCGCCGAGAACGTCGCCGCGCTGCGGGGCGTGTCCCGCCAGGAGCAGGACGAGTTCGGCGTCCGCTCGCAGAACCTCGCCGAGAAGGCCATCGCCAACGGCTTCTGGGAGACCGACATCACCCCGGTGACGCTGCCCGACGGGACCGTGGTCAGCAAGGACGACGGCCCCAGGGCGGGCACCACCTACGAGGCGGTCTCGCAGCTCAAGCCGGTCTTCCGCCCCGACGGCACGGTCACCGCGGGCAACTGCTGCCCGCTGAACGACGGCGCCGCCGCGGTGATCGTGATGAGCGACACCAAGGCCGCCGAGCTGGGCATCACCCCCCTGGCCCGGGTCGTCTCCACCGGCGTCACCGGCCTGTCCCCGGAGATCATGGGTCTCGGGCCGGTCGAGGCGTCCCGGCAGGCCCTGGCGCGGGCGGGCATGTCCATCGGCGACGTCGACCTCGTCGAGATCAACGAGGCGTTCGCGGCACAGGTCATCCCGTCCTACCAGGAGCTCGGCATCGACCTCGACCGGCTCAACGTCAACGGCGGCGCCATCGCGGTGGGCCACCCGTTCGGCATGACCGGCGCCCGGATCACCTCCACGCTGATCAACAGCCTGCGGTTCCACGACCGCTCGATCGGCCTGGAGACCATGTGCGTGGGCGGCGGCCAGGGCATGGCCATGGTCCTGGAGCGCCTCAGCTGACCTCCGGCCGACGAGGCCGTGAAGGCGTGAGCCGGGCCGTACGGAGCCGGCTGCTCAGCCGTGCACGTCCGGCCCGGCGCGGGTGAGGTCGATCCGCATGACGACCCGGCGCTCGCGTTCCATGGCCGTCCGGTAGTCGTCCCAGTCGGGGTGCTCGCCGGAGATCTCGCGGTAGTAGGAGATGAGGTGCTCCATCGCCTCGGGCAGCGAGACGATCTCCGCGGTCCCCTCGATCTGGATCCACGGGCCGAAGAAGGCGTCGGTCGTCACGCAGAGCGCGACGTTCGGGTCCCTGCGGGCGTTGCGGACCTTCGCCGCGGTCTCCCGGCTGCTGACGACGGCCCGGCCGTCGGTGTCGAGGCCCACGATGACCGGGGACATCTGCGGGCGGCCGTCGGCGTGCCGGGTGAGCATGACGGCCCGGTGGTTGTCGCGGATGAAGTCGCGTGCGCTGTCAAGATCCATGCCCCCATCATGCGGGGACACGCACAAGCCCGCACCCCCGGGCGGGGTACGGGCTTGGGGTAGACGGCCTACAGGTAACGGCTGCGGCGGTGACGCTCGTGCTCGTGGACGATGGCGGCGGCGTAGCCGTGGGTCAGCCCGTGCTCTGTTGCGAGCCAGTTGGCCCGCTCGTCGCAACGGAGGAAGGACGGGCCGTTGTCGATGGCCTGGAACCACTCTGGGAGTGCGCGTCCCGTGATGTCAGGGACCCTTGCGATCAGCTTGCTCTGCGTCTCCGGTGAGTGGTTCAACGACATGGACACCTCCAGGAATAGGGCTTCCTTTGCTCGACAGTGCATCACGATCCATCGGATGGCAAGCCCTCACAGGCAAAGGCCCCGCCGCGTTTCGTCATCCACTGCTCGCTCGTCATTCACCGTCATGCCCAGCCTTCGTAAGGAGAATCACCCTTCCCGGCAGGAAAGAACCCTCGTTCGGGAGAGTCCCCGGGAGGCGTGGATCCCCGCCGGAATCCCGGCCCCGGGAAGCGCGAACCCCCGCCGGAGGGGCTCCGGCGGGGGTTCGGGCGGACGGCGGCGCGGCGCTAGTCCCTTGAGAAGTAGCTGATCAGGCGCAGGATCTCCAGGTAGAGCCAGACCAGGGTGACCGTCAGGCCGAAGGCCATCAGCCAGGAGTACCGCTCGGGGACGCCGGCCCGCACGCCCTCCTCCACCGAGTTGAAGTCGAGCAGCAGGAAGAAGCAGCCGATCAGGATGGCGGCGACGCTGAAGGCGTAGGACATCAGGCCGTCACCGGTGCGCAGCCCGAGGCCGCCCGCGATGAAGTAACCGGCGATCCAGTTGACGAGCATGAGGCCCATCAGCGCCAGGCCCGCGGCCACGACGAACTTGGTGAACTTCGGCGTCACCCGGACGATCCGCAGCGCGTACACCGCGAGGGTGCCGCCGAAGGCCAGGGCAGTGCCGAGCACCGCCTGCAGGACGATGCCGTTGTACAGGTCGTTGTAGAGGTGGCTCGCCACGCCGACGGCCACGCCGTAGCCGACGGCGTAGCCGAGGATCAGCACGGGGTTGGTGCTCTGCTTGAACGAGACGATCAGGGCGAGCACCAGACCGACGATCATGCCGATCAGCATGGCGGCGGTGCCGAGGTTCAGGGCCCAGGCCGCCGCGGCGGAGACGACCAGCGTGCCGAGCGTGATGAACCCGCGCACGACCACGTCGTCGATCGTCATGGCCCGCTGGGCGGGCGGTGCGTACGACGGCCTGTCGTACATCCCCTGAAGCTGGTCAGGGGTCGGCGTCGGCGCGCTCCAGCCTCGCTGTTGCGCGTTCGCCTGCCGGAATACCGGGTTCCTGCTCTCCATCGCTGCCTCCACGCTGCGACCTGCACGATGAGTGATCGGACCGGCCGTCACCCGGCCGTGTCACGTTGATCTCCGTTGGACCGGCCCCGCGGGCGCGGGACCGGCGTTCGCCGCCGGGCAGGCCGTACGGCTACCGCCGTAGATCTCAACGCACGGGTCGTCCGTGCGGTTCCCGTCCTCCCCGCCGGATCTCCGGACGGCGGGCCGGTGGCCTCTCGGCCGGTCAGGGAGCCCCGGGGACGGCAGCGGGCAAGATCGGCAAGTGCCCCCGGAGGGACTCGAACCCTCACTACAACCCTTTTAAGGGGTTTGCCTCTGCCGTTGGGCTACGGGGACGCCGCAATCATACGTAACGGACCACTCATCCGAGGAGCACAGCTTTGTATCAGGCGTCACACAAACCATGATCGATGTATGCGATAGAACCCCCGGCGGGACAGGGCCTGCCGGGGGTTCGGGTCGCGTGGTCCGGCACGCCGCGCGGGGGCGGTCCGGGCCTCGGCGATCAGGTCGTCGCGGCCTGACGGAACTCGGTGCGGGGCTCGTGGATCTCCCCGAGTGAGACGGTCTCCCGCTTGAAGAACAGCGCCAGGGTCCAGTCGGCCACCACGCGGACCTTGCGGTTGAAGGTGGGGATCCGCGACATGTGGTACGTCCGGTGCATGAACCAGGCGGGCAGCCCGCGGAGCTTGAGCCCGTAGACGTTGGCCACGCCCTTGTGCAGACCGAGGCCGGCGACCGAGCCGACGTACTTGTGCCGGTAGTCGACGAGCTGCCGCCCGTGGAGCTGACGGGTGATGTTGTCGGCGAGGACCTTGGCCTGCCGTACGGCGTGCTGGGCGTTGGGCGCGCAGTACTGGCCGGGATTGGTCACGTCGGGAACGCCCGCCACGTCGCCGGCGGAGTAGGCGTCCTGGACGCCGGCCACCGTCAGGCGGGTGGTGGTCTTGATCCGGCCGCGCTCGTCCAGCGGCAGGTCTCCGGCGTTCGCGACCGGGCTGGGCTTGACGCCCGCGGTCCAGACGATGGTGGCCGACTCGAACTCGTCGCCGTCGGAGAGCTTGACGTGGCCGCCGACGCAGGACTCCAGGCGGGTGCCGAGCTTGACCTCGATGCCGCGCTCGCGGAGCTGCTCGGCGGTCCACCTGCCCATCTCGGGGCCGACCTCGGGAAGGATGCGGTCGGTCGCCTCGACCAGGACCCAGCGGAGGTCGTCGCGGGTGATGTTGCGGTAGTAGCGCACCGCGTCCAGCGACATGTCCTCCAGTTCGGCCAGTGCTTCGACGCCCGCGAAGCCGCCGCCGACCACGACGAACGTCAGCGCCCGGCGGCGCAGCTCCTCGTCGTCGTCGGACTCGGCCCGGTCGAGGAGGCCGAGGACGCGGTTGCGCAGCGCGGTCGCCTCGCCGATCGTCTTGAAGCCGATGGCGGCGTCGGCGAGGCCGGGGATGGGGAGCGTGCGGGAGATCGAGCCGGCGGCCATGACGATGATGTCGTAGCCGATCTCGTGCCCGGTGCCGACGTTCGGCGCGAAAGTGACCTTCTTGGAGGCGTGGTCGATCTTGGTGACCTTGCCGTTGAGGATCGTCGCCCTGTTCAGGACGCGGCGGAGCGGGACCACCACGTGGCGGGGCGAGATGTTCCCGGCGGCGGCCTCGGGGAGGAACGGCTGGTAGGTCATGTACGACTCGGGGGTGAGGACGGTGATCCGCACGCTGCCGTCGCGCAGTTCCTTGCGGAGCGTGTGCTGCAGGCGCAGCACGGTGTAGAGGCCGACGTAGCCCCCACCGACGACCACGATGTGCTTGGAGTTGCGGTTCACTTCGGCGCCATCCTTATCCTTGGCTTTGTGAAAGCTTTCACAAGCTTACGTCGATTCGTGGGATGATGCCACTGCGGGCGGAGCAAAACTTGAGGATCTTCTCAGATCGACCCGGAAAAACTGCGCATCTCGCCCATGAGGGCGAGAAATTATCCGTTTGTGATTGACTTCACAACTTACTCAGCGCAGCCGCCCGGGCGAAGAGGGCGTCGAGCATGGCCGCGGTGACCCTGCCGGTGAAGGTGTTCTGCTGGCTCGGGTGGTAGCACCCCAGCAGGTGGGCGGGGGCGCCGTCCCGGGAGATCTCCACCTCGGCGCCGTGCCCGAAGGCCGGCCGCGGACGCGGCAGGTCGTACCCGGCCTCCCGCAGCGCCGGCCAGACCGCCTGCCAGGCGAAACCGCCCAGCGCGACCACCACCCGCACGCTGCCGGCGACCATCGCGATCTCCTCGGCCAGCCACGGGAAGCACGCCGCCCGCTCCGCCGGGTCGGGCTTGTTCGCGGGCGGTGCGCACCGTACGGCGGCCACCATGCGCGCCCCGATGAGCCGCTGCCCGTCACCGGCGTGGACGCTGGTCTCCTGGGCGGCGAGGCCGTTGCGGTACAGCGAGGCGAACAGCCAGTCGCCGCTGCGGTCGCCGGTGAAGATCCGGCCGGTGCGGTTGCCGCCGTGCGCCGCCGGCGCCAGCCCGACGATGAGGATCCCGGGCTTCTCCTCGCCCCAGCCCGCGATGGGCCTGCCCCAGTAGGTCTCCCCGGCGAACGCCCGCCGCTTGACCGTCGCGACCTCCTCCCGCCAGTCCACCAGACGCGGGCAGGCCCGGCAGACCGACTGCCGGGCCGTCAGCTCGGCGAGCGTGCCGCTCGTCCGGGCCAGCTCGGCCACCTCGGCGGCGTCGTGGGCGACGGGGGTGCCGGGCAGGGCCGGGTCGCCCGGCCAGCCGGATCCTGGAGGAACACAGGTCATGCCTTCGATGGTGCCCGACGGAAGGGGGTGCCCAGGACCGGAACGGCGGACGGGACACGAGAGACGAGCACGGGAACGGGGGGACGGGCGTGGGAACGGGAGACCGGGCGCGGAAGGCGGACACGGAAAGGCGGCGTCCGCTGAGCGCGGACGCCGCCTTCCTCTTCTCGTTCTCACTCGGACCCGTCCGGACGGGCGTCAGGTTCCCACGCCGCCCGCCCGGATCCGGCCGGGCGCGTGACTACGCCTCGCAGACCGCCTTGTACTCGGCCGACGAGTTGCCGCCGCCGACGATCGACAGCCGGGCGCTGCCGGCCTTGGTGCCGTTGGAGCCGGTGTCGAAGGACACCGTCTGCTCGCCGGCGCCGGTGAAGGTCAGCTCACCCGACTTCACGTCGGAGCCGTTGACGCTCCAGACGTACTTGACCGTGATCGCACCGGTCGCGTAGATCTTGCCGGTGCCGCTGACCGTGGCCGCCGGGCAGGTGCCCGCCTTCTGCTCGGCCGAGACGCCGGAGATGTACGCCTTGGCCTCGGGGGCCGCCTCACAGGCGACCTTGGCCGAGACGGTGCCGGAGGTCGGGCCGCCCGCGATGTCGATCGCGCGCCGGGCGGTGCCGGACTCCGACGCCTTCCAGGAGTCGGTCACGGTACGGCTCTGCGCGCCGTGGCCGTAGAAGGAGACGGTCTCCCAGGAGCCGGCGACGCCGTCGCGGATCCAGCGGTACCGCACCGGACCGTCGGCGTCGGAGACGCGGATGGTGCCGGAGAAGGTACGGGTGACCGGGCAGCTGCCGGAGTAGTCGGCCGGGGCGTTCACGGAGGCGCTCACCTGCGGCGAGTGGTCCTCACAGTGGATCCTGAAGTAGGCGCCGTCCGACGCGCCGCGGTAGCCGAGGATCTCCAGCCGCACCTGGCCGCGAAGGTCGTGACCCGGCTTGATCACCTGGTAGACGCGGCGCGAGCCGTTCACGTAGACCGAGTCGCGGTCGACGACGTGACCGTTGACGACCCACTGGTAGCGCACCCAGCGCTTGCCGGAGGTGCTGATCCGGCCGATCGCGACGGCCTTGCAGTCGCCCTCGTCCACCCAGACGCGGGCGGAGGTCCAGTGACGGGGACGAGGCTTGACGACCTCTTCCTTGCCGCCGTCGCCGTTGTCCTCACCGCAGGCGACGGTGAAGTAGCCCTTGGCCGAGGTGACCTTGCGCGGCGACAGGACCTGGACCGAGTTCCAGCTCTTGAGGTCACCGCCCTTGAAGGTGGCGGACTCCTTGACGCCGATGTACTTGACGCCCTTGCCCTTGATGGAGATCTTCTTGATGCCGCTCTTGGAGCCGTCACCGCGCAGCCAGCGGTAGGCGACGGTCGTCCTGCCGCCGTAGGCCTTCACCTTGATCTTCGAGGAGAAGGTCACCTTGACGGGGCAGTCGGTGGTCTTCGACGGGGAGGCCTTGGGCCTGCCGACCGACACCGCGGCCTTCGGGGCGCTGTGGGCCGCCGAGGCCCGCGCCTGAGTGGAACCGCTGGCCGCCGCTGCGGGCGAGGCCAGCAGTCCGGCCGTCATGGTCGCCAGCATGGCCGTACCGGCGCTCAGGACGGCTAGCTTGCGTGCTAGTCCGGACATGAGGGGTTGCTCCGTTCGTTAGGAACATGAAGAGCGCTTCGGAGACGGTTGCCGCCCCGGCACAGCTGTGCCGGGCCCCACGGCAAAGCCTCACTAAAGCTTCTTTACCTAACCATAAACGGAAAGGCCCCTCAATACCCCATCAATAGGAGAATTGTCCAGAGTCTGTAGTGGTTTCACATACTTCTGTCAGGTTTGGCGATAGACCAGGCGATTCCGTCCAGAATGTCGTGTTCGCTGACCACGACCTCCGCGAACCCGTACCGCTCCATCACGCGGTCGAGGATGAGCGCGCCGGCGACGATGACGTCGACCCTGCCGGGATGCATGACCGGGACCGCCGCCCGCTCGTCGTGCGTCATCTCCAGCAGTCGCGCGGAGACTTCGTGAACCCGCGTCGCCGGAATACGCGAATGATGAATTTTCCGCGGGTCGTATTCCGGAAGGCCGAGCGCCATTCCCGCCACCGTCGTCACCGACCCGGCGAGCCCCACCAGTGTGAGCGCCCGCTCGACCGGTACCTCACCGGACACCCGGTCGAGCGCGTCGTCGACGTCGGCCGCCAGCGCCTCGACCACCCCGGCGGACGGCGGGTCACCCGCGCCGCGCAGGTGCCGCTCGGTCAGCCGCACGCAGCCGACGTCCACCGACAGCGCGGCCTCCACGTGCGTCGAGCCGACCACGAACTCGGTGGAGCCGCCGCCGATGTCCACCACCAGGTACGGCGGGCGGGTGCCCTCCGGGCACGGCAGTCCCGTCTCGGGCGAGAGGCGTGAGAGGTCATGGGTGGCGCCGTCGAAGGAGAGCTGCGCCTCCTCGGCGCCCGTGATCACCTCGGGCTCCACCCCGAAGATGTCGCGCACGCCGTCCACGAAGTCCTGCCGGTTGGCGGCGTCCCTCGTCGCACTGGTGGCCACCACGCGGACCGCCGACGCGCCGTGCCGCTCGATGAGCCCGGCGTAACCGCGCATCGCGGCGAACGTGCGCTCCAGCGCCTCGGGGGCGAGCCGGCCGGTCTCGTCCACGCCCTGCCCGAGCCGGACGATCTCCATCCGCCGGTCCACGTCGGTCAGGGTGTCGTGGGCGACGTCCGCGACCAGCAGGCGGACGGAGTTGGTGCCACAGTCGATCGCGGCGACGCGGGTCAAGGGGTCTCCTGTTCGGTGGTCGGGGCGGGGGCCGCTCCGTGCCCGGACTCGGGGGCGGGGCAGCACGGCCCGTCGGCCCACCACCCGCCGAGCGCTTCGAGCGCGTCGAGCGCCTCGCGGCCGAAGGGGTTGCTCCCCGGCACCGCCAGCTCGTGCGCGACCAGGGCGTGCAGGCACTTGACCCGGGCGGGCATGCCCCCGGTGCTCTGCATGTCCCTGGGCAGCGGATCGAGGCCGTCCGCGACGGCGGCCTCGTCGCGGCGCGCGACGTAGTCGTCGTGGGCGGCCTGGTAGGCGCGGGCGAGCTCGGGGTCGTCGGCGAGCCTGGCCTGCATGTCGCGCATCAGGCCGGAGGTCTCCAGCCGCCCGATGGCGGATGCCGCCTTCGGGCAGGTGAGGTAGAACAGCGTCGGGAACGGCGACCCGTCGGGCAGCCGCGGCGCGGTCTCCACCACGTCGGGCAGCCCGCACGGGCAGCGGTGCGCCACCGCCCGCAGGCCACGCGGCGTCCGGCCGAGCTGCCGCTCCACCGCCGCCACATCGCGATCGTCCACCACCGTGACACCCCCTGAGAAAGACGACACCAAGGGTATCGGGGTCATCCCCCGGCCCCGGCCGCCTTCCGGCCCCGGCCGGTGTCGGCCGCCTCGACCGACTGCCACAGGGTCTCGTACCAGGGCGCCTTCACGTCCTTCTTCGTCCCCGCCGCGCTCTTCCGCCGTTCCTCCGCGCGGTCGTCGCCCATCACGACGTAGCACTTCTGCCCGGGGTCGCAGTAGAAGAGCCGCTCCCTGGCCGCCTTCTTGATGTAACCGGGGTCCAGGAGCCGCCGGTGACGGTCGTCCAGAGCCTTGATCGCGGCCTGCTCCCTGGCCTGCTCCTGCTCCAGCTGGGCGATCTGGCGGCGCTGCGCGACGTACTCCCTGATCGGGTAGGCGAGGCTCATCGCGATCGCGCACACCACGACCGCCAGCACCGCGGCCCGCCCCGTCAGCTGCGGCCGTCTCGCCAACACACCCACCCGCCTCTCGTCACCCCGGGCCCCTCGGGGTCCGTACGGCCGGCCTCGCGTGAGGACCGCGGGGCCGGCCTGCCTCGCGTACGGCCAGTGCCCCGGCAAACCGGGCGCAAGCCGTACAGGCGAACCTACCCCTGGAACCTCGGGAAAGCGGCGCGACCCGCGTAGCGGGCGGCGTCGTCGAGAAGCTCCTCGATGCGCAGGAGCTGGTTGTACTTGGCCACGCGGTCGGAGCGGGCCGGGGCGCCCGTCTTGATCTGGCCGCAGTTGGTCGCCACGGCGAGGTCGGCGATGGTGGTGTCCTCGGTCTCGCCGGAGCGGTGGCTCATCATGCAGCGGTAGCCGCTGCGGTGGGCCAGGTCCACCGCGTCGAGGGTCTCGGTCAGGGTGCCGATCTGGTTGACCTTGACCAGCAGCGCGTTGGCGGTGCCCTCGGCGATGCCGCGGGCCAGCCGCTCGGGGTTGGTGACGAACAGGTCGTCGCCGACGAGCTGCACCTTGTCGCCGAGGGCCTTCGTGATGGCGTTCCAGCCCTCCCAGTCGCTCTCGTCCAGCGGGTCCTCGATGGAGACCAGCGGGTAGTTCGCGACGAGGTCCTCGTAGAAGGCGATCAGCTCGGTGGCCGACATCCCCTTGCCGTCGATGGTGTAGACGCCGTTCTCGTGGAACTCCGAGGCGGCCACGTCGAGGGCCAGCGCGACGTCCTCGCCCGGCGTGTAGCCGGCCTTCTCGATCGCGACCAGGATGAGGTCCAGCGCGTCGCGGTTGGACGGCAGGTTCGGCGCGAAGCCGCCCTCGTCGCCCAGGCCGGTGGCGTAGCCCTTCTCCTTCAGCACCGCCTTGAGCGCGTGGTAGACCTCGGTGCCCATCCGCACGGCCTCGCGGAACGTCTCCGCCCCGATCGGCGCGATCATGAACTCCTGGATGTCCACGTTCGTGTCGGCGTGCGCGCCGCCGTTGAGGATGTTCATCATCGGCACGGGCAGCAGGTGCGCGTTGGGACCGCCGAGGTAGCGGAACAGCGGCAGCTCGGCGCTGTCGGCGGCGGCCTTGGCCACGGCCAGGGAGACGCCCAGGATCGCGTTGGCGCCCAGACGGGACTTGTTCGGCGTGCCGTCCAGGTCGATCATGACCTGGTCGATGGTGCGCTGCTCGGCGGCGTCGAACCCGACGATCTCGTCGGCGATCTCGTCGGTCACGCCGAGGACGGCCTTCTCGACGCCCTTACCGCCGAAGCGCTCGTCGCCGTCGCGCAGCTCCACGGCCTCGAACTGGCCGGTGGACGCGCCGCTCGGCACCGCGGCCCGGCCCTGGCTGCCGTCGTCCAGCAGGATGTCGACCTCGACCGTCGGGTTGCCCCGGGAGTCAAGGATCTCGCGAGCGGTGACGCCCTCGATGGAAGCCACGAAGCACTCCTAAAGTCGCAGGACAGTTTGCCGCAGAAGCCTACCGAGACCCGCCCCGCGACACGGCGACCGCCGTCCTACCCACCGGTACGGCGGCCCTCGTCACCCGTCTCCCTCGTCTCCCAGGTGCGGACCCGGTCGCGGTAGGCGCGGGCCGCGGCGCGCAGCTCGGCCTCC
Organism: Streptosporangium sp. NPDC053982; assembly: GCF_055585205.1. Taxonomy (NCBI): domain Bacteria; kingdom Bacillati; phylum Actinomycetota; class Actinomycetes; order Streptosporangiales; family Streptosporangiaceae; genus Streptosporangium; species Streptosporangium sp. NPDC053982. The sequence continues at coordinate 175,958 of NZ_JBVJKQ010000015.1, forward strand.
GGGTCGAGACCCGCCTCGTGCGCCTGCCGCACCAGTGCGAAGAGCCGGGCCCCGAGGTCGCCTCCGGCCGCGGCGGGCGCGGCTCCGGCTTCGGCGGCCTCGTCCCGGACCGGGGAGGCGAGGGCGGCGGGGGCGCCGGCGCGGTCGGCGCGCCGCAGGAGCTGGGCGGCGAGGGAGAGCGCGGGCTGGCCCATCGGGACGCCGTCCAGGACCGACCCCGCGTCGCCGGCGTTCTTCGCCGCGCGCTCGGCGGCCTTGATGACCTCCCAGTTGTCGCTGACGTCCTCGGCGCCCTCGACCTTGACGTCGGCGAAGACGTGCGGGTGGCGCCGGACCAGCTTCGCGACGATCGCGTCGGCCACGTCGTCGATGTCGAAGCCGCCCTCGGCGTCCGGGCGGTCGCGGGCGACGCGGGCGTGGAACACCACCTGGAGCATCAGGTCGCCCAGCTCCTCGCGCAGGGCCGCGTGGTCGCCCTCCTCGATGGTCTCCAGCACCTCGTACGCCTCTTCGAGGAGGTACGGCACCAGCGACTCGTGGGTCTGCTTCGCGTCCCACGGGCAGCCGGTCCGCAGCCGGTCCATCACCGACACCAGGTCCAGCAGCCGGGCCCCCGGCAGGTCGTAGGAGCCCGGGACGACCTCGATCAGCGGCGGCTCGTCGAGCGCCAGCGCGGCGTGGCCGACCGAGCGCATCAGCGCCTCGTCGGCCTCCAGCCACACGACGTTCTCGCCCTGCGCCCTCCTGACCAGGGCGGCGGGGTCGGCGGTCACGACCTCGACGGCGATCCCGGCCTCGGCGAGGTAGGGCAGGAGCGGGTGGCCGGCCGCCTGGGTGAGCACCGGGCCCTCCTGGAGGACCTGCCAGGCGCGCCGGCTGAGCAGCCCCGGCGCGACCCGGGGCGAGGTGGTGACGACGATCAGGGGCATGTCCCCGAGGTTATCCGGCGTCCACGGCGCGGCCCGCACCGCCGCCGGGCCCCGGGCGGGACCGCCGCGGACCGCGGTCACGAGCCCCGGCGCGGGGCGCCCGCGTGTCCGGGCCCCGGGGCGGGGCTCATCCCGCCGAGCCGGAGCCCGGCGGGGCCACCTCACTGGAGGGGCGCGGCCTCCGGCGCCTTGCCGAAGCGGTCCTCGGCCGTGAAGATCTGCGGCTGCTCCTGGCTCGGCTGCGCGTTGATCTTGCCGTACCGCGGGTTCCACTCGATCCGCACGGACTTCAGGTCCTCGACCACCCGCTGCTGGCCGCGCTGCAGGGCCTCCTGGTCGGCGCCGCCGCCGTACTTGGCCATGAGCTTGGTGATCATCAGCCTCGCCCGGGTGTAGGCGCGCGCCTGCGAGGGCGCCACGGCCTGCTGCAGGAGCTGCTGCCCGTACTGGTCGGCGCCGCCCTGGGTGTTGATCGCCTGGTCGACCTCGCCGTCGGTGACCGTGACGCCGTTCTTCTCGGCGACCTTGGTGTACTGCCTGGCGGTGGCGAGCTGGTAGAGCACCACCTGCGGGACGCTGCCGGGGAACTGCAGCTGCGCCGGGGACAGGCCCGCCTTGGTCAGCGCGGCCTCGTACTCCCGGACGTTGCGCTCCAGCTCACCGGAGCTGATCCGGTCACCGCCCACGACGGCGGCGGCGCCGACCTGCGAGGGGGAGCAGGCCGTCAGAGCGACACCGGTGGCGATGACCGCCAGGATGACGCGAACTCGAGTCGACTTCACATGCGATCCCTTCACGACAAACGTCGCTTACCTTACCGCTACGCGCCCCCGGGACGTCCCCGGCGGGTGCTCCCCCGGGGGTCCGCCGCCGCCACGGCTCCGGAGCGCCCTCCAGGAACCCGCTACGACTTCGGAGCGCCCTCCAGGAACATCGCCTGGACCAGGTCGCCGCACCACTTCAGCAGGTCCAGGTCGCGCAGCGGCTGCCCGCCGAGCGGCCGGGTCTTGGGGACGGGCACCAGCAGCGTGCCGGCCGCCTGCTTCAGCAGCGCCTTGGGGTAGAGGCGCTGCAGCCGCACCTGCTGGGAGTCCCTCAGGTCCACCGGGGCGAACCTGATGTTCTGGCCCTGCAGGGCGACCTCGGTCAGGCCGGCCGTACGGGCGCGGATCCGGAAGCGGGCGACCTCCAGCAGGTTCTCCACCGGCTGGGGCGGCCTGCCGTACCGGTCGACGAGCTCGTCGCGCACCGCGGCGATCTGGGCGTCGGAGGCGACGGCGGCGATCCGCTTGTACGCCTCCAGGCGCAGCCGCTCGGAGGTGACGTAGTCGTGCGGGATGTGGGCGTTGACGGGCAGCTCGACCTTGACCTCCGGCCGCTCGGCCTCCTCGGCCGGCACGCCGGACAGCTTGGCCTTCTGCTCCTGGACGGCCTCGGCCATCATCCGGACGTAGAGGTCGAAGCCGACGCCGGCGATGAATCCGGACTGCTCGGCGCCGAGGATGTTGCCCGCGCCGCGCAGCTCCAGGTCCTTCATCGCCACGTACATGCCCGCGCCCATCTCGGTGTGCTGGGAGATGGTGGCCAGCCGCTCGTGGGCGGTCTCGGTGAGCGGCTTCTCCGGCGGGTACAGGAAGTAGGCGTAGCCGCGCTCACGGCCCCGGCCGACCCGGCCGCGCAGCTGGTGCAGCTGGGACAGGCCGTAGTTGTCGGCCCGGTCCACGATCAGCGTGTTGGCGTTGGGCACGTCGAGCCCGGACTCGACGATCGTGGTGCAGACGAGCACGTCGAACTCACGCTCCCAGAAGCCCACCATGATCTTCTCAAGCTGGTGCTCCTGCATCTGGCCGTGGGCGACGGCGACCCTGGCCTCGGGCACCAGCTCGCGCAGCCTCGCGGCGACCTTGCCGATGCTGGAGACGCGGTTGTGCACGAAGAAGACCTGGCCGTCGCGCATCAGCTCGCGCCGGATCGCCGCGCCGATCTGCCGCTCGTCGTAGGGGCCGACGAAGGTCAGGATGGGGTGGCGCTCCTCCGGCGGGGTGAGGATCGTCGACATCTCGCGGATGCCGGTCAGGCCCATCTCCAGGGTGCGCGGGATCGGCGTGGCGGACATGGCCAGCACGTCGACCTGGGTCCGCAGGTGCTTCATGGCCTCCTTGTGCTCGACGCCGAACCGCTGCTCCTCGTCGATGATGATCAGGCCGAGGTCCTTGAACCTGACCTCCGGGGAGAACAGCCGGTGGGTGCCGATCACCACGTCCACCGTGCCGTCGCGCATGCCCTCGACGGTCGCGGAGATCTCCGAGTCGGTCTGGAAGCGCGACATCGGCCGCACGTTCAGCGGGAAGCCGGAGAAGCGCTCGGCGAAGGTGGACAGATGCTGCTGGACCAGCAGCGTGGTGGGCACCAGCACCGCCACCTGCTTGCCGTCCTGCACGGCCTTGAACGCCGCGCGCACCGCGATCTCGGTCTTGCCGTAGCCGACGTCGCCGCAGATCAGCCGGTCCATGGGGACGCCGCGCTCCATGTCGCGCTTGACCTCGTCGATGGCTTCGAGCTGGTCGCCGGTCTCGGCGTAGGGGAAGGCGTCCTCCATCTCGCGCTGCCAGGGCGTGTCGGAGCCGAACGCGTGGCCGGGCGAGGCCATCCGGGCCGAGTAGAGGCGGATCAGCTCCCCGGCGATCTCCTTGACGGCCTTCTTCGCCTTGGTCTTGGCCTTGGCCCAGTCGGCGCCGCCCATCCGGTTCAGGGTGGGCGACTCGCCGCCGACGTAGCGGGTGACCTCGTCGAGCTGGTCGGTGGGGACGTAGAGGCGGTCGCCCTTGGCGTACTCGATGACGAGGTACTCGCGGGTGGCGCCCTGCACGGTCCGCTGCACCATCTCCACGTAGCGGCCCACGCCGTGCTGCTCGTGCACGACGTGGTCGCCGACCTTGAGCTGCAACGGGTCGACCATGTTGCGGCGCTTGGACGGCAGGCGCCGCATGTCCTTGGTGGACGCCTTCTGGCCGACCAGGTCCAGGTGGGTCAGCACGGCCAGGAAGGAGTTGACGAAGCCGTGTTCGACCAGGCCGGTGCTGACGTGCACGACCCCCGGCTCCGGCCGGTGGCCCAGGTCGCGCTCCAGGCGGGCGGGCATGTCCGCGCCGCGCAGCAGCTCGGCCATCCGCTCGGCGGGGCCGTACCCCTCGCTGAGCAGCACGACGACCTTGTCCTGGTCCAGCCAGCCCTTGATGTCGCTCAGCGCCCGCTGGGTGTCGCCGCGGTAGGACTCGGCCTCGCGCGCGGGCAGGACCACCGCCCCGCCGTCCGGGACGGCCCCCGCCGGGTCCTCCGGCCCGCCGTCCGCGCCGGCGCCGAACGGCGCGATCGACCACCACGGCTGGCCGAGCTGCCCGGCCCGCTCGCGGACGTCCTCCAGGGTGCGGAACGCCGCCGCCCCCAGGTCGATCGGCGCCTCGCCGCCTGAGGCGGCGTTGATCCAGGACGCCTCCAGGAACTCCTGGCTGGTGCGCACCAGGTCGTCGGCGCGGCCCCGGATGCGCTCCGGGTCGCAGACGAACACCGCCGACCGGGCCGGCAGGTGGTCCACCAGCAGATCCATCTCCCCGGCCAGGACCGGCGCGAACGCCTCCATGCCCTCCATGGCGACGCCGTCGGCGAGCTGGTCGAGGATCTCCGCGAGCGCCGGGTGGCTCTCCGCCAGCTCACGGGCGCGGTCGCGCACGTCGGCGGTCAGCAGCAGCTCTCGGCAGGGCGCGGCGAACAGTCCTTCCTCGGCCACCTCCAGCGACCGCTGGTCGGCGACCTTGAACCAGCGGATCTCCTCCACCGAGTCGCCCCAGAACTCCAGCCGCAGCGGGTGCTCCTCGGTCGGCGGGAAGACGTCCAGCAGGCCGCCCCTGACGGCCACCTCGCCGCGCTTCTCGACCATGTCGACGCGGTTGTAGCCGTTCTCCACGAGCCGGGCGACGACCTGGTCGAGGTCGGCGTCGTCACCGGCGCGCAGCCGTACCGGTGAGAGGTCGCCCAGGCCGCGCACGATCGGCTGGAGCACCGCGCGGACCGGCGCGACGATCACGCGCAGCGGGCCCGCGGCGGGGTCGCCCTCGACCGGGTGCGCCAGCCTGCGCAGTACGGCCAGCCGCTGGCCCACCGTGTCGCTGCGCGGCGACAGCCGCTCGTGCGGCAGCGTCTCCCAGGCCGGGAAGACCGCGACCGTGGCCGGGTCGAGGAGGCTCGCGACGGCGGCGGCGAGGTCCTCGGCCTCGCGGCCGGTGGCGGTCACCGCGAGCACGGCGCGTCCGCCCCCCTCGGCGCCGTCGCGGGCCAGCGCGGCCACCGCGAACGGCCGCAGCGCCGGCGGAGCGACCAGCGGCACGTCGGAGAGGTCCCCCGCGCGCACGCCCTCCAGCGCGGAGGTCAGCTTCGGCTCGGAGACGACGAGGTCAAGCAGTCCGGAAAGGCTCATCAGTTTCGCCCACAGCCCCACGATGGCAACACGATGGAAAACACGACTGCCCCCGGCCGGCGGGCGCGGGGGTGATGTCCCAAGGCTACTTGCACACGCCGGTCCCTCGTCGAGAGTGGTAAATGCACGGCGAATCGTCATGTGTTGACTACTCTCGGTGACATGTCTGAGGTACGGTCGGTCGTCGGTCACGACGACATGTTCGGTCGGCGCATCCGCGAGCAGTGGGCGGGGCTGCCGGGGCGGCGGCTCGACGTCCTGGTGGCCGGGTGCGGCCGGCCAGAGCCGCTGGATCTGGAGCGGGTCGAGGCGCGCGTCACCGGGATCGACGAGGATCTTCCGGTGCTGCGCGAGAGCACCTCCGCCCGCAAGGATCTCGATTCCTGGACGCTCGGCGACCTGCGGACGGTGCCGGTGCCGCCGCGGGCGTTCGACGTCGTGCACGTGCCCTTCCTGCTGGAACGGCTGGACCATCCCGAGCTGGTGCTCGACCGGTTGCTGACCGGCCTGCGCCCGGGCGGGCTGCTGCTGGTGCGGATGCGCGACCGGTCCTCGGCCTACGGCGCGTGCGACCGGCTGCTGCCCGCGCCGCTACGGCGGCTGCTGTGGCGCAGGTTCGCCCCGAAGGACGCCGTGGGGCCGCTGCCGGCCCGCTACCGGCCGGTCACGTCCCGCCAGGGGATGCACTCCTTCTGCCTGACGCGGGGGCTGATGGTCACCGACGACGCCTCGCAGCGGAGCGGCCCGGCGCTGCGGGGACGGATGGCGGGCCTGGCGGCCTTCGCCTGCTCCGCGGTGGAGAAGCTCTCAAGGGGCAGGTTCCCGGCCTCGCACGATGAGATCATCATGGTCATCCGCAACCCGCACAGCCACTTCGCCCGGGTGATCTGACCGGCCGCGGGCTGGTGCGGGCGCTCGGGTTGTGAGTAAGCTGATGAAATCCGACTAAGTCGATCGGGATTAGGGAGCAAGGCCGTGGGGATGGCGGGGAGATGACGGCGGAGACAGCGGAGACGGCGGCGCACGAGCACACCCCCGACGCCCGCGAGCTGGCCGACCTGGAGCTGCTGCTCTCGGGCGCGTTCCACCCGCTCACCGGCTTCATGGGACCGGCCGACGCGCACGCGGTGGCCGGGCACGGCACGCTGACCGACGGCACGCCGTGGCCGGCGCCCGTCACACTCGCCCTTCCCGGCGACCACCCGGCCGCCCCCGGCGACCGCGTCACGCTCCGCGACCCCGAGGGCGCCGCGCTGGCCGCGCTGACCGTCACCGAGCGGCGCGACGGCCTGGCCGCCGGACCGGTGGAGGCGCTGGGCGCGGCCGAGCACGGGCCGTTCGCCCGGCTGCGCCGTACGCCGGAGGAGGTCCGCAAGGAGCTGGCCGGACGGCCGGCGCTGGCCGTCACCATGCGCGGCCCGCTCGACGACCTGGAGGAGGTCCGGGCCGTCGCCCGGGAGCTGGACGCGGTCGTCCTGCTGCTGCCCCTGGTGTTCGGCGAGGGCGGGCCCGCGGTGGTCCGCGCCGCGCTGCGCGCCCGCGACCTGCTGCCGGAGGGCACGCTCGTGGCCGCGGTGCCGCTCGCGCCCCGCGAGGAGGCGGCCGTCGACCTGGAGCTGCGCGAGCGGGTGGCCGAGGCGTACGGCGCCGCCGAGCACCTGGCCGGTCCCGAGCCGGTGACCATCCCCGGCCCGCCGCACCGCCGCGGACTCGTGGTCTTCTTCACCGGCCTGTCCGGATCGGGCAAGTCCACCGTCGCCCGGGGGCTGCGCGACGCGCTGCTGGAGCGCGGCAGCCGTACGGTGACCTACCTCGACGGCGACGTGGTGCGCCGCCTGCTGTCGGCGGGGCTGAGCTTCTCCCGGCAGGACCGCGACCTCAACATCCGCCGGATCGGGTTCGTCGCCGCCGAGGTCGCCCGGCACGGCGGGCTGGCGATCTGCGCCCCCATCGCGCCGTACGCCGCGACCCGCGCCGAGGTCCGCGCCATGGTCGAGGACGTCGGCGCCGACTTCCTGCTCGTCCACGTGGCGACGCCGCTGGAGGAGTGCGAGCGGCGCGACCGCAAGGGGCTGTACGCCAGGGCGCGCGCCGGGCTGATCCCCGAGTTCACCGGCGTCTCCGACCCCTACGAGGAGCCCGACGACGCCGACCTGGTCATCGACACCACCGGGGTCTCCGTCGAGGACGCCGTCGGCCGGGTGCTCGATCCGCTGGTCCGTGGAGGGTGGGTCCGCTGAGGGCCCCTACCGAGGAGTGGTGAGCGACTCATGGACATCGACATCCCCCTGGCCCTCGGGTCCTTCCTCGTCGCGATCATCGTCGGCCTGACCGGCATGGGCGGCGGCGCGCTGATGACGCCGATGATGATGCTGTTCTTCAACGTCCCGCCGCTGGCCGCCGTCTCCAGCGACCTCGTCGCCTCGGCCGTGATGAAGCCGGTGGGCGGGATCGTCCACCTGCGGCGCGGCACGGTCAGCCTGCGGCTCGTCGGCTGGCTGTGCGCCGGGTCGGTGCCGGGCGCGTTCTGCGGGGTGCTGGTGGCCCGCGCGTTCTCAGGCGGCGAGGCGATCCAGCAGACGATCAAGTACGCCCTGGGCGTCGCTCTGCTGCTGGCCGTCGCGGGCCTGGTCGCCAAGGCGTGGCTGGCGCGGCGCGAAGGGCCCGTCTCGGCGGACCTGAGGTCCATCGTCGTGCGCCCAATCCCGACCTTACTGGTCGGTACGATCGGTGGAATCGTGGTCGGCATCTCCTCCGTGGGATCCGGCTCGCTGATCATCGTGGCGCTGCTCGCCCTCTACCCGGCGCTGAAGTCCAACCAGCTCGTCGGCACCGACCTCGTCCAGGCCGTGCCGCTGGTCGCCTCGGCCGCCCTGGGCCACCTGCTGTTCGGCGACTTCCAGCTCGACCTCACCACCTCGCTGCTGGCCGGCTCGATCCCCGGCGTCTATCTCGGCGCGCGGATCTCCTCCCGGGCCCCCGGCGGGGTGATCCGGGCGATCCTCGCGGTGGTGCTGCTGGCCTCGGCGCTGAAGCTCCTCGGCGTGGGCAACGCCGCCCTGCTGTGGATCCTCGCCGCGGCGGTGGCCGCCGGGGCCGTGGGCTGGTCACTCCTGCGGCACCGGGGTGGCGCCGAGGTAGGGGTCGTGGACGAGGCCGGCGAAGGCGCGGGCCGCGTCGGCGGTGGCGTCGAAGCGGGTGTCGCCGCGCGGCGCACGCGGTGAGTCGAAGTACACCAGCGCCTTGATCTGCGGATAGAGACGCATCTCCCGGCGGACCGCGGCGAAGAACGCCGCCTTGGCGCCGGGCCTGCCGGGACGCTCGAACACGCCCCACTCGGCGAGCATGATCGGCTTGTCCGGGAAGCGCCACCGCATCCAGCGGTGGAACCCGGGCCAGCCGGCGGCGTCCGGGCGCGTCCGGTCCACCAGCCCGGCGAAGCCGCCCGTCCCGGGGGAAGGGCCCGTTCCAGGGAAGGGGTCCGGTCCGGCGGGAGAGCCCGTCCGGCTCCCGGCCGAGGGGTCCAGGTAGGGGTCCAGGGCGACCCAGTCGACCACGTCGTCGCCGGGGTAGAGCCGCGTGAACCACGGCGCGACGGCCCAGTTGGGCGCGCCCATGTAGGTCATGACGGTGACCGCGTTGCGCACCCCCCGCTCACGCAGGCGCGTCACCACGTGCCGGAACATCGCCGCGTAGTCGGCGGCGGTCATCCCCGAACCGGGCTCCTCGCGCACGTCGTTCTCCGGCTCGTGATGGACGGTCAGGAAGAACCTGCCGGGGAAGGTCCGCCTGATGTGCCCGGCCAGCCGGTCGATCCGCCGGTCCAGCGCGCCCCGGGCGATCTCGGCCCAGGTGCGGTCGAAGGACGGCTTCCAGTTGACCAGCAGCAGCCGCGGGCCACCGGGACCGGCGGCGATCGAGCGTTCCCCGGCGGTGGGGAACAGCTCCGCGCCCCGGTGGTAGACGTGCACGATGCCGGCCCGGCGGCCCACGCGGGCCTCGGCCCGCTCCAGCGCCCGCGCCGGGGACCTCCCGGTGAAGACCTCCGGCGCGATGCCCCACCACGCCCCGCAGGTCGGGACGAGGATGGCGGTGGCCGCGCAGGACGTCGCGGGCGGAGGCGGGTACGGCGGGCCGATGGCCCCGGCCGGGGCGGGGCCGCAGGCGCCGAGGGCCGGAAGCAGCGCGAGGGCCAAGACCATGGAGACGGCGAATACTGCCTTTCTCCGGAAAACTTCCGGACAACCCGATATTCGCGGCAAATCAGCCTCCCTATTTGTTCTCCGGCCCACCGCTCCGTCCTTTCCTTCGGGTTTCACGCCGGCCGTACCGCCACATCCACGGTCCTTTCCTCCGAACCTCACCCCGAGCCGCGCCGCCGTCGGCGGCGAACCGTTCCGCCACCGGCCGCCGATCGGCTCCGCCGTCGAACGCGGGCCGTACGGCCTGCGGAAACGACGGGACGACGCGGGTTCCGGCGCACCCGAACCGCACGAGGGCGACGAATGAGAAATGTCCGATAAACGCTGGTCATCACACCTCGATAGACGAGAACAATCTAAAGAAAATCTTGTGTATCGGTCCGGTAAACCGGAAAGCCGACCTATAGTTCCTAGGGTTCTCAAGGCGTCGACCCGCCCGAGAGGGGCGCATGCCGAACGCCCCCTCGCGAAGGGTGTTCCAGGGTGCGGCGACGCGTCCCGGAAGCCCCGCGCCGACCGGCCCGCGTCGATCCTCGTGAAGGAGGTGCGTTCGATTGACGGCGTTCCACCCGGGCCCGTCCCCGGACGCGCCCGTCCGCCCCGGCGGAGACCTCACGGACCACGCCTCCCTGCTCCGCCGCAGGTGGCCGATCCTGCTGATCTTCATCACCGCCGGTCTCGGCTGCGGCGGCCTCCTGCTCCGGGTGGTCCCACCCTCCTACACCGCCTCCGCGCAGGTGCTCGTCTCCCCCACCGGCCTCCCCGAGCAGGTCAACCAGGTCACCGGCCGCCAGCGAGAGGCGCTCAACCTCGACACCGAGGCCCAGATCGCCAAGTCCGCGGTCGTGGCGGCCCGGGTCCGCGCCCTGCTCGGCCACGCCCCCGGGCCCGTCGAGGTCTCCGTCCCGCCCAACACCTCGGTCCTCGACCTCTCCTGCACCGCCGCCGACCCACGTGCGGCCGCGGCCGGGGCCTCCGCCTACGCCAGGGCGTACCTCGCCAACCGCGGCGAGTCGGCGGAGCAGACGCGAGACGCGCAGCTGCGGGCGCTGCTGGCCAAGCTGCGCCAGGTCAACACGAGCCTGGCGTCGGGCGCGGCGGCGCTGCCCCGCCTGGCCAGGGGCACCGCGGAGCGCACCCTGGCCGCCCACCGGCAGAGCGTCCTGGGCCGCCAGTCCGCGAGCCTGACCCTCCGGTACGACGCGCTGCGGACCGTCGCCGTCACCCCCGGGTCCGTGATCAGCGACGCCGTGCCACCGGCCGGGCCCAGCGCGCCCAGTCCTCCCCTGTACCTCGGCAGCGGCCTGATGACCGGCCTGCTCGCCGGGGCGGGCCTCGCCCGATGGCTGCCCGAGCGCCCGGTCGCCCGTCCCCGCCTGCGTCCCCGCCCCCGCCTGAGTTCCCGTCCCCGTCTGCGTCCCCGTCCCGGCGCCCGCCCCGATGCCCGGCGCCCGGTCGCGCTCGGAGAAGCGCCCGGAGAGGCGCCCGCCCGATGGTGAAAGTGCCGCACCGCGCGGCCTGGCCGATCGCCGCGCTGCTGGTGGGATACCCGCTGTGGTGGGCTCTGGGTCTCGGCGGGCTGTCGGTGGTCGCGCTCGCCCCGGCGATGGCACTGGTCCTGTGGCGGCGGCGGCCGATCAGGACGCCGCGCGGCTTCGGGCTCTGGCTGCTGCTGCTGGCCGGATACCTCGTCAGCGCGCTCATGCTCGGCGAGATGCCCCCGGGCACCTACGGCGAGTTCGGCCCCGGGCGGGTCGCGGGATACCTCATGCGCCTGGCCCTCTACGTCTCACTGACGATCATGGTCCTCTATCTCGGCAACCTGACCGAGCGGGAGCTCCCCCAGCTCACCCTGGTCCGCATGCTGGGCGCGCTGTTCGTCACGACCGTCGCGGGCGGCCTGCTGGGGGTCGTCGCCCCGCACGCCGACTTCACCTCACCGGTCGAGCGGCTGCTGCCCGCGGCGGTCAGCGGCAACTCCTTCGTCCACAACCTGATCCACCCCACCGCGGCGCAGGTGCAGAAGGTGCTCGGCCACGCGTCCCCGCGCCCGGAGGCGCCCTTCGAGTGGGCCAACGCCTGGGGCAGCAACGTCTCGGTGCTGCTGGTCTGGTTCGTGATCGGCTGGTGGGTGTACGGCGGGCCGCGCCGGCGTCCGGCCGTGCCGCCGCTGCTCGCGCTCGCCGCCGTGCCGATCGTCTACTCCCTCAACCGGGGGCTGTGGATCGGCCTGGGCGTCGGCGTCGCGTACCTACTGCTGCGCCTGCGCGGCCGGACCCGCGCCGCGCTCTGCGCGGCCGTCGCCGCGGCGGCGCTGGCGTTCCTGCTCTCCCCGTTGCGGACGATGGTCGCCCAGCGTCTGGACAACCCGCACAGCAACGACATCCGCGCCTTCACCGTCTCGGCCACCGTCGCCGCCGCACGCACCTCCCCGGTGATCGGCTACGGCAACACCCGCAACGCCACCGGCAACCACCGCACGATCACCACCGGGAAGACCGACTGGTGCGACACCTGCGGCCACCCGCCGCTGGGCAGCGACGGCCAGCTCTGGCACCTGATGATCACGCAGGGGTTCACCGGGGCCGCGCTGTACGTGGCCTTCTTCGCCGGGGCCGTCCGCCGCCACTGGCGCGACCGGAGCCCGATCGGAATGGCCGGGGTCCTGGTGATGATCCTCACCCTGCTCTACATGTTCGTCTACGACGGGCTGGTCACACCGCTCGGCCTGTACCTGATCTCCTTCGCACTCCTGTGGCGCAACCAGAAGGGCACGCCGTTCCCCGCCCGCCCCCGACCGGCCGTCCATGGAGGAGGCGCGTTCGATTGACCAGCCCCTGGACCGAGTACCGAGCGAGCCGCGCCGGCGACGCGCAGGCCCGGCTGCGCTACCTCGACCGGACCGTCCGCCTGCTGTTCCCCGACGACGGCGAGGCCCGCCCCCACAGCCTGCTCCCGCACCCCGTGCTCCCCCGCAGGCTCGTGCCACGGCGGTGGTGGCACCCCGGCAGAAGGATCATGGTCCCCTCCGGGGAGGACACCATCGAGACCTACCTCGGCGAGGCGCTGAGCGCGCCGGTCCGGGTCGTGCTGCACGTCCGCCCGGCCCGGCGGGCCAACCGCAAGCCGATCCTGGAGGCCCACACCCCGGACGGCCTGGCCGCCTTCGTGAAGATCGGAGACACCGGCCGCACCCGCGCCCTCGTCGCGAACGAGGCCCGAGCGCTCGGCCTGCTGGCGGACGTGCCGCTGAAGACCGTCGTCCCTCCGGTCGTGCTGCACCACGGGACATGGCGCGGCCTGTCGGTGCTCGCGCTGTCCCCGCTGCCCGTACGGCGCGGCCCGGTGCCCGAGGACCTGGTCGCCGAGGCGGTCGGCGAGATCGGCCGCCTCGGCCGGACCCGCAGGAACGGCCCGCCCGGCGACCTGGCCGGGTCCGGCGGGAGAGGTCCGACCGGCGAAGGGGATCCGGTCGGTGGAAACGGCCCGGTGGGTGGAGGGGGCCCGGCCTTCCCGAACGGCCCGGCCGACGGACCGGACGGGTTCGCCTGGCACGGTGACTTCTCACCGTGGAACATCGCGCGCGGCCCGGACGGGCGGCTGCTGGTGTGGGACTGGGAGCGGTTCGCCACCGGGGTGCCGCTCGGCTTCGACGCCGTCCACCACTTCTTCCAGCGCGCGCTGCGCCGTACGGATCCCGCCACCGCGGCCCGCGCCTGCGTGACCCGGGCGCTGCGCGTCCTGGCGCCGTTCGGGCTGACCGCCGCCGAGGCCAGGCTGACGGCCGCCCGTTACCTCATCGCCCTGGCCGACCGGCACGCCGCCGACGGGCACTCCCCTCTGGGCCCGCCCGCCCGGTGGCTCGGCCCCGCCGTCGACTTCGAGGAGGCCCTCGTCTGAGGCCCCTCCCCCTCTCCGAAGGAGAGGGGGTCCCCGACCTGACGACCTGATCCCCACGCGGAGAGGAGTTCACATGACCCCCGGGGTGAAGCGCCCGGTCCATGCCGTGTCCCGCGCCGCGGGACGGCTGACCGCCGGGCACCGGCTCCTGCCGTCCTTCCTGGTCATCGGGGCGCAGCGGTGCGGCACCACCTCGCTGTACCGGGCGCTGGCACAGCATCCGCTGATCCTCAAACCGGTGCTCCACAAGGGCGTCCACTACTTCGACGTGGCCTACGACCGGGGTCTCCCGTGGTACCGCGCCCACTTCCCCCTCCAGGTCCGCTCCGCGCGCCTCGCCCGTCGGTACGGCCACCGCCCCCGGGCGTTCGAGTCGTCCCCCTACTACCTCTTCCATCCGCTCACCGGCCCCCGGATCGCCCAGGACCTGCCCGGGGTGAAGCTGGTCGTGCTGGTCCGCGACCCCGTCGAACGCGCCTTCTCCGCGCACGCCCACGAACTGGCCCGGGGGTTCGAGACCGAGCCCGACTTCGCCCGCGCGGTGGAGCTGGAGGAGGAGCGGCTGGCCGGAGCGGAGGACGCCCTGCGCGCCCGCCCCCACTCGCTGAGCCATGCCCACCGCCACCACGCCTACCTCGCCAGGGGCCGCTACGCCGAGCAGCTCGCCCGGCTGGAGCCCCTGTTCGGCCGGGACCGGCTGCTCGTCCTGGACAGCGGGCGGTTCTTCGCGGAGCCGGAGGTCGTCTACGACCGGGTGCTGGAGTTCCTCGGCCTGCCGCACCTCGGCGACCCCCGGTTCGAGCGGCACAACGCCCGGCCGCGGCCCGCCCCGATGCCCGAGCCGCTCCGCCGTGAGCTGGCCGGACGCTTCGAGGAGTCCGACGCCCGGCTCTCACCGTGGCTCGGCACGGAGCCGTCATGGCGGCGCTGATCTCCCCGCGTCCGTCCGACCGCACCGCACCGGCCTCACCGGTCTCACCGGTCTCACCGGTCTCATTGGGCGGGACGGCACGGGCCGGTCTGGCCGGCCTCGCCGGGGCGGGGGCGGGCGCCGCCGCGCAGTTCGCGACGGTCGTGCTGGTCACCCGGGAGACGGACCGGCAGACGGCCGGGGCGTTCTTCACCGCGACGGCGCTGTGCCTGACCGTCGCCGGGATCCTGCGCCTGGACGCCGGAAACGGGCTGATCCGTCTCATCGCCCGGTCGCGTCCCCTGGGCTACGGCCCCGCCCGCGGCTACGTCCGCGCGGCGTTCGTCCCGGTCGCGGCGCTCTCGCTGACCGCCGCCACCGCCGCCGCCCTCCGTCCGGCCGACCCCGCCTCGCGCGTGCTGGCCTTCGCGCTGCCGGCGGTGGTGTGCGCCGAGGTCGCGGTGGCCGCGACGCGCGGGTTCGGCGCGATGCGGCCCACCGTCCTGCTCACCGGCCTGTTCCTGCCGGCAGCCCAGCTCGCCGGGGTGGCGTTGGTCCTCTGGACCGCGCGCACCGGCGCGGGAGGCCCCGCACCGGGCGCGTGGATCGGCATGACCGATCCGACCGCTCTGAGCGGCGGCGCGGGGGGCGCCGGGATGCCGCCCGCCGTACCGGCCATCGTCGACGCCGGATCGCCGTCGGCCATCGCACCGGACACCGCACCGGGCATCGCACCGGCCGCCGTGGACGCCGCCACGCTCACGGCGCTCGCGGTGGCCTGGGTCTGGCCATACGCGGCGGTCCTGGCGCCGGCCGCGCTCTGGCTGCGCCGGCGGCTGCCGCGCGGGCCGCGCACGCCGGGCGCCGCGCTCGACCTGTGGCGCGACACCTGGCCCCGATCGGCCGCCGCCGCCCTCCAGTCGGTCTTCCAGCGGCTGGACGTCCTGGTCGTCGCGGCGCTCGCCGGCCCGGCGGAGGCGGCCGTCTACACCGCGGCGACCAGGTTCAAGGTCGTGGGACAGCTCGCCGGGCAGGGGCTGGCCCACGCGGTGCAGCCCAGGCTGGTGCGCGCGCTGTCCGAGGGAGACCTGCCGCGCGCCCGCGCGCTGTACCAGTCGGCCACGATGTGGCTGGTCGCGCCGACCTGGCCGATCTGGCTGGGCTACGCCGTGCTCGCGCCGTGGCTGCTCGGCGTGTTCGGCGACGGCTACGCCTCCGGCGTTCCGGTGGCGCTCGTGCTGGCCGGGACGATGATGGCCGCCACCGCCTGCGGCATGGCCGACGTGGCGTTGTCCGCGGCCGGGCACACCCGCGCCGGCCTGGTCAACCTGGTGGCGGCCGTCGCGACGACCGTGGCGCTGGACGCGCTGCTGGTCCCGTCCGAGGGCGTGCTCGGCGCCGCCCTCGGCTGGTCCGGGGGAACGCTGGTCAAGAACCTCCTCCCGCTGTGGCGGATCAACCGCCTCTACGGCCTGCGCCCCTTCGGCGCGCACAGCGTCGCCGCGCTGACACCGTGGCGGTCACCATGGCGGTCACCGCGGCGATCACCGCGCCTCCGGGCCGGAGGCGGCCGATGACGCCGGTGCTGGTGACCGGGTTACCGAGGAGCGGCACGAGCTGGACGGGCAAGATGCTCGCCGCCGGGGGCGAGCTGGTCTACGTCAACGAGCCGCTGAACCCCGAGCATCCGCCCGGCGGCTGCCCCGGCGTGCTCGACGCCCGCGTGACCCACCGCTTCCAGTACATCTGCCCGGACAACGAGGCGGCCTGGCTGCGCGCCTTCTCCGGCACCGTCGCGCTGCGCTACCGCTTCCTGGCCGAGCTGCGCCGCAACCGCTCGCCGTACGACCTGGCGCGGCTGGTCCGGTACGGCACGGCGTTCACGCTGGGCAGGCTGGCCGGACGGCGGGCGCTGCTGGACGACCCCTTCGCGTTGTTCTCGGCCGGCTGGTTCGCCGAGCGGCTGAGCTGCCGGGTGATCCTGTTGCTCCGCGACCCGGTGGGACTGGTGGGGAGCTGGCGGCGGCTCGGCTGGGCCGTCAGTCCCCGCGAGCTGCTCGGGCAGCCACTGCTGGTCCGCGACCATCCGTGCCTGGCGGAGCTGCGCCCGCTGGCGGACTGCCGGGACCCCGTGACCACGACCGTCGCCCTGTGGCGGGCGGCCCGGGACGTCGCCGCCGCCCTCGCCGCGCGGCATCCCGGCATCCTGCTGGTGAGCTATGAGGAGCTGGCCGCCGACCCGGTGCGGGGCTTCCGCGGCCTGTACGACTGGGCGGGCCTGACCTGGTCCCCCCGCGCCGAGCGTCGCATCTCCCGTGCCTGCACCGCACCCGCCGGACGGCCGGGCGGCGGCTTCGCCTGGAGCGGCCTGTCCCGTACCGCATACCGCCCGATGGACTCCCGGCGGGCGGCGTCCGAGGCCGAGGCGCGGCTGAGCCGCGAGGAGGCCCACCGGGTCAGGCGGCTGGCCGCCCACTGATCCGCGCACGGCCGGCCGTACAGCCGGTCATGACCGGCGCGACCGGTCAGCCGGAGAGCGCGGTCGTCGTCCCGGGTGGCGACGCCCCTACCGGCTCCCGCGTCACGCGTGGGGCCGCCTCGGACGCCACGAAACCACGACGAGGCCGGGAAATTTCTGAAACCGCGTAATCGGGGCGAGCGGCCGGACTCCTTCCTCTGTGAACGAAAGGAGTTCGGATTGAGCAGGTTGAGATTCATCCTCATAGCGGTGCTGCTGTCGTCGATGGGCGGAGCGGGTCTGGCCGTGCCGTCGCCCGCGGTGGCAGCGGCTCCGGCGGCCCAGTCGCGATTCGCCTGCGACGGGGTGGACACCAAGGACAAGGGCTGGGTGCTGCCGATCTACGTCCACCAACCCGGGCAGGACGCCTGGGAGGCCGACAGCGCCGCCCTGCTGAACACCATCTGGGAGACCGACCAGACGGTCGACTCCAGCGCGGAGCGGTTCGGGGTCTCCCGGCGGATCCGGTTCGTGCAGGACGGCGACTGCCGTCCGGTGGTGGCGAAGCTGCCGTTCACCAAGGGCCGCAACCGGGCGGAGATGGGCAAGGCGATGGCGGAGAACCTCGCCTCCCAGCCGGCCCTGGTGCGGACGCTCTGGCAGACCAACCGGGTCAAGCCGCTGTACCTCGTCAGGGACAACGAGATCACGGACTCCTGCACGGGCGGCGGCGCCAACGCCGGTCTGAGCACCGGGAACGTCATCCTTCCGCGTTGGTGCTGGAGCGAGGCCGGGCTCACCCACGAGTTGATCCACAGCTTCGGGCTCTCGCACTGCGACGGGGGCGGCGTGAACGGCAACGACCCGGTCTGCCGGAACATGGGCACCCGGAAGGAGTGCACGAGCGACCCCGCGTCCAACTACCACCTCGACTCGTGCCGGATCGACGACTTCCGGTACTTCGAGCCGACGCCCGTACGGCAGCCGGAACTGGAAAAGATCAGGAACGTCGCGTTCAGCCCGTACCTGATCCAGGACCAGCCGAGCCCGGTGTGGCGGTTCCGCATCAGGGTGGTGGACGGCGGCAGATGCCTCGACGGGAGCGCGACGCAGGTCGTGCAGCGCGCGTGCACGGACGGCGCCGCGCAGACGTGGCAGCGCGGCATCGACGACGACGGGTACCTCACGATCCGCAACGCGGCGAACGGCCGCTGCCTCACCATGGCGGACACCGTCGTGACCGGTCCGTGCGCGAAGAAGGACAGAGCGCAGCAGTGGCTGCCGGAGGCCGGTCAGGACAGGACCAATTTCGCCGCTCGCGCCGGCGGGAAACTGACCGTCAAGGACGACCGTGACGGCGGAGCGGTGGTACGTGACGGCAAGGGCGAGTTCGTGGCCGAACTGCTGGGCGGCCTGGCCTCCTCGCCCACCAGGCCGGGCTCCCCGGCCCCGACGGCCACGTCGCGGCCGACCACCGGCCCGACCGGGACGCCGACCACCAGGCCGACCGCGTCACCGACCTCCGCTCCGGAGCCGGCCGTCACATCGGGACCGGTCGAGTCGATCGACCCCACCCCCGTCCCCGCCGAGACTCCCGTGCGGGGCCGGAGCGTCCGGTTCAGGAGCACGTACGGCACCTGCCTGACCTCGTCCGGCACCAGGGTACGCCTCGGCGCCTGCGGCGCCACGTGGAACGTCGTGACGGTCGGCGAGCACGTGCAGCTGCGCCGCCAGAACCGCTGCATGGCGCTCGGCGAGGTCAGCGGCGGCAAGCGTCCGGTCGTCCTGGTCAGGTGCAGCGGGGCCGCCAAGGGGCAGCGCTGGTCGCTGGAGAAGGCAGGCGGCTCGGTCACGCTGAGGAGTGCGACCACGAGGGCCACCCGGCTCGTCGCCCTCTCCGCCAAGCACACCGGCGTCTACGCCAAGGCTGCGTACCAGAAGAATTCCGCCAAATTTACACTCAAGTAAGTGATCGAACCGGACACTGACGACCCGGCCCTGACGCGAATGGTCAGGGCCGGTGACGACCGTGCCGTCTCCGAGTTGTACGAGCGGCACCACCCGGCCGTCATCGCCTTCGCCCGCCGCCTGTGCCGGGACCCGCACACCGCCGAGGACCTGGCCAGCGAGGCGTTCGCGCGGACTCTGCGAACCGTCCGGAACGGCCCGGCCGGTCCGACCGGCGACTGGCGTCCCTACCTGTACGCGGTGGTCCGCAACACGGCGGCGGAATGGGCGCGTTCCGATCAGCGGTTCGTCCTGACCGACGAGTTCCGCGAGAACGATCTCACGACGAACGCGCCGGAGCCGCCGGACGATCTCGTGACCCGCGCCTACCGCTCGCTGCCTTCACGCTGGCGGACCGTGATCTGGCACACCCTGATCGAGGACGAGGAGCCCGATCGGGTCGCGAAGATCCTCGGCGTCACCCCCGGCAACGTCGGCGTGCTGGCCTTCCGCGCCCGCGAGGGACTGCGCAAGGCGTATCTGGCCGCGTACGTGTCCGGCGCGTCGCCCCGCTGCCAGGAGTACGCCGAGCCGCTGGCGGCGGTGGTGCGCAGGGGGAACGGCCGCCCTCCGCGGGCGCTGCGCGCGCATCTGGAGTCCTGCGCGAGCTGCGCCCGGGCGCACGCGGAGCTGCTCGACCTCAACACCACACTCCGCGCTGCGTTGCCGATCGCCCTGTTTCCGCTCGCCCTGGGAGCGGGGGCGGGTAGGTGGACCGCGGCGGGAACAGGGGTGCCGGGCGCGGCGGGCACAGGGGTGCCGGGCGCGGCGGAGGCCGGGACATCGAGCGCAGTGGGGACCGGGACACCGACCGGGACGGAAGCCGGGCTGGGGACCGGGACACCGACCGGGACGCCGGTCGCCGCGTCGAAGGGAGCCGGGGCGCCGGGCTGGGTGATCCCCGTGTCGGGGGTGACGGCGATCGCCGCCGCCGTGGCCGTGACCGTGGCCGTGTTCGGCTCGCCTGCGGACCCGGCCCCCTCCCCGCCCACGCGGATCACCGCTCCCGCGCCGGGCTCGTCACCCACCCCGGAACCCACCCGCCTGAGGACCCGGCCGCCCGAATCCACCCGCGCGAGGACCCGGGCACCCGCTCATGAGAGAACCCCCACCGCCCGGGTGACGACACAGGGATCCGCGTCGCCGTCTCCCCGCGAGCCCACTTCCCAGCCGGGCACCCGGATCGCCCACGCGGGCCGATGCGTCGGCGTGGCGAGCGGACTGGTGGCGGCGCTGCCGTGCGCCGACCCACGTACGGCCTGGCGTACGCGGGGCGGGACCCAGCGGTTCCAGCTCGTCAACCTCGTCAGCGGACGCTGCCTGTCCGCCGGCGAGCGGTACGACACCGTCGCCTTCAACGGCGGCGGCATGCTCGCGGTCCGGATCAGGCCGTGTGCCTCCGCGCCGGCCCAGCTCTGGCACCGCCCGGCCTTCAGCGACGGCGTGCGCCGTCTGGTGAGCGTCCCTTCCGGCAAGGCGCTGTCCCTCGGCGAGGAGTTCGCCGGCAAGCGTCCGCCGACGGCGTTCATTCTCTACGGCCCCTACACCGGCTCAGCCGATCAGCGCGTCACCCTCGTGGACGGCTGAGCCGTGCAAGTGCGGGGCGGCGCGGCTCCGCCGATCAGCGCGTCACCCTCGTGGACTGCTGAGCGCCGTGGGCGCGCCGGGCGGCGCCCACGGCGCTCCGGAGCGGTTCGGGTCCGGCCGTCCACCGGCAACCGGACGTCGCGACCGTCCGGTGGGCGGGCCCTTCAGGAGAAGAGGCGGCGCAGGAGGCAGGAGCCCAGGAGCCGGAGTGTGAAGGGCAGGTCGTTGCGGAGGTAGCGGCGGGCCAGCCGGCCGGGCTCGTGGACCAGGCGGAAGAACCACTCCAGACCCGCTTCCCGCATCCACACCGGCGCCCGGGGGACCGTACCGGCCGTGAACGCGATGGCGGAGCCGCACCCCACGAACCAGGTGCCGGGAAGGTCGTCCCGGAGCCGCGCGATGAGCCGGTCCTGCTTGGGGAAGCCGAGCCCGACGAAGACCAGCCGGGGCGCGGCGGCCACCAGCGCCTCCCTGATCCCGTCGTGGCCGCCGGGATCCGCCTCGAACCCGTACGGCGGAGCCTGCGTGCCCGCGACGACGAGCGCGGGATGACGGCGGACCAGCCGGTCGGCCGCCTGCCGGGCCGCCCCCGGCGGGCCGCCGAGGAGGTAGACGGGGTAGCGGTAGAAGGCGGCCGCCTCCGACAGCGACCAGATCAGGTCGGCCCCGGCGACCCTCGCCGGCAGGGGCGTGCCGAGCAGCCTGGCCGCCCACACCAGCGGCATGCCGTCGGCGACCGACAGGTCGGCCCGCTCGACGATCTCGTGCGCCCCGGGGTCGCGCGCGGCGGTCCAGGCGATGTCCGTGTTGGGGGTGACGAGGTGGCCGCCCTCTCCGCGTTTCAGCGCGCCGACCACGTGGTCGACGACCTCCCCCTCGGTCATCGGGTCGAGAGGGAGGCCCGCCACGCGCACCCTGTGGCGGGTCCGTCCGTGGTCGTCGCCGGGCCATGGACGCCCCGGGACGCGCGTCGCCTCCTGGACGGTCCGGAGCGCCATCAGATGCCGCGCCCGAGGTGGTGGAGCGCCCCGAGGACGCTCGCGGCCGACACCAGGCCCGCGGCCACGGCGAGCGCGAGAGGCACCCGGGGTTCACCGCGGTGCGCGGTGAACGCCCGCCGGGCCCAGCGGCCCGCCTCCCTCCGCCGGCCGAGGGCCGCGTGGTGGAAGGCGAGCTGGCCGTAGACCCGCGCCGCGCCGCGCGGATCCACGACCAGATCGGGGTGCCGGGCGAGCATCCACTCCAGCCCGGCGATTCGGTCGGCCCAGCGGGTCGCGTACGCGGAACCGCCCCAGCGCACCCGCACCAGGGGACGGTCCACATGCGCGATCGGGTGACGCGCGGCCGCGCGCAGCGCGAGGTCCCAGTCTTCGTTCTGGCCCCCCGGGGCGCTCTCGTCGGCCCAGAACGCGCCCCGGCGGAACAGGAACGTCGAGGAGTGGACCATCACCATCCGCGAGCGCAGCAGGTGCGCCCGGGTGACGGCGGCCGTCCCGGCCAGCCGGGTGACGCGGCGCGAGCCGTACTCGACCTCGATGGCGCAGCTGGAGAACTCCGCGCCGGGCCACGCCTCCAGGGCGCCGACCTGGGCGGCGACCTTGCCGGGCGCCCACTCGTCGTCGTCGTCGCAGAAGGCCACCAGGTCGGTGCCGAGCGCCGCGATGCCGGTGTTGCGGGCCCCCGGAAGGCCGGGGCTGAGGCGGTTGGCCGTCACCCGCACCCGGCGCGGCGCCTCCTCGGCGGAAACGGCGGGATCCCGGGCGTCCCCTCCCGTGGGGGCCGGACGCCGGACACTCTCTCTCGAGACGGCCGGACGCCAGGCATCTCCTTCCGAGGCGGCCGGACAACGGACGGCCCCTGCCGGAGGCCGGGTGTCCCCTACCAGGGTGGCCGGGTTCCGGGCGGCCAGGAGGTCGGCCGTACGGTCGGCGACCGCCGCCGGGTCGCCGCCGTCGACGACGACGACCACTTCGAGGGGACCGGGATGGTCCTGGCCGAGCGCGGCACGGATCGCGGCGCGCAGCCGGTCGGGCCGATGTCCCCGCGTGGGGATGACCACGCCCACCGATGGGCTCACGCCGATCTCCTGTCGTAGCCGTACTTGACCATGAGGGGCCAGGTCAGCGTTGCGACCAGGCGCCGGTGCCGCGGCGGGGCGGCGGTGCGCCAGCCGTCGTCGGGATCCAGGCGGATCCGGCCGACCGTGAAGCGCACGGGGTTGCCGGAGACCGTGTGGGCCGGAGAGAGATCGGCCCGGCCGGTGGAGAGGAAGTCGAGGCGGGGCGCGAGACCGGCCTCCGCGGCCACGCGGCCCAGGGTGGCGGCGGGGGCGTCGAGCAGGTCCTCGTAGCGGACCCGGGTGACGCGGACGCCGCCGCGTGCCAGCAGTTCCAGGCTGAGGTTCTGGGCGAGCCAGTGCAGCGAGGTGCGGGCCGGCGACCAGCGGGTCATCGGCCGGCCGTCCTCCGGGCGGGGCACCCGTCTGCGCCAGGAGTGGGCGACCGCGCGGGGATCGCGCACGACGTGCACCACGTGCACGTCGAGCCCGGCGGCCGCGAGGCAGAAGGCGGTGGAGGCGTGCTTGCTGGAGTCGACCACGACGGGCCGGCCGGAGACCTCCGCCGCCGCGTCGTACAGGCGACGGTGCGCCGCGGCGTACTCGGCGAGCTCCGGAGACGCCGTGAGCTCCGCGGACTCCCCTAACGGCACGGATCCCGGGAACACCGGAGGCGTCACGGACCGGGCGAACGTCGCCGGTCCCGCGGACCCCGTGGACCCGGCGAGACGGCGGGCCAGTTCGGGAACGCGCCGGGTGCGGTCCACCCGGCGTCCGAGCCGGAGCATCCGGCGGGCGAGGTCGTCCGGCCAGCCGCCGAACGCGCGCTCGCCGACCTCCCGCCAGAACGGGCACGCGCTGAACGGCCGCCGGCAGCCGCATGGCTCGTCCGCGAGCACGCCCCTGGCCCAGAGGTGGACGACCTCGCCGAGCGGCGCGACGCCGGGGACCTCGCCGAGCAGGCGCTCCAGCAGGGTGGTCCCGCTGCGGCCGAGACCGCCGAGGAAGACGACCCGGGCGGGAGGCGGCTTGTCAGGCACGGCACGAATCCTTACCCGTCGGATACGGAACGTGCACATCCTAATGCGGAGGGTTACCGTGCCATCGCGGAAAGGACAAAGGATCTACCTGGGACGCGCCGGGCCGGACCGCGTCCCGCGGATGATCCGCGGGACGCGGTCCGGCGCCGTGGCCGGAGGCACCCTGACCGTCCGACACCCCGGAACCCGGCACCGTGACCGGGCGGGCCCGGTGGCCTCCCCGCGCACACCCGGTCACGGCGCCGGATCCCGTCCGGCGGATCGTTTCTCCGGTCGCGACCACCCGGGCGGCCCCTGACGGGCGTCCGGGACAGGCCCTAACGGGCGTCGGTGATCATCCCCGCGCCGACGGTGTTGTTGGTGGCCTCGTCCACGAGGATGAAGCCGCCGGTGAGGCGGTTCCTCGCGTAGTCGTCCACGAACAGGGGCTGGGTGACGCGGAGCGAGACGCGCCCGATCTCGTTCAGCCCGAGGGAGCCGGCCTCCTCGTCGCGGTGCAGGGTGTTGACGTCGAGCCGGTAGTGGAGGTCCTTGACCAGCGCCCTGGCGGTGCGGGTGGTGTGCTTTATGGCCAGCTTGGCACGCGGCGCCAGCTTGACGGCGTCGGTCATCCAGCAGACCATCGCCTCCAGCTCCTGGGTGACCTGCGGCTGGTTGTTGGGCCGGCAGATCATGTCGCCGCGGGAGATGTCGATGTCGTCCTCCAGGCGGAGCGTCACCGACATCGGCGCGAACGCCTCCTGCACCGGACCGTCGAAGGTGTCGATCGAGGCGATGCGGGTGCTCAGCCCCGACGGCAGGTGCACGACCTCGTCCCCGGGCTTCAGCACGCCGCCCGCGACCTGCCCGGCGTATCCCCGGTAGTCGTGCAGGGCCGGATCGGTGGCGCGCTGCGGCCGGATGACGTACTGGACCGGGAAGCGCACGTCGACGAGGTTCCGGTCGGAGGCGATGTGCACGTTCTCCAGGTGGTGCAGCAGGGAGGAGCCGTTGTACCACGGCATGTTCTCCGAGCGGGACACCACGTTGTCGCCGTGCAGCGCCGAGATCGGGATGAACGTCAGGTCCGGGGCGTTCAGCTTGGCGGCGAACGCGGTGAACTCCTCGCGGATCTCCTCGAACCGCTCCTGGGAGTAGTCGACCAGGTCCATCTTGTTCACCGCGAGCACCAGGTGTGGCACCCGCAACAGCGTGGTGAGGAACGCGTGCCGCCGCGACTGCTCCAGAACGCCCTTGCGGGCGTCGATGAGGACGATCGCCAGGTCGGCGGTGGAGGCGCCGGTCACCATGTTGCGGGTGTACTGGATGTGCCCCGGGGTGTCGGCGATGATGAACTTCCGCTTGGGCGTGGCGAAGTAGCGGTAGGCCACGTCGATCGTGATGCCCTGCTCCCGCTCGGCGCGCAGGCCGTCGGTGAGCAGCGACAGGTCGGTGTACTCGGTGCCGCGGTCGCGGGAGGTGCGCTCGACCGCCTCCAGCTGATCCTCGAAGATCGCCTTGGAGTCGAAGAGCAGCCGTCCGATGAGGGTCGACTTGCCGTCGTCGACGCTGCCCGCCGTGGCGAAGCGAAGGATGTCCATCAGAACCGCTCTCCAGAGGTCGTACGGCGTGCGCGGGAGGGCCGCGCGGGAAGGGACTGCCGGGCCGCGCGGGCCGGCCGGGAAGGAACCGTGCTCACTTAGAAGTACCCCTCCCGCTTGCGGTCCTCCATCGACGCCTCGGAGGCCCGGTCGTCGGCGCGGGTGGCGCCGCGCTCGGTGATCCGGGTGGCGGCGATCTCGTCGATGATCTCCTCGACCGTGGCGGCGGTGGACTGGACGGCGCCGGTGCAGGTCACGTCGCCGACCGTGCGGTAGCGGACCACGGCCTCGAAGATCTGCTCGTCCTCGTCGCGGGTGATGAACTCGCTCTCGGCCAGCAGCATGCCGTCACGCTCGAACACCTTGCGCGTGTGGGCGTAGTAGATCGAGGGGATCTCGATGCCCTCGCGCCGGATGTAGTCCCAGATGTCCAGCTCGGTCCAGTTGGACAGCGGGAACACCCGGATGTGCTCACCCTTGCGGATCTTCGCGTTGTAGAGGTTCCACAGCTCGGGGCGCTGGTTCTTCGGGTCCCACTGGCCGAAGTCGTCGCGGAAGGAGAACACCCGCTCCTTGGCGCGGGCCTTCTCCTCGTCCCGGCGGGCGCCGCCGAAGACCGCGTCGAACTCGCCGTCCTCGATGGCGTCCAGCAGCGTGGTGGTCTGCAGCCGGTTGCGGGAGGCCCGGCGGCCGGTCTCCTCGGTCACCCGGCCCGCGTCGATCGAGTCCTGGACGCTGGCCACGATCAGTCGCGCGCCGAGCTCGGCGGCGCGGCGGTCGCGGAACTCGATGACCTCGGTGAAGTTGTGCCCGGTGTCGACGTGCAGCAGGGGGAAGGGGATCGGCGCCGGCCAGAACGCCTTCTCCGCGATGCGGAGCATGACGATGGAGTCCTTACCGCCTGAGAAGAGGAGACAGGGACGCTCGAACTCGGCCGCCACCTCACGCATGATGTGAATGGACTCTGCCTCGAGGACGTCGAGCTGCGACGTGGTGTAGTCGCACTGGAGCATCAGACTCTCCTAGCGGTGCTTATCGGTGCAGGTCCCGGATGCCGGCAAGCAACGCTGGCGCCAGTTCCGGTAGGGAAACCAGGATATCCGGCAGTGAGGGGTCTCCCTGGTTGTACCGGAGCGGCGAGCCGTCGATCCGGCTGGCGTGCGCCCCCGCGGCCAGGGCCACGGCGACCGGCGCGGCGGAGTCCCATTCGTACTGCCCGCCGGCGTGCACGTACGCCTCGACCTCACCGGTGAGCACCGCGGAGATCTTCGCGCCGGCCGAGCCGATCGGCACCAGGTCGGCCCCGGCGAGCTCGGCGAGGGCCCGGACGAACTCCGGCGGGCGGGTGCGGCTGACCGCGATCCGCGGCCTGGCCCCGGCGGCGGGCGCCGGCCGTACGGGGGGTTCGAGGGTGGACAGGGTGCGGCCCTGCGCGGGCAGCGCGACCGCGCCGGCCGTCAGGACGCCGCGCTCCCACAGCGCCACGTGGACCGCCCAGTCGGAGCGGCCCTCCTCGGCGAACTCGCGGGTGCCGTCGAGGGGGTCGACGATCCACACCCGCTCGGCCGCCAGGCGGCGGGGGTCGAGGCGCTCCTCGCGGGTCGCCTCCTCCGACAGCACGGCGTCGCCGGGGCGCGAGCGGGCCAGGGCGTCCATCAGGAACAGGTGGGAGGCGGTGTCGCCCTCCTTGCGCAGGACCGCGGGGTCGCCGAACCCCCGCTCGGCGCGCAGGGCCAGCAGCCTCTCACCCGCCTCGGCCGCCAGATCCGCCGCGAGAACGTGGTCGTCCCGGATCGTCATTCAGCAAGCTCCGTTCCTCGCGCGACGGCTGCCCATGTGTTCCAGAGAATCTGCAGGTCCAGCGTGAGGGACCAGTTCTCTGCGTAACGCAGCTCCCACCGTACTGATTCCTCCCACGGAATGTCAGGGCGCCCGGTGAGCTGCCACAGGCCGGTCATCCCGGGCTTGACCGGCAGCCTGCGGCGGACGTCGTCGTCGTACCGGGCGACCTCCTCCGGCAGCGGCGGCCTCGGTCCCACCAGCGACATGTGGCCCAGCAGGACGTTGAGCAACTGCGGCAGCTCGTCCAGGGAGCGGCGGCGCAGCCGCGCGCCCAGCGGGGTCAGGCGCGGGTCGTGCCGGATCGCGTACGGCACGGCACGGCCGTCCCCTCGCAGGCCGACCCGTCCGCGCTCGGCGCCGCCGGCCATGGTGCGGAAGGTGTAGAGGGTGAACTCCGCGCCGTCGCGGCCCACCCGGCGCCGCCGCAGGAGGACGGGCCCGGGGCTCGACGCCCGGACGGCCAGCGCCAGCCCGGCGAGCAGCGGCAGCAGTGCGGCGAGCAGCGCCGCGGCCGCGGCCCGGTCGAAGGCGGCCTTGAGCACCCGGCGGGAGCCGGTGATCCGCGGGTGCTCGGCGTACAGCAGCGGCACCCCGGCCGCCAGGCGGATCCCGGTGCGCGGCCCGGCGGGCTCCAGCAGCGCCGGGGCGGCGACGAGGTCGGCGCCGGTCCGCTCCAGCCGCCAGGCGAGTCTGCGTAGCGCCGTGCCGTCCAGCTCCGGGCAGGCGAGCACGGCCACGGTGTCGGCCGCGGCCTGCCCGACCGCGAGCGGCACGTCGGACAGGTCTCCGAGGACGGGGACGCCCTCGACGTCGTCTCCTCCGTCGTACGGCACGCACGCCGCCACGACCTCCATGCCGTGGCGGCGCTCCCTGCGGAGCAGGCCGATCAGCTCGGCGACGGCGGGCCGGCGTCCGGCCGCGACGACCCGGCGCGCGCACCGGCCCCGCTCGCGCATCCGCCGCAGACGGCGGCGCAGGCCATACCGGCCGAGGAGTGCGAGCGCCGTTGCCAGTGGGACGGCCAGGACGACGTAGCCGCGGGCCGTCTCGGTGCGGGCGAGGTAGGCGCCGGAGGCCAGGGCGACGGCGAGGGCGAGCCCGCACCGCGCGATCCGGCGGTACTCCTCGGGCCCCAGGCCGGCCACGCGGGGCTCGTAGGCGCGGTTCAGCGCGGCCGCGCACACCCAGACGGGCGGCAGCGCGGCGCTCAGCGCGACGTACGGGGTGACGTCCGGGCCGCTCTCCCCGGAGCGCGCGAACAGCGCGAGGAGGCCGGCCACGGAGGAGCAGAGGAGGTCGGTGGCGACGGTGTACGCCCGGTGGCGGCGGGCCCAGGCGGGCGCCCGCGGGCGGGACGCCGACGTCGATCCCGGACCGGTCGGGACGGCTTTCACCTCGCGCACACGCTCCCCCAGCGTAGTCGATCGGCGACCGATGGTCACCGGATGTTACCGAGGGAGAAGGGGGCGCGGCGGCCGAAGGCCGAAACGCGCGCCGCCCGGATGACTATCTGGGCGGGCCCGAGAGCTTCAGGTCACCCGAGTGGAAGGCGTTCTGGGTGGCCTCCAGGCCGGAGGTGATCAGCGACTCGACCATGTCGGCGGCCCGGTCGACGAGGAACGGCAGGTCCTTGCGCTCGGCGGTGGCGAAGTCGCGTAGGACGAAGGCGGCGGGGTCCATCCGGCCGGGCGGGCGGCCGATGCCGAACCGCAGCCGCAGGTAGTCCCGGGTGCCCAGCGACTTGGTGATCGACTTCAGCCCGTTGTGGCCGTTGTCGCCGCCGCCGAGCTTGGCGCGGAGCGCGCCGTACGGGATGTCGAGCTCGTCGTGGACGGCGATCACCCGGGCCGGGTCGACCTTGTAGAAGTCGGCGAGGGCCTTGACCGGGCCGCCGGAGAGGTTCATGTAGGACAGCGGCTTGGCCAGCACGGCGGGGGCGCCCGCCACGCGCCCCTCCAGGGCCTCGGCGCGCGACCGGTGCGCCTTGAACCGTCCTCCGATGCGGGCGGCGAGCTCGTCGGCCACCATGAAGCCCGCGTTGTGCCGGTTACCGGCGTACTCCGGCCCGGGATTCCCCAGACCCACGACCAGCCAGCGGTCCATGGTCGGCGCCCCTTCCACATGCGCGTCAGGGCAGCCCGGTCGCGGGCTGCCCTGACAAGGTCTAGCAGATGAAACTACTCGGCGGCCTCGGCCGGCGCGGCCTCGGCGGTCTCGCCCTCGCCCTCGGCGGCGGCCTCGGCCTCGCCCTCGGCGGCCTCCTCCTCGATGGGGGCGGCGGCGGTGGTGACGTGCAGGACCAGGGTCTCCGGGTCGGCGATGAGGGTGGCGCCCTCGGGCAGCTTCAGGTCGCCCGCGGTGACCTGGGTGCCGACCTCCATGCCCTCGACGTCGACCTCGACGCCGGTCGGGATGTGGGTCGCCTCGGCCTCGATCGCGATGGAGACGAGCTGCTGGTCGAGGACGCCGTCGGCGACCTCGCCCACCGTGGTGACCGGGATCTCGACGGTGACCTTCTCGCCGCGCTTGACGAGGAGGAGGTCGACGTGCTCCAGGAAGCCCTTGATCGGGTCGCGCTGGACGCCCTTGGGCAGGGCCAGCTCGTCGGCGGCGCCCTTGAGGCGGATCAGCACGTTCGGCGTGCGCAGGGCGAGCAGGAGCTCGTGGCCCGGGAGCGTGAGGTGCAGCGGCTCGGTGCCGTGCCCGTACAGGACGACGGGGACCTTGTTCTCACGGCGGATCTTGCGAGCGGCGCCCTTGCCGAACTGGGCGCGCGGCTCGGCGTTGATGACTACTTCGGCCACGACGGATCTCCTAGGGATCTTCGATGGATTCTGAAGGGCGCGCTCCCCCTCACCCGCCCTAGCGGAAGGCGTTACGAGCGCGCGCGACCCGAACAGCCTACCGGCACACGGGCCGGGTTCGGCCCGCCGAGGCTCGGGTCGCCGCCTCGGCGGGGTCTCGCGGGGGTCTCACGGGGGTGTCGCAGGGGGGGCGGCGGTGTACCGGGGAGGGTCGATCAGGCACCGCGGGGACGGCGGTGTGCCGGGAGGATCAGGTGTCGCCCTCGAAGAGGCTGGTCACCGAGCCGTCGTTGAACACCTCGCTGATCGCGCGGGCGATCAGCGGGGCGATCGACAGGACCGTGAGCTTGTCGAACCTCTTCTCCTCCTCCAGCGGGAGGGTGTTGGTGACGATCACCTCGGAGATGCCGGAGTTCTTCAGCCGGTCCACCGCGGGGTCGGAGAACACCGCGTGCGTGGCGGCCACGATCACGTCGGTGGCGCCCTGCTCGTACAGCGCGTCGGCGGCCTTGCAGATCGTGCCCGCGGTGTCGATCATGTCGTCGATCAGCACGCAGGTACGGCCCCGCACCTTGCCGACGACCTCGTTCACCTTCACCTGGTTGGCCACGTCGAGGTCGCGGCGCTTGTGGATGAAGGCCAGCGGGGTGCCGAGGGTGTCGGCCCAGCGTTCCGACAGGCGGACGCGGCCGGTGTCGGGCGAGACGACGGTGGTGGTCTCCAGGTCGAGCTTGTCCTTGAGGTAGTCGACCAGCACCGGCATGGCGAACAGGTGGTCGACCGGGCCGTCGAAGAAGCCCTGGATCTGCGAGGTGTGCAGGTCGATGGACATCAGCCGGTCGGCGCCCGCGGTCTTGAACAGGTCGGCCATGAGGCGGGCGGTGATGGGCTCGCGGCCGCGGCCCTTCTTGTCCTGGCGGGCGTAGCCGAAGAACGGCATGATCACGGTGATCCGTTTGGCGGAGGCGCGCTTCAGCGCGTCCACCATGATCAGCTGCTCCATGATCCACTGGTTGATCGGACCGGTGTGACTCTGGATGACGAAGGCGTCGCAGCCCCGGACCGACTCCAGGTAGCGGGCGTAGATCTCGCCGTTGGCGAAGTCACGCAGGGTGGTGGGGGTGGGGTCGATCCCGAGGTGGCTCGCCACCTCCTCGGCCAGCTCCGGGTAGCCGCGTCCGGAGAAGAACATCAGCTGCTTCTCACCGGTCTGCTTCATGCCGCTCATGCCGTCCTCCTCGCCTGACGGCCCTCGGTCGTCGTCGCGACGCTGCCGTGCCCGCCGGCCGGCTCGCTGCGCTTGATCACGTCGTGCTCCCCTGCTGGTTTCCGGCGTCGATGGCCTTCTGGGCCGCCTCGGCCGATCTGGTGCCCGCGCGCCTGCGCGCGACCCACCCTTCAATGTTGCGCTGCCGCGCGCGGGCCACCCCGATCGCCCCCGGGGGAACGTCGCCGTCGATGACCGAGCCCGCGGCAGTGTAGGCGCCGTCGCCGATGTTCACCGGCGCGACGAGCATGGTGTCGCACCCGACGAAGGCGTGGTCGCCCACCACCGACCGGTGCTTGTTGACCCCGTCGTAGTTGACGAAGATCGTCGAGGCGCCGATGTTCGCCCCGGCGCCGATCACGGCGTCACCCGCGTAGGTCAGGTGGGGCACCTTGGCGCCCTCGCCCACCTGGGCGTTCTTCATCTCCACGTAGGTCCCGGCCTTGGCCCCGCGCCCGAGCACGGTGCCGGGCCGCAGGTAGGCGTACGGTCCCACCTGGGCGGCGGGGCCGATCTCGGCCTTGACGCAGACGGCGTTGCGGACCACCGCGCCCTCGCCGACGACCGTGTCGGTCAGGGTGACGCCGGGGCCGATCTCGGCGCCCTCGGCGACGGCCGTACGGCCGTGCAGCTGGGTGCCCGGGTGGATCACCGCGTCGGGCTCCAGGGTCACGTCCACGTCCACCCAGGTGGTGGCGGGGTCGATCACCGTGACCCCGGCCCGCATGTGTCCCTCCAGCAGGCGCGTGTTGAGGACTTTGCGGGCGGAGGCGAGCTGCACCCGGTCGTTGACGCCCTCGACCTCGACGTGGTCGGCCGCGACGTGCGCGCCGACCCGGTGGCCGTCCTCCCGGAGGATGGACAGCACGTCGGTGAGGTACTCCTCACCCTGGGCGTTGGCGGTGGAGACCCGCTTGACCGCGTCGGCCAGCAGGCGGCCGTCGAAGGCGTAGACGCCGGAGTTCATCTCCCGGATGAGCCGCTGCTCGGGGGTGGCGTCCTTCTCCTCGACGATGGAGAGGACCGCTCCCGTCCCGTCGCGGACGATCCGGCCGTAGCCGCGGGGGTCGGGGACCTCGGCGGTGAGCACGGTGACGGCGTTGCCGTCGCGGTCGTGCCGCTCCAGCAGCGCGGCGAGGGTCTCGGTGCGCAGCAGCGGCGTGTCGCCGTAGGTCACGAGGACCGTGCCGTCGACGGTCCCGGTGGTCTCCAGCACCACCCGGACCGCGTTGCCGGTGCCGCGTTGCTCGGGTTGCACGACGGCCCGGGTGTCGGGGCCGGTCCGCGCGAGGTGCTCGCGCACCCGTTCGCGCTCGTGGCCTATGACAACAATGAGCCGCTCGGGTTCGAGACCTCGAGCGGCGGCGAGCATGTGGTCCACGAGTGCGCGACCGCACAGCTCGTGCAGGATCTTGGGTGTTTTCGACTTCATCCGGGTGCCCTCACCTGCGGCGAGGACGATGACGGCGGCCGGGCGCGGCACACTCACGGACGAGGCTCCCTCGGCGTCGCGGCTGAGACATTGACAGGGTGGCGGACCGTCCCCGCCCTCTTCAGGGCATCGGACGGTCACCCACTCGACAACGTGAGGATACCTGCCCGCCCGGGAACCCACCCAGCCGACTAGCCGGACCAATAAAACGGTCAAAAGTTACAGCTCCGGCACCAGGACTCGAACCTGGACAACAAGGACCAAAACCTTGCGGGCTGCCAATTACCCAATACCGGATCGACAGGGCCGCCCGAACCGGTCGGGCACCCGGCACCCCCCACGATACCGAGCCGTCGATATCGAACGCGCCTCGTTTCGGCTCCGCCTGCGCCACGGGCGCCGGGAGGAGTGAGAGGCCCCCGTGGCGGGCATGGACCGGAAGACGCCGTTTAGCAGATCCACCCGGTGGTAGCAAGTCGTGAACCGACCACGGGATCCACCGGGGAGCGTCACCTTCTCCACATCCATCCGTAGGTGTTCCTAACTTACGATGGCGTAGGTTACGGTTGCGTAGCCGGACGAAACCGCCCTTCTCCTATGAGTCGTATCGAGGTAGCCCATGACTGTCCTTGAAGAGCGTTCCGCCCCTTCTCCGAAACCGGACGTCGATCCGGAGCCCAAGACCCGTCCCGAGATCATCACCTTCATGGTGGTCGTCGCCCTGCCGCTGATCGCGCTCGTCGCCGCCGTGCCCTTCGCCTGGGGGTGGGGTCTCCGCTGGACGGACGCCGTCATCGCCCTCGTCTTCTACGTGGTCTCCGGCCTCGGCGTCACCGTCGGCCTGCACCGTTACTTCACCCACGGGTCGTTCAAGGCCAAGCGCCCGCTGAAGATCGCGCTGGGCATCGCCGGCAGCCTCTCGCTGGAGATGTCGGTGCTCGACTGGGTGGCCACCCACCGCAAGCACCACAAGTTCTCCGACAAGGAGGGCGACCCGCACTCGCCGTGGCGGTTCGGCACCGGCTTCTGGGCGGTGAGCAAGGGGCTGCTCTGGGCCCACATGGGCTGGCTGTTCGAGGCCGACCGGGCCAACCGCGAGAAGTACGCCCCCGACCTGGTCAAGGACCCCGACATCATCAAGCTGCACAGGTACTTCCCGGTGCTGGCGATCACCTCGATGGTGATGCCCGCCCTCCTCGGCGGCCTGCTGAGCTGGTCCT
Organism: Streptosporangium sp. NPDC053982; assembly: GCF_055585205.1. Classification (NCBI taxonomy): domain Bacteria; kingdom Bacillati; phylum Actinomycetota; class Actinomycetes; order Streptosporangiales; family Streptosporangiaceae; genus Streptosporangium; species Streptosporangium sp. NPDC053982. The sequence goes on from NZ_JBVJKQ010000015.1 coordinate 209,666, forward strand.
GGTGGGGCATGGCGACCGGCTTCTTCTGGGGCACGCTGGTCCGCATCGGCCTGCTGCACCACGTCACCTGGTCGATCAACTCCATCTGCCACGTCTTCGGCGAGGAGGTCTTCGAGTCGCGTGACAAGTCCCGCAACGTGTGGTGGCTGGCGATCCCCTCCTTCGGCGAGTCCTGGCACAACCTGCACCACTCCGACCCGACCTGCGCCCGGCACGGCGTGCTCAAGGGCCAGATCGACCTCAGCGCCGGCGTGATCCGGATTTTCGAGAAGCTCGGCTGGGCCCACTCCGTCCGCTGGCCGACTCCGGAGCGACTGGCGGCGAAGCGCATTGCCGCCTGACGGCCCATCACGCAGTCCCGGGGCGGCCCGCGTCACCGCAGCGCCGCCCGACGGCCCACCACGGAGTCCCGGGGCGGCCCGCGTCACCGCAGCGCCGCCCGGCATCCCGTCCCGGAGTCCCGGGACCGCACGTCCCCTCGGGGCGGCCCGCCTCACCGCGGCGCCGCCCGCACCCCCGGCGACGGCCTCCGGCGGTACGGCGCCGCCCGCCGGCCCGCCCGGGACCGCGAGGCGGACGGGCACCGTCCGGAAGGCGGTCACCGCGCGGCAGACGGGTGCCGTGATCGCGGATGAGACGATCGACCGGAGTGCCGGAATCGACGCCGTCCAGGGCGTGGTTCCCGCTTCGCGCTCCGGGGACGCCATTATTGGAACCGTGAACGAGCCCCGAAGACGCATGTCAGGCAAGGAGCGCCGGGAACAGCTGATCCAGATCAGCCGGTCCCTGTTCGCCGAGAAGGGGTTCGACGGCACCTCGGTGGAGGAGATAGCCGCCACCGCCAACGTCTCCAAGCCGGTGGTCTACGAGCACTTCGGCGGCAAGGAAGGCGTCTACGCGGTCGTCGTCGACCGTGAGATGGACAAGCTGCTCGGCATGGTGACCGAGGCCCTGTCGGCCTCGCACGCGCTGATCAAGCTGGAGCGGGCCGCCCTGGCGCTGCTCGCCTACGTGGAGGAGAACAGCGAGGGTTTCCGGATCCTGATCCGCGACTCCCATGCCGCCTCCGGGACGGGCACGTTCGCCAGCCTGATCAACGACATCGCCAGTCAGGTCGAGGACGTCATGGTGGACGAGTTCGTCCGCCGGGGCTACGAGCCCAAGCACGCCCCGATGTACGCGCAGATGCTGGTCGGCATGGTGGCGCTGACCGGCCAGTGGTGGCTGGACGTGCGCCGGCCGCCGCGCGAGGAGGTGGCCGCCCACCTGGTCAACCTCGCCTGGAACGGTCTGAAGGGCCTGGACCCGCATCCCCGCCTGACCGCCGCCCGCGGCCCGGACCAGCTGCGCCCCCGGCCGTCGGAGAAGGAACTCCGGGAACGGGAGAAGGCCCGCGAACGCGACCTGAAGGAGCTGGAGAAGGTCCGCGAGCGCGAGCGGCGCGAGGCCGAGAAGCTCGCCCGCGAGCAGGAGAAGGCCCGCCAGCGCGAGCAGCGGGAGGCCGAGAAGGCGCGGGAGCGGGAACTGAAGGATCAGGAACGGCTGCTCAGGGAGCGGGAGAAGGCCCGCGAGCGCGAGCTGAAGGAGCTGGAGAAGACGCGCCAGCGCGAGCAGCGGGAGGCCGCCAGACAGGCCAGGCTCTCCGAGCACCCCGGCGAGCCGCCGGAATCCTGAACCCACGGGGTCCCGGACCCGCGGGATCCCGGGCCTGCGGTCCCGAACCCACGGACCCGAACCCAAGGGATCCCCCGGACCTGCGGTTCCGAACCCATGGACCCCGATCCCACGGCCCCACAGGGCCTGAGCCCGCGGAGCCTCGAATCCGCGGGGTCCCGGACCGGCGGGGGTCCCGAACCGCTCCGGCGGGTGACAGCGCTCGTTGATCCGGCGTTCACGTTGAGTTTCCAAAAACCGGGCATTGTCGTCATATGTCGGTAGAAGTCGCTCACACTGACCCCGGAGATCAGCCCCTTCCCCAGGACCGCTTCCTCAACCGCGAGGAGAGCTGGCTCCAGTTCAACCAGCGGGTGCTGGAGCTGGCCGAGGACCCTTCCCTCCCTCTCCTGGAACGGGTCAGGTTCCTCGCGATCTTCGCCAGCAACCTCGACGAGTTCTTCCGGGTGCGGGTGGCCGGCCTCAAACGGCGGATGGCCACCGGCCTGCTGCTGCGGACCAAGAGCGGGCTGAAGCCCAGCGAGGAGCTCGCCAGGATCTCCGCGATCGCCCACGAGCTCGCACTACGGCACGCGGCCTGCTTCCGCGAGCTGCTGTGCCCGCTGCTCGCCGCCGAGGGCATCGAGATCGTGCGCTGGGACGACCTGGGCCGCGACGAGCGCACCGAGATGCGCAGGCTGTTCCGGGAGCGGATCCGGCCGGTGCTCACCCCGCTCGCCGTGGACCCGGCCCACCCGTTCCCCTACATCTCCGGGCTGTCGCTGAACCTCGCGGTCACCGTACGCAACCCGGTGACCGGTCACACCGTCTTCGCCCGGGTGAAGGTGCCGAGCCGGCTCCCCCGCTTCGTCGCGGCGTCCGGGGACCGGTTCGTGCCGCTGGAGGATGTGATCGCCGCCCACCTCGGCCAGCTCTTCAAGGGCATGGAGATCGTCGAGCACCACGCCTTCCGGGTCACCCGCAACGAGGATCTGGACGTGGACGAGGACGTCACCGAGAACCTCATGCAGGCGCTGGAGCGCGAGCTGCTCCGGCGCCGCTTCGGCCCGCCGGTCCGGCTGGAGGTCGAGGAGAGCATCACCCCCGAGGTGCTCGACCTGCTGGTGGACGAGCTGGGCGTGGCCCCGCACGAGATCTACCGGCTGCCCGGCCCGCTGGACCTGACCGGCATGCACGCCATCGCCGACCTGGACCGGGGCGAGCTGGGCTTCCGCCCGTTCGTGCCCGCCGAGGTCGTGCACGTCTCCGACGACATCTTCGCGGTGCTGCGCGAGCGGGACGTGCTGCTGCACCACCCGTACGACTCCTTCGCCACGAGCGTGCAGCGCTTCATCGAGCAGGCGGCGGCGGACCCGAACGTGCTGGCCATCAAGCAGACGCTCTACCGGACCAGCGGCGAGTCGCCGATCGTGGACGCGCTGATCGACGCGGCCGAGGCCGGCAAGCAGGTCGTCGTGGTGGTGGAGATCAAGGCGCGGTTCGACGAGCACGCCAACATCACCTGGGCCCGCAAGCTAGAGCGGGCCGGCTGCCACGTGGTCTACGGCGTGGTCGGCCTGAAGACCCACTGCAAGCTGGCGCTGGTGGTACGGCAGGAGCCCTCGGGCGAGCTGCGCGCCTACTGCCACATCGGCACCGGCAACTACAACCCCAAGACCGCCCGGGTCTACGAGGATCTGGGCCTGCTCACCGCCGACCCGCTGGTCGGCGAGGACGTCACCGACCTGTTCATCCACCTGACCGGCTACTCCGCCCACTCGGCCTACCGGCGGCTGCTGGTGGCGCCGCACTCGCTGCGCGGCGGGCTGGTGGCCAGGATCGAGCGGGAGACCGCCCACCAGGAGGCGGGCCGCCCGGCGGGCATCAGGATCAAGACGAACTCCCTGGTGGACGAGCCGGTCATCGACGCGCTCTACCGCGCCTCGCGGGCGGGCGTCCCGGTGGACCTGTGGGTGCGGGGAGTCTGCACGCTGCGGCCGGGCGTCCCGGGGCTGTCGGAGAACATCCGGGTCAGGAGCGTACTGGGCCGGTTCCTGGAGCACTCACGGATCTACGAGTTCGGCCGGGGCCGACGGCCGGAGATCTGGATCGGCAGCGCCGACCTGATGCGCCGCAACCTGGACCGCCGGGTCGAGGCGCTGGTGAAGGTGACGAGCCAGCGGCAGCGGGCATACCTGTCGGACCTGCTGGACCTCGCGATGTCGGAGGACACCGCCACCTGGTGGCTCAACGGCGACGGCACATGGACCCGGCACGACGGCGCGGACCTGCAGGACCACCTGATCGGCACCCGGCGATGGAGGACGATCGATGACTGACCCGGACACCCGCCCGGCGGACCCGATCCGCGCGGCCGGGGCGGTGGTGTGGCGGGGCCGGGAGTCCGCGCCGGAGGTCGCGCTCGTGCACCGGCCGAAGTACGGCGACTGGACGTTCCCCAAGGGCAAGCTGCACCCGGGCGAGCACGTCGTCGCCGGAGCCCTGCGTGAGGTGGCCGAGGAGACGGGCCTGGCGCTGCTGCTCGGCCGGCCGCTGCCGCCGGTCCATTACCTGATCGGCGGCCGGTCCAAGCGGGTCGACTACTGGACGGCCAGGGTGGCGCCCGGCGTCCGTCCCGTCGCCGAACGGGAGGACGACGAGGTGGACGAGGTCGCCTGGGTGCCGGCGGCCGAGGCCGCGCGGCTGCTGACCTACGAGTGGGACACCGCCCTGCTGGACGCGCTCGCCGCCGCGCCGCTGGCCACCACCCCGCTCGTCCTCGTACGGCACGCCCTGGCCGGGTCGCGCGAGAAGTGGGAGGGCGACGACGACGAGCGGCCGATCGACCGGGACGGCGCGGCGCAGGCCGCCGCGCTGGCCGGCGTCCTGCCCGGCTACCTGCCCGCCGAGCTGGTCAGCTCCCCCAGCAGGCGGTGCGTGCAGACGCTGGAACCGTACGCGGGCCGGGCCGGTCTCGCGATCCGCCCGGAGCCGGCGCTGTCGGAGAGCCGCCACGACCCCGACACGGCCCTGCGCCTGGTCACCGGTCTCCTGTCCGCCAGCCGGCCCGCCGCGCTCTGCAGCCACGGCAAGGTCCTGCCCGGCCTGATGACCGGCGTCGGCGTGGGACGGGAGGAGGCCCGCCTGCCCAAGGGCGGCTTCATGGTGCTCCACCACGCCGCGGGCCGCCTCGTCGCCACCGAGAGCCACCCCGTCTGATTCCCGCCCCGTACGTCCCCCGGCCGGACGGGCGCGGTAGGACCGGCGGGCGCCGTAGGACCGGCGGGCGCCGTACGGACCCGGCCGGGGGACGTACGGGACGCACGGCCGGTGTACGGGACGGACGGCGGGCTCACGGGTGGGTGGGCGGACGTGCGCGTGCGGGCAAGGTTCGTGCGCGGATGCGCAATGACAGGCGCTCCCCCGTCTGCGACCGTCGTGTAGTCGCTGCTCATCATCGCCCGCCGTCCGCGCCGTCCGCGGCCGCCGCCCGTCTTCCCGTACGGCCGGCGGCACACCCCGTCGTCCCCGGTGCCCCGATGCAGGCGCCCGCGCCGGGAGCGGCGCCGGGCGGCGGACGGGCCCCAAGGAGACCGTGTGTCGCTGGTGGACGGAAAACCCTTCAGCAAGATCCCGAACGGCGCCAGGACGATCATCTCGTGCGTCCTCGCCCTGCTCTGCCTGCTGATCGCCCAGGCTCCTCCCGCGGCCGGTGAGACGCCGGCGTCCGGGGAGTCCGCGGTCGCGGCGACCACCCTGGTCACCCCGAAGAAGCAGACGCTCAAGCTGTTGCAGTTCAACATGGCCGGGGCGGCGAAGAACGGAGGGGAGTACGGGGTCGTCGACAGGATCATCCAGGAGGTCCAGGCGCGCAAACCCGATGTGATCTCCCTCAACGAGGTCTGCAACCGGCAGTACGACCACCTCCGGGTGCGACTGGAGGAGATCGGGCACGCCATGGACGGCCTCTTCCAGGAGTCCAAGGCCCTCGTCCCCCAGTGCCAGGTCGGTCTCGACATCCGCAACAAGGCGGGTAACGCCGTCCTGGTCCGCGGCACGGTGAACGCCCGTTACAGCTACCTGTTCAGCACGGACCACAAGCTCTACGAGGGCTCTATCCCGATCCCCCCGCAGGACCGCAGCGTCGCCTGCGTGGACGCCACCTTCGCCCTGCCCCTCGACAGCGTGAAGGCGTGCTCGACCCACCTCTCCCCCAAGGACGGCTCCGCGAGCAACCCCTACGCCGCGCCGGAGGCCGAGGCCAAGGAGCTGGCCAGGGTCTTCGGGCCGGAGGCCAAGAACAGGGCGTTCATCCTCATGGGCGACCTGAACCTCAAGCCCGGCAACCCCGCGCTCAACTCGCTGTACGCCCCCGCCGCGGGCACCACCGGGGAGTTCTGGGAGACCGACATGCACTACTACTGCTCCGACACCTTCTGTGACGGGCCGGTGCAGGGCGGTGACCCCAGCCACGCCGAGGGGAAGATCGACTACACGTTCGTCGGACGTAAGCACTTCAGCTTCGCGCACCAGAACGTCCAGATGGTCGACGCCGGCAACTGCGGCGACCACATCTGCTCGGACCACAAGATGTTCCGCAGCGAGGTCACCCTCCACCAGTGGGCGACGATCCCCGGGCTGGTGCGCAACAACTACAGCGGCAAATGCCTGAGCGTCACCGGCACGGCGAACGGCGCCAAGGCCCTGCAGGCCACCTGCAACCCCCTCTCCGGTGACCAGCGCTGGCGGTTCCAGCACGCCTTCTGGGGTGAGTACTTCCTCGTCAAGGACAACGGCAGCTGCCTCCAGAACCCCAGCAGCGTCAACAAGGCCGGGGCCGTGCAGACCCTGTGCTACCTGGACGACTCCATGCAGCGCTGGCTCCCCGACCAGCCCCAGCCGGGGATGGTGCGGCTCGTCGGCTCCGGAAAGTGCCTGATGGTCGGCAGCCTGAACGTCGGCACGGCGGTGATGAACGCCACCTGCGACCAGACGGCCACCGCCCATCGCTGGACCTCTCCCTGACCGCCGCCGATCCCCGCGGCTCCGGCGCGACCACGCCGGAGCCGCGCCCGGACCCGGGTCCCGCCCACGGCCGGTCCCGGTCCGGGCCGGGGATCACAGGAGCTTCGCGACCGCCTTCGACGTCTTCTTCCACAGGCGGGGGAACTCCTCGCGGGCCCGCTCGGTGCGGGCCCGCTCCAGGCCGGTCAGCACGCCGTAGGTGAAGGTGTCCTCCCCGGCCCGCCGCGCGGCGTCGGCGACCGCGGCCAGCCGTCCCTGGGCGACGACGCCGTCCATGCGGGCGCCCAGTGCCTCCTGTACGGCCTCGGCCCGCCCGGCGAGCTCGTCCATGCCGATCGCCTCGGCGGTGTAGCGGGCCCGCTTGGCGGCCTTGCGCACGTCGTGCATGGCGTGCTCGCGTCCGGCGGGGTCGGTGACGGCCAGGGCGGCCCGGTGCGCCTTGACCACGCGCCGCCAGCTCTTGGCGGCCAGGGCGCGGAGGGTCTTGGCCGGCCGGTCCGCCGCGCCGGTCAGCGCCGGGGCGCCGGTCAGCGCGTCGAGGGCGTCCAGCAGGGCGAAGTAGCGCTCGCCGCGCAGCGCCTCCCGCGCCCGGTCCAGGGCCTCGCGTTCGGCGGCCCCGAGTTCGGCGTCGAGGCGGAGCCGGACGGGGCCCGCCACCGCCCCCTCCCCGAGGGCGTCGAACCCGGCGATGAGGCGCTCCCTGACCACCTCGGCGTCCCGTGCCTCGCCGAGCACCCGGCCCAGCCACTTCAGCTCCTCCCGGAGCCCGGCGGTGTCCTCCACGACGCCGCCGAACGATTTCAGCGCGCTGCGGAGCCGGCGGGCGGCGACGCGCATCCGGTGCACGGCGTCGTCGTCGGCCCGCCGTACGCGGGGGTCCTGGGCGAGCAGGGCGTCCGCCTGGGCGGTGAGGTAGCCGGTGACGACCTCGCCCGCGGAGCCGGGCCGGGTGCGCGGGCCGGGCCGCTCGGGGATGGGACGGGCGGAGCCGAGCACGCGGACGAGCTTGCTCGGCGACGCGGCGGGGACGGCCCCGGCGGCGGCCAGCCGCTTGCCGACCTTGCGGAGCAGCCGTTCGTCGCCCCCGACCAGCTCGGCCTCCACCTCGCGCCACCGTTCCACGTGCGGCCCGGATCCGGGTTCGCCGCCCGCGACGGCTTCGGGGACGGAGCCGGTCACCTGGTCGTCGGCGATCTCCACCAGCCGCACGCCCGCACCGTTGACCAGGGTGGTCACCGTACGCCGCGTCTCCAGCTCCGCGACGGGGGCCAGGGGCGCGCCCCGGGTGAGGGCGAGCACGAGGTCGGCGAGGTCGGCGGGGACGGTCGTCGCGCTCCGGCCGAGCGGGCGGGTGATCTCCTGCCGGGCGCCCCCGGCCTTGGGCAGCTTCAGGTGCCAGCCGGCGTCGGTGCCGCCCCTGCGGCGGCGCAGCGTGACGCCGCGCGCGGCCAGCCGCAGGTCGGGGGTGTCGAAGTAGACGGCGGCGAGCCGGTGGGTCACCGGCCCGGCGGCCCCGGTGACCCCGGGCAGCCCGGTCAGGTCCGGGACCTCGAACCCGGCGGGCACGTCGAACTTGTCCTCGATCTCCATCGCCACAGGCCACCCCCGGTCTACCGGACACATCTCTCACGTCACACGCAGTGGGTATTGATGCCCAGTTCTGCGCCCGGAAACGTCGGAAGGTCCCGCCGGTCGGTCCCCGACGTCAGGCCGGGCCGAGGGCCGGAGGCCGGAGTCTCCGGGCAGCCGATCGTCCGGACCGGCCCGGAGCCCTCTACCTGCGGGCGACCACGAAGATCCTGCGGAACGGGAAGACCGTCCCGTACGGCCTGCGCGGGTACGCCTCGCCCAGCCGCGCGCCGCACTCGGCGAGGAACTCCTCCGTCTCCCGGGGGTCCAGCCGGTCGAGCGCGGGCCGCAGGGCGGTGCCGCTGACCCAGCGCAGCACGGCGTCCTCGCCTGAAAGGACGTGCAGGTAGGTGGTCTCCCAGGCGTCCACCCGGCAGCCGAGCCCGGACAGCAGGTCCAGGTACTCGGCCGGTTCGCCGACCGGGGCGTCCCGCGTGAGGTCCCCGAGCCGGTCGCGCCACCTGTCCGCGGCGTACAGCTCGCGGATGATCCGGTGGCTGGGGAAGTCGAAGTTGCCGGGCACCTGGAAGGCGAGGTGCCCGCCGGGGGCGAGCGCGTCCACCCAGGCGGGCAGCAGCTCGCGGTGTCCGGGCACCCACTGCAGGAGGGCGTTGGAGACCAGCACGTCCACCGGCCGTCCGGGCCGCCACCGGGTGGCGTCCTCGACGGAGAAGGTCAGCCGCCCGCCCGGCACCGCCTTGGCGATCATCGCGGGCGAGGAGTCGAAGCCGTGGACGTCGGCCTCGGGCCACCGCGCGGCGAGGTGCGCGGTGAGCTCGCCGCCGCCGCAGCCGGCGTCCACCACGTACGAGGGCCGCTCGGCCGCTACTCTGGCCGTGAGCTCGAAGAAGGGGCGCGCACGCTCACCGGCGTAGCGGCCATAGGTCACGGGGTCCCACATATCTCTTGACATCAAGATAATTGATATCCACCGAGATATCTCGATGTCAAGAGAGATAGAATCGCGGCATGACGCTGCAGCACGCGGACGACGGCGACGGCCGGGCGGACCGGCACGAGGACGAGGTCGACCGGCTGGTGGCCGCCTGGCGCGTCGAGCGCCCGGAGCTCGACGTGGCACCCCTCCAGGTGCTCAGCCGGGTCTCCCGCCTCGCCCGCCACCTGGACCGCGCCCGCCGGACGTCCTTCGCCGAACACGGCCTGGAGATCTGGGAGTTCGACGTGCTGACGGCGCTGCGCCGGGCCGGCGAGCCGTACGAGCTGAGCCCCGGGGCACTGCTCCGCGCGACCCTGGTGACCTCCGGGACGATGACCAACCGGATCGACCGCCTCGCCGCGGCCGGGCTGGTCCGGCGGCGGCCCGACCCCGAGGACCGGCGGGGGGTGCTGGTGTCGCTCACCGACACCGGGCGGGAACGGGTGGACGGCGCCTTCGACGACCTGCTCCGGCGTGAGCGCGACCTGCTGGCGGCGCTGGGAGAGCATGAACAGCAGGTCCTCGCGGACCTGCTGCGCACGCTACTCGTCCCTTTTGACGCCGATGACACCGGAGCTTCCGGAGCGCACGGATGATCTACTGCCCGCCTGCCGGCGGGTAAACCGGCCGGAGACGATCGATCAGCCGCGGCCGGCGGGGTCCGCGCCGGCCGGGGGAACGGCGGCCACCCGGTCATCCGCCCGGAAAGCCGGACGTCCCGGTCACTCGCCGAGGCGGTCGGCCGTCTCCAGCCACTCGGCCTCGATCCCGTCCTTCTCGGCCAGGATCTCCTTGAGCTCGGCGTCCAGCGAGGCCAACCGGCCGTAGTCGGAGGCGGCCTCGGCCATGGCGGCGTGCAGCCTCTCCTCCCGGCCACTCAGCTTGTCGAGCTGGCGCTCCAGGCGGGACAGCTCCTTGCGCAGCTCCCGCTCCTCCTTGGCCGACAGGCCCGCCTGGGCCGCCGGGGCCTTCGCCCCGTCCGCCGACGCGGCAGGGGCGGCGAACGCGGCGGACGCCGACCCGCCGCCGGCGGCGCGGGCCGACAGCGCCGCGCCCGAGGCCCGCCGGGCGAGGTACTCGTCCACCCCGCCGGGCAGCATCGACAGCCTCCCGTCGCCGAGCAGCGCCACGACCCGGTCGCACACCCGCTCCAGGAAGTAGCGGTCGTGGCTCACCAGGATCAGCGTGCCGGGCCAGCCGTCGAGCAGGTCCTCCAGCTCGTTCAGCGTCTCGATGTCGAGGTCGTTGGTCGGCTCGTCGAGCAGCAGCACGTTCGGGTCGTCCATCAGCAGCCGCAGCATCTGCAGCCGCCGCCGCTCGCCGCCGGACAGGTCGCCGACGACCTTCCACTGCGCCTCGCCCTTGAAGCCGAGCCGCTCCAGCAGCGCCGAGGCCGTCCACTCCTTCTTGCCGACCTGGACGAACTTGCGGACCTCCTCGACCGTCTCCAGCACCCGCCGGGCGGGGTCGAGCTCGGCCAGCTCCTGCGACAGGTGCGCCAGGCGGACCGTGCGGCCCCGCACGACCCGCCCCGAGTCGGGCTCGACCGTGCCGGACAGCAGCCGCAGCACCGAGGACTTGCCCGAGCCGTTCACCCCGATCAGGCCGATCCGGTCGCCCGGACCGAACTGCCAGGTCGAGTGATCCAGCACCAGCGGGCCCCGGCCGGGGCCGCCGGCGTGCAGGGTGACGTCCTCCAGGTCGTAGACCGTACGGCCCAGCCGCGCCGCGGCGAACTTGACCAGCTCGACGGTCTCCCGCGCCGGCGGCTCGTCGGCGATCAGCGCCTGGGCGGCGTCGATGCGGAACTTCGGCTTGGAGGTGCGGGCGGGCGGGCCACGCCGCAGCCAGGCGATCTCCTTGCGCATGAGGTTCTGGCGGCGCGCCTCGGCCGCGGCGGCGATCCGGGCGCGCTCGGCCTTGGCCAGCACGTAGGCGGCGTACCCGCCCTCGTAGCGCTCGACCGAGCCGTCCACGACCTCCCAGGTGCGCGTGGAGACGGCGTCCAGGAACCACCGGTCGTGGGTCACCACCAGCAGCGCCGACCGGCGGCCCGCGAGGTGCCTGGCCAGCCAGTCGATGGCCTCGATGTCGAGGTGGTTGGTGGGCTCGTCCAGGATGATCAGCTCGTGCTCGCCGATCAGCAGCCGGGCCAGCGCCGTACGGCGCCGCTCGCCGCCCGACAGGCTCCCGACCGGGGCGGTGAGATCGATGTCGCCGAGGAGGTTGGCGAGGATCTCGCGGATGCCGGCGTCGCCCGCCCACTCGTGCTCGGCACGGCCGCCGAGGACGGTCTCGCCGACCGGCCGGTCCGGGTCGAGGTCGTCGCCCTGGGACAGCACGCCGATCTGCAGGCCGCGGTTGTGGGTGACGCGCCCCTCGTTGGGCTTGAGGGCGCCGGCGATCACCGAGATGAGCGTGGTCTTGCCACCGCCGTTGCGGCCGACCACCCCGATGCGGTCGCCCGCCTCGATGCCGAGGGAGACGTCGCTGAGAAGGGGCTTGGGGCCGTATGAGTGGGATACCGACTCGAGGTTGACCAGATTCATCGCCCTACAAGGGTATCCGCTCCCGGACCGCGCGGCCGTCGCCCCGGAGAGGACCGGGCCCGCCGGCCGATCGCCGGGGCCCGGACGGCGCGGCGCGTGCCGTGGGCCGGCCGCGTCAGTGGCGCTGCCCGACCGCCGGGCCCGGAACGGGGCCGTGGGCGGTCACCGCGTCGCGGGCCACGCCCTCGGCCCGCAGCGCGGCGGCCAGCTCGGCCGCGTGGGCCTCGGACTCGGCCAGGAAGGCGCAGGTCGGGCCGGAGCCGGAGACGAGCGCGCCCAGCGCGCCGTGCTCGCGCCCGGCGTCCAGCGTCCGGGCCAGGGAGCGGCGGAGCATGACGGCGGCGGGCTGCAGGTCGTTGGCCAGCTCCGCGCCCAGCGCCTTGGCGTCCCCCCGGCGCAGCGCGTCCAGCAGCGGCTCCGACGCCTGCGGCCAGGCGGCCTCGACACCCGTCGCCTCACGGATCCGGTCACACTCGGCGTAGACGGCGGGCGTGGACAGGCCACCCTCGGCCAGGGCGAACACCCAGTGGAAGGTGCCGCCGACCTCAAGGGGGGTCAGCCGCTCCCCCCGGCCGGTGCCGACGGCCGTCCCGCCGAGCAGGGCGAACGGGACGTCGCTGCCGATGTCCGCGCCGATCTCCATCAGGTCCGCGAGCGGCAGGCCCAGTCCCCACAGCTCGTTGCAGGCCACCAGCGCCGCGGCGGCGTCGGCGCTGCCGCCCGCCATCCCCCCGGCGACCGGGATCGACTTGCGGATCAGCAGGCTCACGCCGTACGACCGGCCGGCGTGGCGGGCCAGCGCGGAGGCCGCGCGGATGGCGAGGTTGTCGTCGTCCTCGGGCACCTGGCCGGCGCTGTCACCTTCGACGCGGACCCGCATCCCGGTCTCGGCGGTGGCCGTCACCTCATCGAAGATCGAGACGGCGTGGAAGACGTTCACCAGGTCGTGGTAGCCGTCGTCACGCAGCGGCCCGACCGCCAGTTGCAGGTTCACCTTGGCCGGCACGCGGACGGTCACGGAGTTCATGGGTCCTCAAGGCTTTCGCTCAGGGGATGACGAGGTCCGATCGTAGCCGGGTGAGGCTCCGCCTCCCCGCCAACCCCCGACGTTTCGCCACGCTAGAGCCGGTTTTGGGACCGACGCGCGCCAAAGGTCCGTGGAACGCACTTTAAGGGCGGTTCTCCGCGATCCGCGCGAAGTCCTCGACCGTGAGCTGCTCGCCCCGGAGCGACGGATCGACCCCCGCCGCCCGCAGCGCCCGCTCGGCGGCGGCGGGCGAGCCGGCCCAGGAGGCCAGGGCTGCGCGCAGGGTCTTGCGGCGCTGGGCGAAGGCGGCGTCCACGGCCGCGAAGACGTCCTCGCGGGACGCCCCGGTGGTGGGCGGCTCACGGCGGGTCATCGCGACGAGGCCGGAGTCGACGTTGGGCGCCGGCCAGAAGACCGTACGGCCGACGGGGCCGGCCCGGCGCACGTCGGCATACCAGGCGGCCTTGACCGACGGGATGCCGTACACGCGGGAGCCGGGCGTCGCGGCCAGCCGGTCGGCCACCTCGGACTGGACCATGACCAGCACGGTGCGCAGCGACGGCAGGACCTGCAGCAGGTGCAGCACCACCGGGACCGCGACGTTGTAGGGGAGGTTGGCCACCAGCGCGGTCGGCGGGTCCCCCGGCAGGTCGCCGGGGGCGATCCGGAGGGCGTCGGCGTGCACGACGGCGAGCCGGCCGGCCAGCTCGGGGGCGTGCTCGGCGACGGTCAGCGGGAGCTGTCCGGCCAGCACCGGATCGATCTCCACCGCCGTCACGGCGCGGGCCTCGGGCAGCAGCGCCAGGGTCAGCGAGCCCAGGCCGGGGCCGACCTCGATGACCACGTCGTCGGGGCGCAACCCGGCTGCGCGGACGATCTTGCGGACCGTGCCGCCGTCGATGACGAAGTTCTGGCCGAGCTTCTTGGTGGGGCGGATGCCGAGCCGCGCCGCCAGGTCGCGGATCTCCACCGGTCCCAGGAGACCGCTCATGCCCGCCCCCCGCGTGCCGTCGCCGGGCGCCCCTCGCGTGCCGCCGCCGGCCGCGCCCCGCGCGTCACCGCGCACGTCACCGCGGGTCGCGCCCCGCGCGTCGCCGCGGGTGCCACCGCGCGCGTCACCACAGGTGTCACCATGCGCCGAAGACCGCCTCGCCGTTCGCGCTGATCACGCGGGCCAGGGCGTCCGGGTCGGTCCCCCGGACCTCGGCCAGGCAGCGCAGGGTGAGGGGGATCAGGTAGGGGGCGTTGGGCTTGCCCCGGTGCGGCGTCGGCGGGAGGTAGGGCGCGTCGGTCTCGACCAGCAGCAGCTCGTCGGGCGCGACCGCCGCGGCCTCGCGGAGGTAGCCGGCGTTCTTGTAGGTGACCGGCCCGGAGAAGGACATGAAGTAGCCGGCCTCGGCGCACCGCTTCGCCATCGCGGCGTCGCCGGAGAAGCTGTGGAAGACCACCACGTCGGGGGCGCCCTGTTCGGCGAGCACGGCCAGCACGTCGTCGTGGGCCTCGCGGTCGTGGATCACCAGGGCCCGGCCCGTCCGCTTGGCGATCTCGATGTGCGCGCGGAAGCTCGCGTGCTGGTCGTCCCTGGCGGCCCAGTCGCGGTAGTAGTCGAGGCCGGTCTCGCCCACCGCGCGGACGTGCGGCAGGCGGGCCAGCTCCTCGATCTCGGCGAGGACCTCCGGGGTCGCGGCGTGCGCCTCGTTGGGGTGGATCGCCACCGCGGCGTACACGTCGGGGTGCGCCGCGGCCGCCTCGGCGTTCCACCGCGAGGACGGCAGGTCGTAGCCGACGGTGACCAGCCGGGTCACGCCCACCGCGCGGGACTGCCGGACGATCTCCTCGACGCTCGCCCTGGCCGCCTGCGCGGCCAGGGCGACCGGGTCGCCCGAGGACGCCTGACGGTGACCCACCATGATGTCCAGGTGGCAGTGGCTGTCGAACACCTCGGCGGCGAGGGGCTCGGGGGCTGCGGGAAGCCTGGTTTCGCTCATCGTCGCGGTCAGTCGCCCAGCCGGGCGAGCTCCTCGTCGACGATCTTGGGGTCCAGCTTGGAGAACAGCGGGGTCGGCGGCGCCAGCGGGACGCCGGCCCGGATGGGCGTGGACTCCCAGCGCGCGGCGCCGTCGTAGGACCCGGTGATGATCGGGTAGCTCCGGGCGGGATCGTCGAGGTCCTCGACCTCCCGGATCTCCGGCATGCCGGACCAGGCGCCCTCGCCGCCGAGCATGGCGTGGACCTTGTCGGAGGAGGCGGGCAGCACCGGGGTCAGCAGGGTCTTGGCGTCGTCGACGACCTGCAGGGCGACGTGCAGGATCGACTTCACCCGCTCCGGGTCGTCCTTACGCTTCCACGGCTCCTGCTCGGCGAGGTACTTGTTCGCCTCGCGGATGACGTCGAACGCCTCGTTCGTGGCGTTCTTGAACCGGGAGCGCTCGAACTCCGCGGCGACCCGGGGGAAGGCGGCCCTGCTGCGCTCCAGCATGGCGCGGTCGGCGTCGGTGAGGTCGCCCGCCTCGGGGATGGTCCCGAAGTTCTTGGCGGCCATCGAGATCGAGCGGTTGACCAGGTTGCCCCAGGCCGCCACCAGCTCGCCGTTGTTGCGGTTGAGGAACTCCGACCAGGTGAAGTCGGTGTCCTGGGTCTCCGGTCCGGCCACGGCGATGTAGTAGCGCAGCGCGTCGGCGTCGTAGCGCGCCAGGAAGTCGCGCACGTAGATGACGACCTGGCGGGAGGAGGAGAACTTGCGGCCCTCCATGGTGAGGAACTCGCTGGAGACGACCTCCGACGGCAGGCTCAGCTCGCCGAGGGAGCCGGGCCGGCCGTCGCGGGCGCCCTGGCCGTTGTAGCCGAACAGCAGCGCCGGCCAGATCTCCGCGTGGAAGACGATGTTGTCCTTGCCCATGAAGTAGTAGCCCCGGGCGTCGGGGTTCTGCCACCACTGCCGCCAGGCGTCGGGGTCGCCGGAGCGGCGGGCCCACTCGACGGAGGCGCTGAGGTAGCCGATGACGGCGTCGAACCACACGTACAGCCGCTTGTTGGGCTGGTCGCGCCAGCCGTCCAGCGGGATCGGCACGCCCCAGTCGAGGTCGCGGCTCATCGCGCGGGGCTGCAGGTCGCCCAGGAGGTTCAGGGCGAACTTCAGGACGTTGGGCCGCCACTCGCCCTGCTTCGACTGCAGCCAGGAGCCCAGGACCTCGGCGAACGCGGGCAGGTCGAGCATGAAGTGCTCGGTCTCGACGAAGACCGGGGTCTCACCGTTGATCCGGCTGACCGGGTTGATCAGCTGGATCGGGTCGAGCTGGTTGCCGCAGTTGTCGCACTGGTCGCCGCGGGCGCCGTCGAAGTGGCAGATCGGGCAGGTGCCCTCGATGTAGCGGTCCGGCAGGGTGCGGCCGGTGGACGGCGAGATCGCCCCCATGGTGGTGCGGGGGAAGATGTAGCCGTTGTCGTACAGGCCCTTGAAGACCTCCTGCACCACCGCGTAGTGGTTGGCGGTGGTGGTGCGGGTGAACAGGTCGTAGGACAGCCCCAGGCCCCGGAGGTCCTCGGCGATCACCCGGTTGTAGCGGTCGGCGAGCTCGCGGGCGGTCACACCTTCCTTGTCGGCCTGGACCTGGATCGGGGTGCCGTGCTCGTCGGTCCCGCTCACCATCAGGACCTTGTTGCCCGCCATCCGCTGGTAGCGGCTGAAGATGTCGGACGGCACGCCGAAGCCGGACACGTGCCCGATGTGGCGGGGGCCGTTGGCGTAGGGCCAGGCGACCGCGGTCAGGATGTGGTGGGACATGTGCCCAAGCCTAAGGGACGTCACCCGGGCTTCGCCGCCCGGAATCCGGAGGCGCCGCCCGGTGAAACCTCAGGCGCCGCCCCGGCTGCCGGCTGGCTCGTCGTGGTTCCCTGCGCGGCCGTCCTCCCGGCTGACGGCCTCGGCCGCCTCCTCCGCCGCGGAGGCCGCCACGTCGATGGGCGTCTCCTTGGTACGGCGGATGCCGAGGATGCTGACGAACAGGGCCGCGAAGATGGTCTGGAAGCTCATGACCAGCGCGGTGGCCGAGGGCACGACCAGGCGCAGCGACTCCGACGGGATCAGCGTGCCGAAGCTGCGGGTCTGCCAGTGGACCAGCGAGGCCACCAGGCCGCCGAGACCGGCCAGGGCCAGCAGGCCGCCCACGACCAGGCCCTTCTCCAGGGTGACCACGTCGACGAGCTTGCGCACCCTCCGGTCCTCCGGCAGGAAGCCCTCCTCGGCCGCGTACACCTTGGTGAACACCGCGAACAGCATCGCCTGGAAGCCGATCACCACTGCGGCCGACGCCCCGACCAGGGTGTCGACGTCGAAGGCGAGCTTGCCGATGTAGACCGGGCCGAAGGTCAGCGCGGTGCCCGCCACCAGGCCCAGGATCATCAGGACCAGGCCCGGGATCAGGAACAGCCAGCGGGGGCTGTAGAGGAGCAGGAAGCGCAGGTGACGCCAGCCGTCGCGCCAGGAGCGCAGGTGCGGCGGGCGGGAGCGGCCGTCCGGCGAGAGCGTGGTGGGCACCTCGCGCACGTCGAGGCCGGAGAGCGTCGAGCGCACCACCATCTCGCTGGCGAACTCCATGCCGCCGGTCTGCAGGCCGAGCCGCAGGATGGAGTCGCGGCGGAAGCCCCGCAGGCCGCAGTGGAAGTCGCCGATGGCGCTGGGGAAGAACAGCCGGCCGATGAACGACAGCACCGGGTTGCCGAGGTAACGGTGCAGCGGGGGCATGGCCCCCGGCGCGATGCCTCCCTTGAACCGGTTGCCCATCACCAGGTCGGCGCCGTCTCGCAGCTGCTCGACGAACGGCAGCAGCGAGGTGAAGTCGTAGGAGTCGTCGGCGTCGCCCATGATGACGTACTTGCCGCGCGCCGCGCGGATGCCGCCCAGGAGCGCGTTGCCGTACCCCTTGGCGTCCACGTGGACGACCCGGGCGCCGGCGTCGCGCGCCAGCTGCTGCGAGCCGTCGGTGCTGCCGTTGTCGGCGATCAGCACCTCACCGTCGATCCCGTGGTCCCGCATGCAGGCCAGCGCCTTGCGTACGCAGGTCTCCACGGTTTCCGCCTCGTTCAGGCATGGCATGACCACGGTCAGTTCCACGTCTCAACCCTTCGATCCGGCACAAGCCAATCTCATCATGATGCCCTGTGCCGACCCGTGCGCGGGGCAACTCCGTGAAAGGACTGGCATCCTGTAAGGCATGGTTACCGTGGCCGAACGACCATGCCTGGACGAGCCTCCAGCGGGCTGGAGAGCGCGTCTGGCGGCGTTCGCCCGCCGTCACCGCGTCTTCCTCGCCGCCCTGGCGGCGGCGTTCGCGCTGCGGCTGGTGACCATGATCGGGTACGGCCCGGCGCTGTGGTTCAACGACTCCTACGACTACGTCTCCGGGGCGGTGCACCCCGAACGACCCAGTGCCCTGCGGCCGAACGGTTATTCCTTCTGGCTGCTTCTGCTCAGACCCTTTCACAGTTTCGGGCTGGTGGCCTTCACCCAGCACCTCATGGGCCTCGCCGTCGCCGTCCTGATGTACGCGCTGCTGCGCCGGAGGTTCGGGCTGCCCGCCTGGGGGGCGACGCTGGCGACGGTGCCGGTGCTGTTCGACGCCTACCAGATCCAGCTCGAACACCTGATCATGTCCGACACCATGTTCATGCTGCTGGTCGTCGGCGTCGTGACGCTGGTGCTGTGGCATCGGAGGATGTCGTGGCGGCTGGGCGCCGTCGTCGGCCTGCTGCTCGCCCTGACCGCGCTCACCCGGTCGATCGGCCTGCCGATCCTCGCGCTGGTGGTGGCCTACCTCCTGGTCAAGCGGACCGGCTGGCGGCCGGCCGCCGCCATGGTGACGGCCTGCGCGATCCCGGTGACGGCGTACATGGCGTGGTTCGCCTCCGCGCACGGCAACTTCGCGATGACCAACAGCGACGGCGCGATCCTCTACATGCGCACGGCGCTGTTCTCCGACTGCAAGAAGATGGGCGTCGACCCGCGCAAGGAGCTGGAACTGGCGCTGCTGTGCATCACCACGCCTCCGGACCAGCGTTCCTTCTCCGGCCAGGGCTACCTGTGGTGGGCCAACGGCGAGGGCCAGCGATTCCACGCCTTCGGCTCCGGCACGACCTTCACCCCGGAGATGAACGGGGTCGCCGGAGACTTCGCCAAGCGGGCCATCCTCTCCCAGCCCGGCGACTACCTCGCCCGGGTCGGCCTCGACTTCGTCCGCGCCTTCCACTGGGGCCGGCCGCGCTTCCCCGACGCCAAGACCTATCTGCAGTACGAGTTCCCCTTCGAGGACAGGGTACTGCCCTCGTGGTCGTCGTACAGGGGCACCACCGACGGCGACGCCCAGCTCTACGACCCCGGCCTGAGGACCGCGAAGATCGACGGCCGGGTGAAGGTGGTCGGCACCCAGGTGCGCGACCCGTGGGCCGCCTTCATGCAGGGCTACCAGCGGACCGTGCGGATGCCCGGACTGGTGCTCGGGGTGCTGCTGCTGGTCGGCCTGGCCGGGGTGGCGGTGCGCTGGCGCAGGCTGGGCGGCCCGGTGCTGCTGCCGTGGCTGGCCTCCTTCGGCCTCCTCCTGGCCCCGGCGGCCACCGCCGAGTTCGACTACCGCTACCTGCTGCCCGCGGTGCCGCTGGCCTGCCTGGCCGCCGCGATCTCACTGCGGCACGGGGTGCCGTGGCTTCGGCGGGCCCGCGTCATCCCCGTCATCCCCGGTGGACGGCGTCGTACAGGATCCGCTTAGGCACGCCCGCGCCCTTGGCGACGTCGACGATCGCCTGTTTCCTGGGCGTCCCCGCCTCCTCGCGGCGGGCCACCTCCTCGACCAGTTCCCCGATCGACGGGGGCTCGTCGTCGTGGACGCGCCCGGCGACGACCACGGTGATCTCGCCCCTGACCCCGCCGGCCGCCCACTCGGCCAGCTCGCCGAGGCCGCCCCGCCGTACCTCCTCGTAGGTCTTGGTGAGCTCGCGGCAGACGGCGGCGGGCCGGTCGGGGCCGAACGCCCCGGCCATCGCCTCCAGCGCGGCGGCGAGCCGGTGCGGCGCCTCGAAGAACACCATCGTGCGCTCCTCGGCGGCCAGGGCGGCGAGCCTGCGGGCGCGCTCGCCGGGCTTGCGCGGCGGGAAGCCCTCGAAGCAGAAGCGGTCGCTGGGCAGGCCGGACACGGCCAGGGCGGTGGTGACCGCCGACGGGCCGGGCAGCGAGGTGACCGTGATCCCGGCCTCCACGGCCAGGTGGGTCAGGCGGTAGCCGGGGTCGGAGACGCCGGGCATCCCGGCGTCGGTGATCACCAGGACGGTACGGCCCTCCTGGAGCGCGGCGAGGAGTTCGGCGGCCCGGCCGGACTCGTTGGCGTCGTAGTAGGAGACGACGCGCCCGCCGATCTCGGCGCCCAGCTCCGCGGCCAGCCGGCGCAGGCGCCGGGTGTCCTCGGCCGCGACCACGTCGGCGTTCTCCAGGGCGTCACGCAGCCTCGGGGAGGCGTCGCCCGCCTGCCCGATCGGGGCCCCCGCCAGCACCAGCCTGCCGTTGTCCGTCACGTCCCCATCCTCGCGCATCCGGGGGCGGGCCTCCGCCGGGGACCGCCCCCCGGACCGCTCGCAGATCGTCCGTGGGCCGCCCGCAGACCGTCTGGAGACCGTCGTGGCCGTCTGGATGCCGTCTGAAGGCCGCCTGGAGGCCGCCTGGAGGCCGTACCCGTTCACCGGCACGTCTCGGGGCTCGGCCCTCCGCCGGGACCGTCCCACCCGCGGGGCAACCCTGGATCACTCGGGAATATCACCCTCAATTGGGCATGCGGCCGGGGTTTCCCTGGGTTACCGGGCGGGGTGCCCCTTACGATGGCCGGGTGGCCGTGACCGATTTCACCAACAAGGGGTTCGAGCAGTCCGACCCCTCGCCGACCCGCGAATCGGCACGCTCCGTGCGCGACCGTCTGGTCCCGCCGATGCCCGGGAGCGTCCTGTGGGGATGGCTGGGCCCGGCGCTGGTGGCGGCGTTCGGGGCGATACTGCGCTTCGTCGACCTGGGCCGCCCGAAGGCGGTCATGTTCGACGAGACGTACTACGCCAAGGACGGCTTCGCGCTGCTGAACTTCGGCACCGAGCACACCCCGGTGGACAACGCCAACACGCTGCTGATCCAGGGCAACACCGACATCTGGCAGCGATGCGCGGCCGACCAGCTCGACAAGTGCGCCTCCTACGTCGTCCACCCCCCGCTGGGCAAGTGGATGATCGCGCTGGGCGAGCAGATCTTCGGCATGACCCCGTTCGGCTGGCGCTTCGCCGCCGCCCTCACCGGCGCCCTGTCGATCCTCATCCTGGCCCGCGTCGCCCGCCGGATGACCCGCTCCACCCTGCTCGGCTGCCTGGCCGGGCTGCTGCTGTCGGTCGAGGGCCTGCACTTCGTGCTGTCCCGCACCGCGCTGCTCGACATCTTCCTGATGTTCTGGGTCCTGGCCGGCTTCGCCTGCCTGGTCACCGACCGCGACGAGGCCCGCGCCCGCCTGGCCGCCTGGTACGAGACCTCGACGCTCGACGAGCACGGCCCCTGGCTCGGCTGGCGTCCCTGGCGTGTCGCGGCCGGCGTCTGCCTGGGCGCGGCCTGCGCCGTCAAGTGGTCCGGCATCTTCTTCCTGATCGCCTTCGCCGTCATGTCCCTCATCTGGGACGCCGGCGCCCGCAAGGCCGTCGGCCTGCGCAGGCCGTACGGCGGCGCGGCGAGCAAGGACCTGCCGACCGCGCTGACCGCCATGGCCCTCGCCCCCGCCGTCGCCTACATCGTCTCCTGGAGCGGCTGGTTCGCCACCGCCGGCGGCTGGGGCCGCAACTGGGACCGCGCCACCGGCCACGGTCCCGCCTATTTCGTCTTCGACTCGGTCCGGTCGTGGCTCGCCTACCACTTCCAGGTCCTCGGCTTCCACAGCGGCCTGACCACGCCGCACAACTACCAGTCCGAGCCGTGGAGCTGGCCGCTGCTGCTGCGCCCGGTGGCGTTCTTCTACGAGACGCCCCAGTCCGGCTGCGGCGGGCAGGGCTGCTCGCAGGCCGTCCTCGGGGTCGGCACCCCGATCATCTGGTACGGCGGGCTCGCCGCGCTCGTCGCCATGTTCACCTGGTACGTCTCGGCCCGCGACTGGCGGGCGGGGGCCGTGCTGCTCGCCTACCTCGCGGGCTGGCTGCCCTGGTTCTACTGGGCGATCGCCGACAACCGCACGATGTTCCTGTTCTACGCGGCCCCGATGGTGCCGTTCATGATCCTGGCGCTGACCCTGGCCGCCGGGCTCATACTGGGCCGCGCGGACGCCCCGCAGCGCAGGCGTATGGTCGGAGGGGTGGTCGTCGGCTCCTTCACGCTGCTGGCGCTCCTGAACTTCTGGTGGCTGTACCCCGTCCTCACCGCCGAGATCATTCCCTACACGGACTGGAGCGCGCGGATGCTCTTCAAGAAGGGCTGGATCTGATCGTTCCCATGTGGTGCCCGGATGCGGATTTCCCAGGGTAGGCATGACGGTGCATGACCCACTGCGTCACCTCCATCGTCAGGGCAGGCCCGGCCACGGCAGGCTGCGAAGCGTGCCCGCGCCGGACGTGGCCGCGCTGCTGACCGAGCTGGAACGGTCGGAGCCCCGGCACGCCGGCCGTGCCCGCGACGCGATCGACCGGCTCACCGGCGGCGAGCCGCTGGAGGCCCTCACCGAGCTGACCGTGTGCGAGTTCCTCTGGTACACGCTGCCGACGCAGGTCGCGGGCGACCGGGAGGCGGTCGCCTCGGCGCTGGGCAGGCTGCTCGCACTGGGCGGCCTCGACCGCTACGCCGCGCTCTGCTCCTCACCGGTCACCGCGCGGGTCCTGCGGGCCTACGAGCGGTCGGAGGAGGCCGGGACGGCCGCCTGCCGGCGCGCCCTGGACGCCACAGGCCTGCTCCCGCCCGACATCCCCGAGCTGCGGTGGAGCTCGATCATGGGTCCCGAGGAGCGGGGCGCGCACGGCGCCTGCTCCGCCGCGCTGGAGCTCGCCCTCGTCTGCGGGGAGCCGGCCGGGGACTCGGCCGCCGGACGCGAGGCGCTGACCCGCCGCTGGCTGACCGAGCCCCGCGCCGACCTCGGCGGCGACAGCTGGCTGCACCGGGTCCGGGGCGAGCGGCTCAACCGCTGGGTGCTGGGCCGGGGCGACGCCTGGCGCGAGCTCGCCCAGCCCTTCGAGGCGCACCTGCACGCCCCGGTCCCGGCCCCGGCCGGAACGTTCCTCCCCGCGCTGCGGTGGCTGCTGGAACTGGGCCGCCGCCCGGGCGGGATGGTCCCTCCGGCTCAGGGCCCCGGCCCGTCCCGCCCGGCGCCCGGCGGGAGCCGCTGGAGCGAGGGGGAGCTGGAGGCGGCCCGCGAGCTGGCCGAGGGTCGCATGGGCGCGCTGCGCCGCGTGGGCCGGAGGCTGGTGACCACCCGGGAGGGGCGGCGCCTGCTCGGTGACCGCGACCTGCTGTGGGAGGCGGCGTCCGCCGCGCTCCTGGCCCCCGCGCCCGGGGAGGACGCCTTCCGGGCCTCGGCCCGTGAGGCGGCGCTGATGCTGCTCGCCGAGGGCGCCCCCGCCGACCGCGAACGCGTCGCCGAAGTGGTCGGCCGCGGGGAGGGCCGGGCCCGGGAGGTGGACGCCGTCCTGGCCGACCTCGCGCGGCGCCTGGCCGCCTTCGGGCTGCGGACCGGTGGGCGGCTGACCCCGGCGGGCCGGTCCGCGGTCCTGGCGGCGCTGCGCAGCCACGCCCTGCGTCCCCGCTCGTACGCCGGGGCGTCATGACCGCTCCCGCCACCGGTGGCGGCCATCACTCACTGAATCCGACTATTCACCCAAATGACGGGCAGGTGCCCTCCGTGTCCGAGCACCACTCCCCCGATCACGCCTCCTCCGCGTCCCCCCGGGCCGCGACGGCCGACCCCGAGGCACCCGATCCGGTCGCGATCGACCCCGTCGACGCGGCCGAGCCCGCCGAGCCGATCCTCACCTCGGCCGGTCCCCTGCGTCCGCTCGGCGAGTCCGCGGACGACACCTCCGAACTGCCCTTCGGGCGGCCGGGCCGGTCCATGCGCAACCACCCGTTCGTGTTCGGCTTCACCGCCGCGCTCGGCGTGCTCACCGCCTGGTGGCTGGTCCAGGCCGTGGTGAGCGCCAGCTCGGTGATCATCCTGATCATCGTCTCGCTCTTCCTCGCCATCGGCCTGAACCCGGCTGTCGAAGCCCTGCAGCGCTACGGCCTGCCCCGCGTGGCGGCGATCACCGCGGTCTTCCTCTGCGTCATCGCCGTCTTCGTCGCGTTCGGCCTGGCCATCGTGCCGCCGCTGACCACGCAGTCCACCGACTTCGTGCAGAACCTCCCGCAATACGTGCAGGAGCTGCAGAACAACCCGCTGATCCGTGACCTGGATGCGCGATTCCAGATCCTGGAACGGGTCCAGCAGTACGTGACGAGCGGCGACTTCGGCAGCCAGATGTTCGGCGGCGTGCTCGGCTTCGGCCAGGTGCTCATCGGCGCGGTCTTCAACTCCCTGACCGTGCTGGTCCTGACGCTGTACTTCCTGGGCTCCCTCAACTCCCTGAAGAAGATGGCCTACCGCCTGGTGCCGCGCTCGCGCCGTACCCGGGCGAGCCTGCTCGGCGACGAGATCATCGGCAGCATCGGCGGCTACGTCGCCGGGAACCTCATCATCTCCCTGATCGCCGGGGTGGCGACCTTCTTCTTCCTCGTCCTCATGAAGGTCCCCTACGCCCTGGCGCTCTCCCTGATCGTGGCCGTGACCGACCTGATCCCGATGGTGGGCGCATTCATCGGCGCGGGGGCGGCCTCCCTGGTCGGGTTCTTCGTCTCGCCCACGGTCGGCATCGTCTGCGTCATCTTCTTCACCGTGTACCAGCAGATCGAGAACTACTGGATCGCACCGAGCGTGATGAAGAGCTCGGTGGACGTCCCACCCCTCGCCACGGTCGTCGGAGCGCTGCTCGGCGGCGCCCTGCTCGGCGTGGTGGGCGCGCTGCTGGGCATCCCGCTGGTCGCGGCCATCCTGCTCATCGTCCGCGAGGTGGTCATGCCCCGCCAGGAACAGGTCTGACGTCGCGCCGGGTCCCCTGCCACACGGCGTCGAGCCGGGCGGTCTGCTCCCCGTTCAGCTCGACGCGCGTCGCCGCCATGTTCTCCTCCAGGTGCGTGACGCTGCCGGTGCCCGGGATCGGCAGCATCACGGGTGAGCGGGCCAGCAGCCAGGAGAGCGCCACCTGCACCGGGGTGCCGCCGACCTCCCGCGCGACCTCCGCGAGCGGCCCGTCCGTGGCGGCGTGCGCGCCGTTTGCCACCGGCTCCCAGGGGATGAAGGCGATCCCGGCGGCCTCACAGTGGCCGAGGACGTCCTCGTGCCGCCGGTCGGTGAGGTTGTAGCGGTTCTGCACGCCGGCGATCGGAACGATCCGGCGGGCCTCCTCGATCTGGGCGACGCCGACCTCCGACAGCCCGATGTGGCGGATCTTGCCCTCGTCCCGTAACCGCTTGAGGGCGCCGATCTGGTCGGCGAAGGGCACCTGGGGATCGACGCGGTGGAGCTGGAACAGCTCGATCCGCTCCAGCCGGAGGCGGAGCAGGCTCAGTTCGGCCTGCTGGATGAGGTATTCCGGGCGGCCCAGCGGCACCCATCGCCCGCGGCCCGGACGGCTCTGTCCCGCCTTGGTGGCGATGACCAGACCGCGCGGGTAGGGGTGAAGCGCCTGGGCCAGCAGTTCCTCGTTGGCGCCCAGGCCATAGGCGTCGGCGGTGTCGATGAGGGTCACCCCGAGTTCGACGGCCCGCCGTACGACCGCGATCGCGGCGGACGGATCCTTGGGCGGCCCCCAGTCGGTCAGCTGCATCGCGCCGAAGCCGAGCGGGTGCACGGGCAGGTCTCCACCGATCCGGAAAGTGTTCATGGCCGTCACCCTGGCGCTTCGCGATCGCGAAGCACAAGCGAGTCTTTCTTAGAGGGTTTGCGTAGCATTACTTAGATGTTGAGTCTGGAACGGCTCCGCGTCCTGCACGCGATCAGCGCCCACGGGTCGGTCACCGGGGCGGCCGAGGCCCTGCACGTCACCACTTCGGCGATCTCCCAGCAGATGGCCAAACTGGAGCGGGAGGTCGGGCAGCGGCTGCTGGAGCGCAACGGCCGCGGCGTACGGCTCACCGGCGCCGCCGAACTGCTCGTCGCCCACGCCGGCCGGATGCTGTCCCTGGCCGAACGCGCCGAGGCGGATCTGGAGGCCCATCGCGGCGCCGTCGTCGGGCGCCTGACGCTCGCCGCGTTCGCGACGGCCGCGCGCGGACTGGTCCCGCCCGCGCTGGGGGAGCTGCGTCGCGACCACCCGCGGTTGCGCGTCGAGCTGGAGGAGGCCGAGCCGCACGAGACGGTGCCGAGGGTGGCTCGTGGCGACCTGGACATGGCGATCGTCCAGGACTGGTCCGGCCACCCTCTCCCCCTGCCCGGTGATCTGAACAGGGTCGCGCTCCTCGACGATGTCGCGGACGTCGCGCTTCCCGAGGGGCACCCGCTCGCCGCGGGCGACGCCGTCGGCCTCGCGGAGCTCGCCGGTGAACCATGGATCACCTGGAGCCGCGGCTGGATCTGCACCGCCTGGTTGCTGAGCACACTGCGTTCCTGCGGCGCCGAACCGGACATCGCCCACATCGCCGCCGAGCATCACACCCAGCTCGCCCTCGTCGCCGCGGGTCTCGGCGTGGCGATCGTTCCCCGGCTCGGCCGCGATCCGGTGCCCGGCGGCGTCCGCTTCGCCGAGGTACGGCCGAGCCCGGTCCGGCACGTCTACGCGGTGTGGCGCGCCGACGCCGACCGGCGGCCCTCGATCCGCGCCGTGATCCGCGCCCTGCGCCGGCACGCCCTCCGCGGCCCCTCGGAACCTACGGCGAGCGCCGCCCGCGCGGAGTGAGCGGTACGGCCAGCAGCGGCGCCACCGCCGCGAGCGCCCACACACCCTGCCAGGAGGAGGCGGCGAGGGCGACGGGCACGAGCAGCGGGGTGACGAAGGCCGCGGCGAAGATCGTGGTGCCCACCAGGCCGAGGGCCGCGCCGGCCCGGTCCGCGCCCGCCATGACGGCGATCTCGGTGTAGGCGAGGCCGTGCCAGGAGTTGGCCAGCAGCCCGCCGAGCGCCAGGGCGGCGACGGTCAGCGGGACCGGCGCGTGAGCGAGGACGGCGGCGCCCGCCATGGCGAGGGCGGTGAGCGTCCCGATGAGCCGGATGGGGGTGCGGCGGTCGCCGTTCCGGTCGCTGCGCCGGCCGGTCCAGATGCGGGCCGCACCGCCGCCGAGCTGGGCGACCAGCACGGTTCCCGCGGCCAGGGCCGTCCCGGTGCCTCTGGCGTCGTGCAGGAAGACCGCGGTGAAGGTGAGCACGGCGAACTGCGGAACGGTGAGCAGGCTGCCGGCCAGCGCCAGCCGCCACACGTCCCGGCGCAGAAGGGGTGAGACGCCCGGCGCGGGCCGGCGCGGCGCGGGACCGGACTCCCGCCTGGACGCGGTCTCCGAGGGGGCGGGTCCGTTGCCGGGGTCGCGCAGCCAGTGCCAGACCGCCACCGCGGTGAGCAGGCAGAACGCGGCCGGTGCCGCGTAGACGGCGCGGAAGCCGTACGAGGCGGCCAGGGCCGGGAGGAGGGCCACGCCGATGGCTCCGCCCGCCGGGATCGCGGTCTGGCGGATGCTCATGGCCAGCCCGCGTTCCCCGTCGGCGAACCAGGTCATGACCGCGCGGCCGGAGGAGGCGTTGACGCTGCCGCCGAGTGCCCCGGCGACCAGCAGGCACAGGGCGAGCGCGGCCGTCCCGGGCAGCTCGGCGGGGGTGACGGCGACGGCCATCAGCGCCAGCAGCGCGCCGGTGGAGACCAGTCCGGTGAGCAGGACGCGCCGGTCGCCGAACCGGTCGGTCAGCAGCCCCCACGCGATGTCCGACACCGCCACGCCCAGCCCCAGGCAGCCCAGGACCAGGCCGAGCCGACCGGTGGACAGGTGGTAGCCGGAACGCATCGCGACGCCGGTGACCGGGATGCCGGAGAACATCACCGAGAAGCTCGCCTGCGCGGCGACGCTCACGGCCAGGACGACCCATCGGTGCCGGGGGCCGTACCGGCGCGCGTCAGGGGCGGTCCGCACGCGGACGGGGAGGGATGTCGTCACGATGACCCTCTCAAAAGTAACCGGATCGAACGGTTACTCAGCCTGACAGTCGCCGAATAACCTGTCAAAGGGGTTACTATTGGGGGCATGGAGTTCACCTTCGTCAGCGGCGACCTCGGCCTCGATCTGGCCGGGACGGTCGGACGCCGCAGGGGCGAACGCGTCGACCTGCTGGCGACCCCCGCCGACCTGGCCCGCTGGACGGTCGCGGCGGGCCTCCTCGACACCCCGCCGGACACCGATGACGACGACCTGGCGCGGGCGAAGGCCCTGCGCGAGGCGATCTACCGGCTGGCGTCCGCCGCCCGCACCGGATCCCCGTCCGCCGTCACCTCTCCCGCCGTCGCCTCTCCCGCCGCCGGATCCCCGTCCGCCGCCCCCCTCGGCGCCGCGAGCCACCCGGACGGCGCCGCCCCCTTCGACGCCGCGGACCTCGATCTGCTCGACCGCGCCGCCGCGCACCCCCCGCCCGGCGTTCGGCTGCGCGCCCCCGGCGTCCTGGAGCGGACCGGCGACCTGCCCGCCGCCCTGTCCGCCGTGGCGCGGGCCGCCGCCGAACTGCTCGGCGGCCCGCACGCGGCGCTGGTCCGCGAGTGCGAGGCGTCCCCCTGCACCCGGCTCTACGTCGACCTCTCCCATCGCCGCTCCCGCCGCTGGTGCGACATGCGCGGCTGCGGCAACCGGGCCAAGGCCGCCGCCTTCCGCGCCCGCACCCGCTGACGGGAACCACCGCGCCCGCCGATCGTCGCCTCGGGTGTCATGCCTCCCGGACGCCGGCGGCGGCGCGGCGGGTCCTCGGGGTCTCGACCTCGTCGAGCAGTGCGATCGCGAAGTCCTCGTAGGTGATGCGGCTGTCCGGGTCGCCGTGCTCCGCGACCCGGTACCGCCCGGCCGGGACGCCGCCGTGGTCGAAGTCGCCGGCGGGCGCGACGTACGCCCAGTCGAGGTCGCAGTCCCTCAGCACGTCGAGACCCGCCGCGTGCCCGAGGATGAAGGGGCGGTACTCGTCGGGGTAGCCGGGCTCGTCCATCAGCGGCACACCGGATGCTCCCGGCATGACGGACGCGAGACCGACCACCACCAGGCGGTCCACCCCCGCCTGCGCCAGGCCGGCCGACAGGGCGCGGGCCGAGGAGGTGAAGAAGTCGTGCGGCGCCGCGGCCAGGTCCGCGGCGGCGCTGATCGCGGCGTCGTGCCCGGCGGCCACCCGCGCGATGCCCGCCTCGTCCGTGACGTCGCCCGCCACCACCCTCACGGAACCCGCCCCGTCCGCGACGCCTTCCACCGCCCTCACGGAACCCGCCCCGCCCGTGACGCCTTCCACCGCCGGAGCGCCGGCCAGGTCGCCGTGGCGCGCGGGGTCGCGCACCACGGCGGTGACCCGGTGGCCGCGCCGGAGCGCCTCGGCGACGGCCCGCCGCCCGGCCCTGCCGCCCGCACCGAAGATCACGATGTTCATGGGGAACCGCCTTTCGCCGGGGCCGGGACCTCTGCGCCCGGCCTGCCGGGGACGCTATCCGGAGCCGCGGTTACCGCCGGGATACCGGCTATCGTGAGGCCATGAGGGAGCCTCTGCCCGCCGACATGTTCGACGAGCTGTGCCCGTCCCCGCTCAACCCGATCCGGTTCGGCGACAAGTGGGCGGCGCTCATCATCCGGTGCCTCGAAGACGGGCCGCGCCGGTTCTCCGAGCTGCGTGTGCCGCTGCGCCGCGTCACCCCCAAGGTCCTCACCCAGTCGCTGCGCTCCCTCGAACGCGGCGGTCTGGTCTGCCGTACGGTCCGCGCCGGGGCCACCCCGCACGTGGAGTACGGCCTGACCCCGCTGGGCCGCAGCATGCTCGCGCCGCTGGCGGCCGCGTGCGCCTGGGCGGAGGAGCACTGGGACGAGTTGCTCGACGCCCATGAGGCGTACGACGACGCCGCCGGGCGGCCCGCGCACGTTCACGTCTCCGGCCCGGCTGCCGGATCCGGGGTTCACACCTCCGGTCCCGCGGCGGGACGCCCGGGCGGGTGAGGCGGGACCGTCCGGACGGCTCCCCGTGACTCAGATGCCGCGCACGGCGGCGACGGTGAAGGGCGTCTCCGGGGCGCCCTCCCCCATCGGGCCGCCCTTGTCGAACTGGGAGCGGACCACGTAGAGCGTCCCGCCGACCCGCACCAGCGTCGTCGGGAGCTGCAACGCCTCGTCGGCCACCCGCCGCTCCTGCCGGGCCGAGGAGCCGTCCCGGGAGACCCGCCACCTGCTGATGGCGTCGTCGGAGTTGTGGACGACCCAGAGCGTGCCGTCCCGCAGCTCCAGCCCGTCGGCGTTGCGCATGTCCCCGCCGTGCAGCGCGACCCGGTGGATCGCGCCGGAGGCGATGTCGAGGCGGAAGAGGTCGCCGCCGGCCATGTCCACGACCAGCAGATACCGCCCGGACGGGTCGGCGACGATTCCGTTCAGGGTGTACGCGCCGGGCGTGTGGGCGTCGAGGAGACCGCCCAGGTCGAACCGGGGGGTGAGCGCCACGGGCTTGTCGCCCGCGCCGGCCGGCTGTCCGGGCCTGCGCGGTCACCCCGCCGACCATGAACACCGTGCTCAAGAACCTCCAGGAGAACGGCCTGATCGAGCGCACCCCCCACGAGTGGCGCAGGAACATCCTGGAGACCCGGCTCACCGAGAAGGGCGAGCGGGTGCTGGCCGAGGGGGACGCCCGCGCGGTGCGGGTCGAGCGGGGGCTCTCCGCCGAGTTCAGCCAGGAGGAGCGGGAGACGCCGGTCGCCCTCCTGGGCCGCTGCATCGAGTACCTCCAGTCGGCCCGTCCGGAGCGGCCGGATGGATGCGACCAGCGGGGCTGACCCGACGGCCGTTCGGTGAGCGGCCCGCCGGATGCCGGGCGAGCATCCGGCGAACGCACGGCGGACGGAAGACCCGCCGGGGCCGTCCGATGCCGGACCCCCGCGAGTCCGCCGGGGATCCGGTGGGATCAGAGCGCCGGGGACGCGCCGCGCACGGAGGCCGTACGGCCGGCACGCCTCTCCAGGACGCCCGCGCCCCAGAGCGCCACGCCGATGTAGAGGATCTGCTCGGGGACGCGCTGCCACAGCGGCGTCGCCGGCTCCCCGCCCAGTGTCGTCCCGGCCAGCGCGGCGTGGACGTTGGCCGGGAGCATGAGCACGAAAAGCAGCGCCAGGCAGATCCCCGCCGCCCGCCGGGTGGCCGGCAGCACGAGCCCCACCGCCCCGGCCAGTTCCAGGACGCCGGTCAGGTAGACCACGAAGGCCGGGAACGGGACGAACGGCGGGACCATGGCCGTCATGTCGGCGTGGTTCGGCATGAAGGTCACGCCCGCCGGGACGAAGTGGGCACTGGCCGTCATCACCAGCATGACGGCCAGACCGTGCGCGGCGCTCGCCCGCCAGGTGGCGAAACGGGACAGGCGGAAGACCGCGCCCAGCAGGCGGAAGACCAGCGTGGCCACGATGAGGACGATCGACGTCATGAAACCCTGCTCCTTTTAGATAGTTGCAGTATCCAATTATGGATAATACTCCTATCCACTAGCCCTCTCGCAAGCGAGACGCCTGAGCGAGATATACAAACGATCGGTCGTTAATGTAGTTTGGCGTTCATGACACACGACGGCCGACTGCTGCGCGGGTCACGCAGCCGGGAGGCGATCCTGGAACGCGCGGTGAGCCTGGCCTCCGTCGAGGGACTGGACGGCCTCTCCCTGGGGCGGCTGGCCGCGGCGACCGGCACCAGCAAGTCCGGGTTCTTCGCCCACTGGCGCGACAAGGAGCAGCTCCAGCTCGACGCCGTGGAATGGGCCGCCCGCCAGTGGGCCGAGTCGGTGGTGACGCCGGCCCTGCGGGCCCCCGCCGGCGTGCGGCGGCTGTTCGCGCTGCACGAGGCCCGGCTGAAGTTCTACAGCGACGGCGTGCTGCCCGGCGGATGCTTCTTCTTCACCGTGCAGACCGAGTTCGACGACCGCCCCGGGGCGGTGCGCGACCGCGTCGCGCGGGCCATGCGCGAGTGGCTGGAGTTCGTCCGTCGGCTGGCGGCCGAGGCCGTGACGCTGGGCGAGCTGGCCGACAGCGTGGATCCGGCCCAGCTCGCGTACGAGATCGACGCGCTCGGCGAGATGGTCGTCACGCACTCCCGCCTGTACGAGGGACAGGTCTCGTTCGTCCACGCTCGCCGCGCCGTACTGCAACGCCTGCGTGCGCTCTGCCCGAACCCTGAGCTTCTCCCGGAGGACTGATCATGATCGACGACGGCGTGTTCGAGCGGGTCCAGGTGCATTTCGACGATCTCGACGCCATGGGGTTGCTGCACAACTCCCGGTACGCCCTGCTGGTCGAGCGGGCGGTCGGCGCGTACTGGCAACGCCTGGGCTGGGCGGCGGACCCGGCCCGGTCGGCGTTCAAGGACGTGTTCCTGGCCGTGCGCGAGTTCAAGGTGACCTACCACGCCCCCATCGCCGGGGCCGGTGAGCCGACGGTGCACTTCTGGATCGAGCGCATCGGCCGCACCAGCAACGTGTACGGCTTCCGTGTGCTGTCGCCCGACCGCACGGTGCTGCACGCCGACGGCTACCGCGTCAACGTCAACCTGGACCCGGCCACGCTGCGGCCGACGCCGTTCAGCGACGAGCTGCGCGCCGCCGCCGAGCCCCTGCTCCGCCGTACGGCGGCGGCATGCTGAGGACCCGCTGGATCGCCGGTCCGGCGGCCGGGCATCCGGGCCCGCTGGTGGCCGCGCTGACGGACTACCGGGCGGACCGCCTCCTCGACCTGCCCGGGATCGCCCGGCGCGGTCTCGCACTGAGCCGCCTGTGGCCGGCCCTGCCGGGCGCGGTGGGCATGTGGCTGTGGGCGGACCTTCCCGGCCGCCGGGTCGGCTTGCTGTCGGTGTGGCGCGGGGAGGACGATCTCCAGGCGTTCGTACGGCTGCGCGAGCACGTGCAGATCATGCGCGAGTACCGCCACCGGGGCGTGCTCCGATCCCGCACCTGGCAGGTCGACGACCTGGACCGGGTCGTCCTGACGCCGTAGCGGGATCCGGACCGCGCGGCTCGGTGCCGCACCCTCCGCTTCCTGTCGGACCGGGCTGCGAGACTCCGCGCATGCGTGAACTCGATCTCCCGGAGGCCGTCGCCCTTCCCGGGTCCTTCACCGGTTCTTGCACCGGGCGTTTCCCGGCGGAACGCCCCTCGGGCGCCCGTCCCGCTCCCGGCCGTGTCGGGTGGTCGGCATGAGCGCGTCCGGACCGTTCGACCTCCGGCCAGGCCCGGAGGAGTGGAGGTCCGCGTGGATCGCCCGCGGCGAGTTCCGCGACCGGCGGTTCGAGCCGCCCGCCGGGGTGTCCACGGTGACCTTCGACCGGGCGCGACTCGTGAACGTGGACTTCTCCGGTATGCGGTTCACCGATTTCAGCGTCCACGACAGCACGTTCGAGGGCTGCGACTTCTCCGGCGCGGCCTTCGAACGGCTGTCACTGGGTCTGACCGGCATGCCGCGGCCGGAGGGCGGCATGGACCGGCCGCGTTCGGGCTTCCGTCCTCTCGGAGCCGTCCTCGGACGGCTGACGCCGGACCGTGGCACGCGGGTCCCAAGGAGCGGCGCGGACTGGCCGCGGTCGGTCTTCCGCGACTGCGTCTTCCGGCGCACCCGCTTCGCACCGCTCACCTTCTTCGGCAACGTCCGGTTCGAGAACTGCACGTTCGACCGATCACGCCTGACCGGCCAGACGCTCACGTTCGAAGCCGAGTTCGTCGGCTGCGTCTTCCTCGGCCGGGTGCGGAACGTCAATTTCTGGGGCCGCCCGAGCGACCATGAGCGGGGCAGGCTGGGCCGGGACCGCAACGACTTCACCGGCAACGACTTCACCGGCGCGGAGCTCGACGACGTCGCCTTCCGCCACATCGACCTGCGGGCGCAGCGCTTCCCCGGCCCGCCCGGCCACGCGATTCTCGACCGGATCGGCGAGCGGGTGGATGCGGTGCTGCCCCTGGTGGAGCGCTGGCCGGACCCCCGTCACCGGGAGACGGCCCGGTCCTGCCTGGAGTTCCTGGCGGACGAGGCCGCGGAGTACAACGACGACGAGGCGCTGGTGAGCCCGTCGCGCATGGGCCCCAAGCTTCCGCCCGCCCTCCGCGAGGAGCTGTTCGAGGCGCTCAGACGCACACCCAGCGGTACATCCCCTGGCTGAGCCGTACGGCCTCACGCGCCAGGTCCCGCAGGGCCGTGACCCGTCCGAGTTCGAACTCGTCGAACAGTTCCTCCTCGGCGTACTCGCGCAGCCGGGCGTCGTCCACGGCGGCGAGCGCGGCGACGGTCTCGGACGCCATCCGGTCCACACTCGCCGCCTCGCCGTCGTCGGCGAGGAGCTCATGGTCGCCGAACTCGCTGAGGTCGCGCCCGCTGAGCTCGGCCGCCAGCGCGTCGAGCTCGTCGATCCATCCCTTGCAGTCGGCGTACGGCAGGCCCATGGCCCCTGGCCCGCCGGACAGCGCCAGGCGGGCCGACCGCTCGGAGTCCGCCGTGAAGTAGTCGACGAGAACGCCCATGGCGGATCACTCTACCTAGATCATCCGTACCGGCCCAGGGGTCGGTACGCCGGGGCGTGCCCGATCCCGCGGATCGACGCCCTGGACCGGGTCGCGCCGCCGGGGCCGATCCCGGCTACGCCGCCTCGGCGGCCTCCCCGGCCTCGCGCAGGACACGGGAGCGCCGCTGCCCGGCCAGGAGATGCCCGGCCCCGATGACGAGCACGACGGGCCAGTCGATGATCTCCAGGGCTCCCAGCACACCGAGCACCGCGTAGAAGGCGAGGTGCTCGGGGGGCGGAAGGGTCACCCTGCCGATCACCGGAACGGTGACGTGCGGCTCCTGGAGTTCGCCGGGTCCGCCGCCACGCTTGCCGCGCGGAACCGATGTGGATCTCGCCGCCATGATGGCCTCCGTCGGGTTCAGCGAGAGGACCACCGGATTCGCCCCGCGGGGAGATCGCTTCCCGTGACGGTCCGCACCTTCGGAACGGGCGGGGCTTGTCCGTCGCCTCCCCCGGCCGGAGGAGGCGAGAGCCGTCCCTCCGGCGGGGAGACGCCACGAATCAGGGTCCCTCAGCTGGGGTTCCCGCTCTCCCGCGGACCGTAACACGGCCGCCGGGAGCTTTACGGTCGCACGCCGGACCATCGGCCCCGCACACGAGAGGGGCACGCGGTGACCCCGCGATGTCATCGGGCGGCCGCGTGCCCCCTGTCAGCCCTCTGTCACCTCACTGCCACCCCGCCGGTGGTCAGCTGCCCGCGGGCGGGAACGCCTCGGGGTTCTCCACCGGGTCGAGCGGGGCGTTCCAGGACGGGTCCTCGACGAGCACGCAGGGCTTCACCGGGCCGTCGGTGACCTGGAAGAGGTACTGCCACAGCGCTCTCGGCCTCTCCGGCCCCGAGGTCTGGTCCTCGTTCTCGGTGAACTCCATGACAACGGTCCAGTTCGGCTTGATCCTGTCCGGATGGATCCTCAGGCCGCCGCCCGGCACCCTGTCGTACGCCTTCTCGGAGGGCGTGTTCTCGATCGCCTTCCTCACCCTGGCCCGGACCGCGGGATCCTTGCTCTTCAGCTCCTCGAGCTCGACGCCCGGCTCTTCGACGCTGGTGAAACGATCCGGGGCGCACCTCTTGCCCGGCTTCACGTATGAGACGTCCGCCTTCACGCCCAGCTCGGCGAGGTCCCGCTCAACCTGCTCCGGGTTCCGGAACTCGTTGATCTTCAGGAGGATCGACCCGTCGGACTCCTGGGTCAGCGCGTACGCCGCGTTCTCCGTCCCCGTGACCATCGGCACGGCCACCAGCGCCGCGGCGGCCACGCCGGCGGCCGCGGCCACCACCGGCAGACGACGCCGGAAGGGGTTGCGGGCGGGCCTCCGTGCCGCCCGCTCGTTCATCTCAGCCTTGAGCTCCATGAGCAGTCTCTCCTCGAAGTTCATCGGAGTCCTTCCATGACCGTGGGGGAGATGACGCCGGAAACGTGGCGCAGTGCCTTGCGGGCGCGGTGCAGCCGGACCCTGGCGGTCCCCTGCCGGATGCCGAGCGCGGCGGCCGCCTCGGGAACGGAGAGCTGGTCGACGGCGACCAGCTCCAGGACGGCGCGCTCGCTGTCGGGCAGGCCGGCCATGGCCTCGAAGGCCCGCCGGGCCGGGCTCTCCGCGTCCAGCCGTTCCTCCATCCGCGACAGGTCGTCCACGTCGAGGAGCCGCCTCCCGCTGATCCGGCCGGCCAGCCGCAGTTCGCTCACGACCCGTCGCCGTTCGGCGGACAGGGTGTTGCGTGCCACGCCGTACAGCCAGCCGATCTCACTGCCCAGGCCGGAGCGGTAGGTGTGCGCCGAGTCGAGCACCGCGACGAAGACCTCCGCGACCAGGTCGGCGACCGTGTGGGGGTCGTCCACCCGGCGGGCCATGAACCGCGTGACCGCTTCGACGTGGCGCCGGTAGAAGGCTTCGAAGGCCTCGGGATCGGTGGAGATCTCCACCGATCCCGTCTGTTTGAAGCGCACCGACCGTGCTCCCTTCGTCATCTTCCCGAACACGCCTTTGCTTGGAAGAAGACCGAAGAAGCGTTACATGATCGACGAAAGACTCTTTCCGACGGAGCGACGTCGTCGCCCCGATCGGCGACGCCCTCGATGGCCTCGACCGGCTCGGACGAAGATCATCAATCGTGTGAAACGCCTGCGGATGACATCGGGGCTGATCCATGGTGCCGAGTTTTCGATCATGAAGGAATCATCACGAAACAGTCATCATGCCTGCGTATCGGCCGATCAGCGCTCGTGACGGCGCCGGCCGGAGGGGGTCGCGCCGGCAGGTGCCGTACCCGCTGCGAACGCAGCCTCGGCCGCTCCCGCGGCCCGGCGGACGACGATCGGACCGTTCGGGTACGGCAGCCTGAGGCTCGGGATGTCCGCGGCACAGGCCGAGGCGGCCGGGAAGATCGTCCGCAAATCCATCGACACCCCCACCACGTGCTCGACCTGGGACCTGAAGGCGGAGCGGTACGGCGGAGACCGGGCGGGGGTGTCCATCTCCCGGAAGCAGGGCGTGGCCATGATCTCCGCCCCCGGGTACCGTCAGAACGCCTGAGGACATCGGCCGGGGCTCCACGTACGCACAGCTGAAGGCCGCCTACCCCAGGCTGAAGCGGAACGCGATGCACGGGACCTTCGCCACCGTTCCGGGCGACCCCAGAGCGTCCCACATCTTCCCCGTGTCGAAGAACGGGGTACTCGACGTGATCCTGATCCTGACCGCGCAGGACCGCCTCCGGCAGCGGCCCGTCCCGGGAGGTGGATCGCCGGTGCCTCCCCTGCCGCTTGACGGCCGTGAACTTCACGGTCGCACGCCGGCCCGTCGGCCGGCGTGCGCGTGAAGGGCCTGCGGTCAGCTCCCGGTCACCCGCGGTCGCCCCGGGTCACTCGGACCAGGCCGCCAGCTCGTTGCCGGCGGGGTCCCTGAAATGGAAGCGCCGGCCACCGGGAAAAGAGAATATCTCTTTCACGATGGTTCCACCGGCGCCGGCCACCTTTTCGTACGCCGCTTCCAGGTCCTCGACATGGACGACCGCCAATGGCATGCGGGACCGCGCCCCGGCGTCGGCGATGAGTCCGCTGCTCACGCCGCTGTCCGCGGTGTCGGCGTAATGGTCACCCCAGTCCTGGAATTTCCAGCCGAACACCTCTCCGAAGAACGTCTTGGCGGCCTGGAGTTGTTCGATGGATTCCGCTGGGAATTCGACGAGGTCGATATGATTGAAATGGCTCATAGGGCCGTTATCGTAGGACCGTGTCGGCACCTCGTCCAACGTTCCACCCGTGGGCGAGTGATCTTCGCCTCGTCCGGCGGGTCACCGCCGGTGACCGTACGCCTCGTCCCGGAGCAGGGAGCCGACCCGGGCGTCGACGTGCTCACCCCGGTGGAAGAGGCGCCTGCGAAGCGTCACCTCGACCAGGGAACCCGCCTTCCGGGCCACCCTCACGGGGTCCTACCCGCGGGGTCGGTCTCGCCACCAGTCGAGCACCCGGAGCGCGCGGAGGGTGTTCCAGCGGCTCGGCCTGCCCACGCCCTCCTCCAGGGGGAAGTGGACGCGGCCCTGATGGACGCGGTCGAGCAGCCAGCGGCCGTCGGGCCGCCGCTTGGAGCGGACGACCTCCACGGCCTCCGCCATCCTGGGGTCCGGCTCGGCCCCCGAGCGCCTGAAGTAGTCGAGCGCGCGCAGCACGTCGTAGTGCCAGTAGTACGGGAAGGCGAAGTCGAGGTACGTCGCGTCGACGACCTCACCGGTGCTCCTGCGGCGGAACAGACCGCGTTCGAGGAGGTACTCCTCCCCTCCGCGGCGCGCCTCGCGCACCGCGTCGGACCCGCCGGTCGCCCGCTCGAATTCGAGGAGTCCCTCCAGCACGTTGATCGTCGTGTCGATCGAGGAGCGCA
Organism: Streptosporangium sp. NPDC053982; assembly: GCF_055585205.1. Lineage (NCBI taxonomy): Bacteria > Bacillati > Actinomycetota > Actinomycetes > Streptosporangiales > Streptosporangiaceae > Streptosporangium > Streptosporangium sp. NPDC053982. The sequence goes on from NZ_JBVJKQ010000015.1 coordinate 248,179, forward strand.
CCGATCCGTTCTCGGCTTCGCAGTTCCAGCCGCCGTCGGCGAGCCGCTCACCGAGGACCCGCTCCACGATCACCGAGACGTCCGCCCCGAAGTAGGCGCCGGTCTCGATCGTCCTGCCGTTGATGCAGGGCTCGACCTCGCCGTCGAAGTACCGCTGCCCCTCGTGCTCCCACCGCCCGTTCTCGGCGACGAGCGGGATCGTACGGCGGGCCGCCTTCGACGCCGGGTCGAGGCCGAGGATCTGCAGGGTGTGCAGGGTGTGCATCGTCGCCGTCCAGGGCTGCCCGGGCTCACCGCCGGTGTAGGACGCGGGGAAGCAGGCACCGCCTTCCCACAGGCCGTCGGCGCCCTGGAGCGCCAGGAGACGGGCGCCCCAGCCCTCGTGCTCCACGCGTGCCCGTTCGGCGGCGACCTCGTCGGGCGAGGAACCGGTGAGGTCGCGTAGCACCTGCCAGCGAATGGCGGGGTCGGATTCGAACAGCCAATCGATCGCGGTCATCGCCGTACCATAGACCATCCGGAGCGCCCGATCACAGGGTTCCGCCGGGATGCATCCCGGGGCAGGAGACGTCCCGGCGGCACCGGGCCCCGCCGCCCCCGGGAGGCGGACGGAGGAGGCGGGGACGGTTCCGCTCTGCGCGAAGTCACCGGAACTCGAACGCGCCGTCTACCTATGGTGAGGTATGGCCTTCTCTGTCCCGCCGCTACGTCCGGCGACCGGTCGGACCGACCCCAAGCCGTCCCCGGTTCGCGAGCCGCTGTGGCGGCACGTGCTCGGTGAGCGGCTCAGAGATCTCCGTCACGAGCGGGGCGAGAAGCTGAGCGAGACGGCGCGTCGCGCCGGCGTCTCGCCGCAGTATCTCTCCGAGATGGAACGGGGCGTCAAGGAGCCGTCGAGCGAGATGATCGCCGCGGTCGCCGGCGCGCTCGATGTCACCCTGATCGATCTGACCCTCGCCGTCGCCGAGAGCCTGCGGTCCGCCCAGAGCGGCACGTCGAGAGGCGCCACCTGCTCCGCGGCGTACTCCCTGGCCGCCTGACGCGCTCCCCGGCCCGAAGGCCGGGGCACCGGCCCGCCGGGGGCGTCCATGGCCCTATGAACGCTCCTCGATGATCTGGTCGAGGAGCCCGTACTCCAGGGCCGCGGTCGCGGTGAACACGCGGTCGTGGTCGGTGTCGGCGCGCAGGGTCTCGACGGTCTGGCCCGTGTGCCGTGACAGGAGGCGCTCGATGTCCGCTCGGACACGGACGACCTCGTCGGCCTGCAGGATGAGATCGGGGATCGCCCCGCGCCCCTGGGCGGCCGGTTGGTGCAGGATTATCCGTGCGTGCGGAAGGGCGGCGCGTTTTCCCTCGGCGCCCGCGGCGAGAAGGACGGCGCCCACCGCGACGGCCTGTCCGACGCAGGTCGTCTCGACCCGCGGGCGGATATAGCGCATGGTGTCGTATATCGCGAGCATCGCACTCGGATCCCCACCCTCACAGTTGATGTAGAACTGTATGCTGGCATCGGGGTTGTCCGACTCCAGGAAAATCATCTGCGCGATGAGCGCGTTCGCGACGCCCGCGTCGATCGCGGTTCCCAGATAGACGATCCGCTCGGTGAGAAGATGCGAGTAGACGTCCATGATCCGCTCGCCGCGGGGATTCCGGGCGATGACGTTGGGAATGGTGTAACTGCTCACTGGCCGGCTCCTTCGGTGATGCCGAATCCGGACCGCGGGCGATTGCGCGGCGCTATTTCGTCGAAGCTCTGGACGATCTCGTCGATGAAGCCGTAGTCCAGTGCCTCCTGCGCCGTGTACCAGCGATCGTGCAGGGAGTCCTCGAAGATCCGCTCCACGGGCTGCCCCGTGTCCTCGGCGATGAGGCCGAGCACCGTGTCGCGGGTGTGCCGGAGGTCGTCGGCCTGCAGTTCGATGTCGACCGCGGTGCCGCCGATCCCGGCCGAACCCTGGTGCATCAGGACACGCGCGTGCGGCAGGGCGCGGCGCTTTCCCCGGGCGCCCGAGGACAGCAGGAACTGCCCGGCGCTGTAGGCGATTCCCAGCACGAGGGTCGACACGTCGCAGGGGATGAGCCGGATGACGTCGCGAATGGCGAGCATCGACGGGACCGAGCCGCCCGGGGAGTGGATCCACAGTGCGATGTCGGCCGACGCGTCCTGCGTGGCGAGCGCTATCAGTTGCGTGGCGAGCAGTGTCCCGTTGTCGTCATTGAGAGGACCGTCGAGAACGAGAACGCGCCCCTCGTAGAGTTCGCGCCTCACCCGCGCGTCGAACAGTGGAAGTTTCGATTCTTCGCCCATGCGTTCATCATGTGGGGCGCGACGGACCGATGTCGCCGCGATCCGCCTGCGGCAGATCTGCTCTGAGCAGCGCGAGTCCGGTTCGCGGACGTCGCGGCCGGGAATCGGCTCTCACCCGCCGGCCTCTCCCCCGGCCGGGTCCTTGCCGGGTCCGCTCGCTCGGACAGCCGCCCGCGGCGCCCGCTGGGAGCGGCCGCGATCGGCGTCCTTCCGGGTCCTCGACGTCTCCGTCGGCCCGGGGCGGTTCAGGGAGCCCAGCCCCCGAGATCATTTCTTGGGCATGAGGACGGTGTCGATGATGTAGACGGTGGCGTTGCGGGTGGACACGTTCCCGCACACCACGCCGGCGCCGCCGACCGTGTAGTCCTGGCCGGAACCGCTGGTGGTGACCTTGCCGCCCTGCAGCGTGGCGAACGAGCCGTCGGCCAGATCGGCCGGTGTCTTGCGGCCCTGGACGACGTGGTAGGTGAGGATGTCGGTGAGCATCTTCTTGTCGGCCAGCACCTTGTCGAGCGCGGCTTTGTCGATCTTGGCGAAGGCGTCGTCGGTCGGGGCGAAGACGGTGATGTCCTCGGCGGAGTTGAGGGTGTCGACCAGGCCGGCCTTCTTCACCGCGGCGACCAGGGTGGAGAGCACCGGGTTGTTGGAGGCCGCGGTGGCCACCGGGTCCTCGGCCATGCCGGTGAAGCTGCCCTTGCCCGAGGCGGGGACCGCGGAGCAGGCCGTACCGAACGGCGCGGCCGCGGCGGACTCGCCGGCAGTCGGGGCGCCGCCGCCGGTGGCCATCGGGGCGCTGCCGGTGGACGGCGCCGCGCCCATGTCGGCGCCGGTGTCGGCATCGCCTCCGCACGCGGTCAGGGACACGGCCAGGGCCAGCAGGGGCAGAGCGACGGCAAGGCGATTGTTCTTGATCATTTTTATTGATTCCTTGTCTGAGTGTGAACAGGCGGACAGACGGTGGAACAGGGGATTCAGGTGACGGTCACCAGGACCGAGTGCCAGCCGGTGGCGCCGTCGGGAATGGTGGGTGCGCGCCGGCTGGTCTGGACGGCGCCGGTGGCGTCGACGGCGCGGACCTCAAGGCGGTGCCGGCCGGGAGTGGCGTTCCAGGGCAGCTTCCACTGCCTCCAGGTGTCGGGGCCGGGGGTGGCGGCGAGCTGCGCCTGTCGCCAGGGGCCGTCGTCGATGCCGACCTCCACGGCGGCGATGCCGCGGTGCTGGGCCCAGGCGGTGCCCGCGACCATGACCGGGCCGGCGGGCACGGTGGCGAAGGGCTTGGGAACCTCGATGCGGGAGGCGGTCTTGATCGGGGCGCGTTCGGCCCATCCCCGGCGGGTCCAGTAGGACCGCCCGCCGCCCGGCGGAATGAGGCGGAGCTCGGTGACCCACTTGGTGGCCGAGGCGTAGCCGTACAGCCCCGGCACGATCAGGCGGGCGGGGAAGCCGTGCTCGGGCGGGAGCGCCCGGCCGTTCATCGCGATGGCCAGGAGCGCGTCGCGGCCGTCCAGGATGGTCTCCAGCGGGGTGGTGGCGCTCCAGCCGTCGGCCGAGCGGGACAGCAGTTGCGCCGCGCCACGCCGGACGCCCGCCTGGCGCAGCAGCGCGGCGAGATCCAGGCCGAGCCAGCGGGCATTGCCCGCGTACGGCCCGCCGACCTCGTTGGACACGCACGTCAGGGTGATGTCGCGTTCGGTCAGCGGCCGGGCCAGCACCTCCCGCAGGGTCAGCTCGACGGGCTGATCGACCAGCCCGTGGATGCGCAGCGTCCAGTCGTGGGGGTCCACCTGGGGGATGACGAGCGCGGTGTCGACACGGTAGAAGGCGGTGGCGGGGGTGGTGAACGACGACAGGCCGGGGACCGCCAGGTCCGTACCGGCGGGCAGGGGCGGGGCCGGGCGCGCCGGGCGTGGGAGCGCGATCGCCGTGACGCCGGGCCGCCGCAGGGCGGTGATCGCGCGGCTCCCGCCGCCGGCGAGCGCGGCCAGCCCCAGCATGCCGGCGCCCGCGGTGAGGAGGACGCGCCGGTCGAGGTCGCCGTGGGCCCCCTCGCGGCCGTCGTCCTTCCGGGCGAGGAGGTCGTCGTGGGCCTTTTCGCGACCCTCGTTCCAGGTGAAGCGGTCATCGTGGCCCCCTTCACGGCCGTCGTCGTTCCGGGTGAAGTCGCCGAGCGCGACACGGTCGCGCGACAGGAGAAGGCGGCCGACCAGCCGAAGCGTGATCACGCCGGTGATGACCGCGACCGCCGACGGCAGGACGTCCACGGGCAGGACGGCGGGCCTGGTCAGGACCGCCGCCCCGGCGACCGCCACGACCCCGGAGAGGATCGTGATGGCCACGCGCGGTCGCCGGAGCGCGGCCGGACCGATGGCCGCGGCGGCCAGGAGGAACCCGGCCGCCAGGGCGAGCAGCAGCACGAGCTTGTCGGCGCTGCCGAAGGTGCGGATGGCGAAGTCCTTCAGCCATCCGGGGGTCAGATCGATGAAGGCCGATCCGACCGCCGCCGGCGGGCCGGCCTGCGGTCGCCCGATCAGCGCCGCCGCCAGCTCCGCCATGGCCATGGAGAGGATCCCGGCCAGCACCCCGTAGGCGGCTGCCGTGAAGCCTCGTTTCTCACCCGTCACACCAGGGATTCGGAGCCGCTCCCCGATCGGATGGGTGTCAGGCGGCCGGGATGTCCACCAGCAGGATCGGGTCGCCGGTGGGCTGCCGGGAACCGCCGGCCGGCTCTTGGGTCATACCCAGCCTGGCCGTCCCCGCGCCGGCCGTGACCAGCACCGGCGTGGCGCTGCCCGAGCTGACGGTGAGCAGACCCGCCGAGCTGATCTCCCCCGGCGCCAGCCGCCACAGTTGGTAGACCCGGCCCGCGGGCGGGTCGGGCAGGCCGGAGGCCCAGAACACCATCCGCCTCTCCGACCGCGAGACCAGCACGCCGCCCCGCATCCCGCCGGACACGGCCGTCGAGGTGCGGGCGTCCGGGGCGGTCATCACCGCCGTGATCTCCTGCTGGCTCCGGCGGATCTCCTCCAGCCGGCTCCGCGTCTGCAACGTCGTGACGCCCATGGCCACCACGGCCGCCAGCATCGCGGCCACGCCGGCCGCGGCCAGCCAGGGCCGCCACCCTCCCGGCCGCCGGCGTGGTCGCGCGACGGCGGGGGGAAGCTGCCGGGCCTGCTCGATCTCGGCCATCACCCGTGCCCGCAGACTCGACGGCGGCTCGGCGGCCACCGCGGCGCCCATCCTGGCCGCCGTCTCCATCAGCGTGGTGATCTCCCGGGCGCATTCCTGGCATCCGGCAAGGTGCCGCTCGAAGCGGCGGCGCTCCAGCTCGTCGTCGAGGGCGTTGAGCGCGTACGCTCCCGCCAGCGTGTGGGGATCGAACTCCTGTCGCCGCTCTGTCATCGCTCCACTCCCAGGCAGTCCCGCAGCCGGATCAACCCGTCTCGCATCCGTGTCTTGACCGTCCCCAGCGGCGCCTTGACCAGCTCGGCGACCTCCCGGTAGGAGTGGCCCCCGTAGTAGGCGAAGGTGACCGACTCACGCTGCAACTCGGTCAGCCCCTCCAGGCAGCGGCGCAGCCGCTCGCCTTCCAGACGGCCCACCACCAGCTCGGTCACCTCGTCGAAGGGGCGGTACGGTTCCAGCCGCGCCGCCCGTTCCTCCCGATCCATGACCGCCTGCGCCGAACGCACCCGGTCGATCGCCCGCCGGTGCGCGATGGTCAGCACCCATGCCAGCACCGACCCCTTGTCCGGTTCGTAACGGGTGGCGCTGCGCCACACCTCCACCAGGACCTCCTGCGCCACCTCCTCGCTGTGCGCCCGATCCCGCAACACCCTCAGGACCAGCCCGAACACCCGAGGAGCCAGCACCTCGTACAACCGCTCGAACGCCTCACGATCACCCTTGCCGACCGCCTGCAGCAGTTCCTTCAGCCCCGGTGAGAAATCATCCGGACGGTCTTCGCCGATCGGCGACCGGCCACGCGCTCCCATGCGCCCCCTCCTGCCCCTGCCGGCACGGCACCGGCCACAGGAACTTCGTCGCCGGTCGCGTATCGGATGGGTCGGCACATCCGTTGACCGGCGAATCCCCTCACCCACCCGGCGCGGGGACGGGCGCACCGGCACGGCGTGGCGGATCGGGACGCGCGTGCTCCCATTTCCTCCTCGAGCGTGGGGGCCGGCTCCCGGCACGCTCCGCCGCGGAAGGAAATCCCAGCACACCGGAGAACCGCCTCCACGGACCCGGAGGCGCACCGAATCTCTTCGCCGAATTCGAGTATCCCGGTAAACGCGTTTTTAAAACAGGCGTCGTATCTGGTGTGCGACATTCGTCGCGAGGGAAGACGCCGAACGAGAAAGGGAACTCATGCTGCCATTAAGCGGTGTGACCCGGAACGAACCGTTCACCCACCCCCGGCTCTCTCAACCCCCGCTCCGCAGGACGCTGCACCGGATGGTACGGCGCGCGTACGGCCGGGTACGGCAGAGCGACCTCGGCGCGCTACGGGTCGCACTGGGCGGCACCGGCGTGGACGGCTACGCCCGGACCGCCGCCCCGCTGGACTACACGAACGCGACGGCCGACGACACCCTGGAAAAGCTGATCGAGGTCTTCAACGACAGGACCCCGTACGTCATGCAGGCGGGAACCCGGCAGAACCAGCCTCCGAAGAACCCCGGCCTGACGGTGCTGAAGACCATGGTGGACGAGGTGACCGCCGTTCTCACCCAGATCGCCGCGGGTAACGCCGACGCGCACATCATCGCCGTCTTCGCCCTCCCGGACAACACCAGGGTGCCGGGGATCAGGAAGACGTTCACCGAAGCCGCGGAAGGGCTGAACCGTCTCCACGACAACCGGTTGATCCTGCTGGACCACCGGGGTGATCTGAGCATTCAGGGCGCCGGCGCGACGTCCTCGCCGAGGTCGCTGACCGTTCCCGAGACGTTCGTGGACGCCCGTACCGACGGCCGGATCCGCACCCTGCTGCACGAGTCCTTCCACATAGCCAGCACGGACATCACGGATCACCTCTACTTCGGCGCACCGGGCTTCGCGACGGCCGCCTGGCCGATCAAGAGCACCAACGCCGACCACTACGCCGAGGTGGCCAGACGCCATGCGGGCCTGACCCTGCCCGCGCCCGCTCCGCTCACCGTGCTCGGCCCTCCGGGTGGCCCGGCCCTGACGGCTCAGCAGGAGGCCAAGGTGCGCGAGGCGATGACGGAGGCGCAGCAGCGGCTCACCCGAGCCTGGGCCCGGTCGCTGTGGGTGTGGCAGCGGATGGGATACGTACAGCGGTATCAGACCTCGTGGGTGTGGCTGGGCACCGCACCGGACGAACTACTGCTCCGGCAGCTCATGCTGGAGTCGGAGCAGATCTCGATGACCCTGCACCACGGGGCCGAGGGCCGCTCCACCACCCGGGCCGACGTCGCACCGGAGCTTCCCTTGATCACCGCTTACGACTTCGCGGTGATGGAGGAGGTTCTGGCTGATCTGCACCAGCTGGTGGGCTGGGGCTTGGCGCAGAACACCGTGCACGTGCTGCCGGCCGGAGCGGCCCCGCCCGCGGGGAACGCGGCCCACCTGCTGGTCGCGGACGTGACGAACGCCGCGACGCCGATGACCGGCCTCGCCGATCAGTTCGTCGCTCAGGCCACTGTGTCGCCGGCCGACCCCTGGTTGCCGACCTCAGCCGCGCTCAAGACCCTCGTGGACGGCATGCGCGTCCGCTACGACCAGATGTCCGCTTGAGAGACCGTCCGGCCTGAGAACCCGTCCGACCCGGGGACGCGGCGCGCGTCCGCGACGCGTTCCGGGGGGAGGTCCGCTCGGCGCCTGGCTGGATCCGGCCCGTCGCCGTCTTCGATTCGACGCAGCCGGGGGTCAGGACGCCTGGCGGTCGCGGGTCCAGGCGGGGCTGTCGAGGAAGTGGTTGTCGTAGAGGTCCTGGGAGGCGAGCAGTTCGTCGAGCGTGGCCTCGCCCCGGCGCAGGCGGTCGAGCAGGCGGAAGTACTCGAAGCGCTGGATGCCGGGGGCGACGACGATGAGGAGGTCGGCGGTGTGGCCGGGGGCGGCGGCGAACGCGTGGGGTGTCAGCGGGGGCACGGCCGCCACGTCGCCCGCCTCCAGCGTCACGATCTCCTCGCCGGACAGGACGCGGGCCCTGCCCTCCAGGATGTAGAACAGCTCGGTCGCGGTGGCGTGGTGGTGGGGCACGGCGCCGTCCGCGCCTTCGGCGAGCGTCATCCGGATGGTGCTCAGCGCGCCGCCGGTGTCGCCGGAGTCGAGCAGCAGCCGTCCGGTCGCCGTGGGCGAGCCGATGGTCTCGGCGTCGACCGCGTGGACGACGGCGGTTTCCACGATCATTGACATGTCAGGTTCCCTTCGAGCGCGCATGACACGAGCCGTTCCGCGTAGGCCCGGTCGACAGGCGCGCCTGTGATCATCACTCGGTAGTAGAGGGCGCCGGCCAGCTGGTCGAACAGCGCCTCGGCGTCGAGGTCCGCGCGCAGCTCTCCGCGTACGCGCGCCCGCTCGATCAGGGCGAGCGCGATGGCGTTGCGCTCGGCGTACTGTTCGCGGGTCAGCCGGCCGATGTCCTCGTGCCTGGCCGCGGCGGCCACGAGCTCGCCGGCCGTTCCGGCGGAGGGCCCCCGGCGGTGCCCGGCCGCGCGCATGCGGTTGAGCCCGGCGGCGATCTTCTCCAGGTAGTCGACGAGGTCGGCCCGGATGTCGCCGGTGTCGGTGATCTCGTCATCGGCCTGCAGCCGTGCCACCACCGCGACGGCCAGGTGGTCCTTGGTCGGCCAGCGGCGGTACAGCGTGGTCTTGGCCACCCCCGCCTGCTCGGCCACCTCGTCGATGGACAGACCGGCGTAGCCGCGCTCGAACAGCAGGGCGGCGGCGATCCGCAGCACCCGCTCGTCGACCTGCATGTCACGCGGCCGCCCCCGAGGCGCCATGCCGACCTCCCTGTTACGAAACTCGTGTAGCGAAATAAAAGCTACTCCCTGCCCCGCCATTACGCAACCGCGGTTTCGTAATGGCGGGGCGGCCGGGGACGGCGGTGAGGGCTACGGCCGGCCGTCCGAACCGGTCACAGCCGGGCCGTCACCGTCAGGGCGACGGCGGTCAGCGCGGCGAGCAGGGCCCAGGCGGGCGCAAAACCACCGGTCAGGTCGGCGAGCAGGCCGAGCGCGGCCGGCGCCAGGACGACCGCCACCTGGTTGACGGCCATGGCCAGGCCGAGGACGAATCCGGTGTGGCCCGGCGGCGCCGACTCGGCGGCGTAGGCGACCCAGGGGCCGTACCAGCCGATTCCGAAGAAGCCGAGCCAGACGAAGAGCGCGCAGGCCGCGACGGGAGACCGGCCGACGGGGGTCGCCAACGCGGTCATCCCGACGATCACGGCGGCCAGGCACGTCAGGACGCAGGCGTAGCGGCCGGATCGGTGGCGGTCGCTCCAGGCCGCCAGGCAGACACGGCCCAGCGCGCCCGCGCACTGGACCGCGACGTAGACCAGGGCCGCCGGGGCGGCGTCCATGGACGTCACCTCGTGCAGGTACAGCACGGTGAGGACGCCCACGCCGCTGTGCACCGACACCATGCTCACACCGGAAAAGACGATCTTCTTCATGTACGGCTCGCGGAGCAGCTCCAACCGCACGCGGGACGCGGCCGGCGTCGGTCGCCGGCCCGGTGGGCGGCGGCAGAAGGCCATGAAGACGACGGCGCCCGACAGCGCGGCGAGCGAGCCCGCCACGAGCGTCGACCGCCAGCCGAAGGCGGTCGCCAGCGAGGGGAGCGCGAGGGCGGCGAGGACGCCTCCGAGCGGGAGCCCCGCCTGGCGGACACCCATGGCCAGGCCACGCTGCGACGTGTCGAACCAGGACGCCACCGATTTACCGCCGCCCGGCTGGACGGTGCTGTACCCCGCACCGACGATCAGCAGGACCACGAGCAGGGAGGCGTACCCCGGGGCCGCGCTTCCGGCGGCCAGCGCGACGGCGACCACGAGAGCACCGATCCCGACGACCCAGCGTTCGTCGTGGCGGTCCAGCAGCCGTCCCGCCACGAGCAACCCGGCCAGCGGAAGCAGCTGAGCCGCCGACAGCAGCAGGCCCAGCCGGGTCGCGTTCAGCCCCAGGTCCCGTTGCAGGTGGACGCTCATCGCGCCGATGCCCTGCACGAAGAACGCGGCCGCGGCCTGGGTGAAGGTCGCGACACCCAGAATGACCCAGCGGTATCGCGACGTCCTCACGGCTTCCAGCACAGCAGGGGGTCGGGGTGGTCCGCGAAGCCGAGCCGCCGGTAGAGCGGCTCCGCCTCGCGGGAGGCGGTGAGGTCGACCCGTACGGCGTCGCGGTCGCGGAACCAGTCGAGCAGGCCGAGCATGACCGCCCGGCCGTACCCGCGCCGCCGGTGCGACGGGTCGGTGACCATGCCGATGACGTGGCCGATCCTCCCGTTGCGGGAGTGGGGGCCGGGGAACCACTGTTCGATCGTGCCGATGCCGCAGGCGGCCAGGCCGGTGCCGCCGTCCACGACCAGGATCCGGCAGTCGGGCTCGGTCAGCTTCCGCCGGAGAACCCGGGCGAGCGCGTCGCGCCAGTCGTCACCGGCGTCCGCCGGGTTGAAGAAGTCGCCGCCGAGGTCGTCGAAGAGCAGTGTCCGGAGACGGACGAGTTCGGGAATGTCATGCTCTGTTGCTGTTCGCGTCATGGCGTACAGGCTGATGTAATGGGCTTATGCACCTCAACCCTTACGGCGCGGATGTGGTGAACTTCGCCGCGGAACTGGCGAACCGCCCGCCGGCGAGCGCCGGCGAACTCGCCGACCGCTGCCGCGCGGCCGGCCTGGTGCTGGAACGCCCCGTCGAACCGTCGGATCTCGACCAGACCCTCGCCGTCGTCGACGCCTGGACGAAGGTCGTCGACGCCACGGACGAGCGCGCGAAGGCCGGGCTGGTCAACGAGATGCTGGCCCGGTCGGCCGCCTACCCCCGGCTGACCGACCACGCCCACGGCTGGCACCTGCACTATCGCGACGACCTGCAGCCGCTCGGCGCGGTGCTGTTCGCGCTGATCTCCGTGGGCACGGCGATGCACCTCGTCAGCCGGGGCATGGACCGGCTCGGACGGTGTGCCGCCGCCGACTGCGAGAGGATCTTCGCGGACACCTCACGCACCGCCCGGCAGCGTTACTGTTCCCAGCCGTGCGCCAACCGGGACGCGGTACGCCGCCACCGCGCCCGTCAGTCCACACCCCCCGCCCGGCTCGCCGGCGGGCGACGGTGGCCGGCACCGCCCGCCGGCCCCTCGGCCCCGGCGTCCATGACCGATCGCGTCTCAACGTAGGAGACGGTCTCGACACAGGAGACGGCAGGAGACAACAGGAGGACCCGGATGACCGGCCATGACTCTCTTGCGGGAAGCGACGTCTGGGACCCCTTCGGCACGTTGCGCCGCGCGTTGTGGATCGGCGGTGGCCAATGGGCCGGAAAGTCGACCGTGGCCCGGCTCCTGGCCGCCCGATGCCGCGTCACCGTCTACCACTACGACTACCACGACGCCCGCGGGCACAACGACCGCCGGATCGCCCGTCGCGTCGGCCTCGGCGAGCCGGCCACCGAGCCCGACCCGGACAGGATGTGGGTCCACACCACCCCGGAGGAGATGGCCGCCGCGACCCTGGCCGGTTTCCCGGACCGGTTCGGGTGGGTCCTGGACGACCTGCGCGCGCTCGTCTCGGGCCACCCGATCATCGCCGAAGGCTGGGGACTCCGTCCGGAACTCGTCGCGCCCATCATCGACTCACCGCGCCGGATGGTCGTCATGGTGCCCACGCCGGAGTTCCGCCGGCGCCAGCTCCGGGAACTACCGCGCGCCGCCTCGCTCGGGCACCGCGTCAGTGATCCGGCCCGCGCACAGGCCAACCGCCTCGCCCGGGACCGCCTCGTCGCGGACGACGCCGTCCGCAACGCCCACCGGCTCGGCATCCGCGTTATCGAAGTCGACGGCTCCCTCGACGCCGCCGCGATCGCGGAGGCCGTCGCCGACCATTTCAGCCCCTACCTCTCGTAGCGAGATCGCGACCCCTGACCGGCGGAGGCACTCGGAGGGCTCCGGCACCCGGCGTCACCATCACACGCCTCGCGGGACCGCGACAGGGCCCGCGCGGTTTCGCGCGCGAAAAGCGGCCGTGAACGTCCGTGAGTTCCGACCTCGCCCGGGAACGGGAGACATGATCGATCCTCGCGGGAAGCGACCGCACCCGGCGCGGGCGTTCACCGGTTGCCCTGTGCCTTTCGAATGGGGCCGATGTCATCGGTTCCGGCCCGTTCGCCTGTCCGCACCGGCACGGTTCCGGCCCGGTCGGTGATCGCCTGACCGGCATGGGGCCGGTCGGCCGGCAACGCTTCCGGGGACGGTGAGATCCGAAAGTCTGGCACGGCGCCGAGGGCCATGTCAGGCTTGGGGTCGTGAGTCTGATCAAGGGGTTGGTCTCGGCCCTGACAATCACCGTGCTGTTGTCCCCCATCCCTTCGTGCGGCGTTCACGTGGCGGAGTGCAAGGAGCGGGCGGCACAGCAGGCGCCCCGGCTCGAAGAGGAAGTGATCCGGCTGCTTCCCGCAGGCTCGGTCAAGTCGGTCGAACTCGAGGATGACTGTCAGTCCGACCCGGACAGCGACGGCATGGTGGTCGTGACGGTGTCGGGTGTCGACAACGCGCGAAAGGCGCTGGCCGCATTTCACCGAGAGGGCTGGCATTTCACCGGCCCCTTCGAGGAGCTCGATCCGTCCGACATTCAGGAGGTCGCCACCAAGAAGTTCGCGCATGGCGAGATCGACGTGCTGATCGAAGGTCCCAGCGACGACGCCGATTCGGATGCGCCCGTCTGGTATCTCTGGATCGACTACTCGCCCTGAGCCCGGCCGGGCCGGAATCGATGACGCCGGGCCGATTTCCATGGCGAAGGACATATCGCCGACGGAAGGCCGGAGCCCTCCAGGTGGGGACGGTCACCGAGGCGCCGGACCGGCTCCGTCCGGGAAGGGCCGCGCCCATCCCGACGCCGGACATGATCGCTCCCAATCGGCAGGGGTGAGCTTGCTCCGCCTTCCGTTCGCCCCGCGCCCCGGTCTCGTCGACGGCCGATCCTGGCAGGACCCGCGCCCGTATCCGGTTCCGGACGCCGGATGGTGGAAGATCGCTGGATGACCGGTGACACGGGGACCGGCTGGGGCCGGCGAAGGGATCAGCCGTGGGCCAGAGTCATGAGGAACCGGGTCTGTGGGTCGTCTCGCCCCGCGCACCTCCGGGGGACCGCGATGAGGGCGGCCAGGGCCCGGCACCAGCCCAGCACACGACGAGGACACTGACCGGGAACCAGTGCCGCCAACTCCTCGATCCTTCGCTCCAGCGCGGTGAGATCCGCGGCTTCCTCGAGCACCCAGTCCACGGCGTCGAAGTCCGGGTCGCCCCAGGCGGGCCTCGGATCGATCGCCACCAGACGGGCGTCCGGGCCGGACAGCACGTTGCCCGGATGAAGATCGCCATGCACGAGTCCCGCAGGCCCGTCGGCTGCCAACTCCAGGGCCGCCGCCCGCGCTTTCCGGAGCACCGCCGAGGCGACCGGGTCGGCCGTGCCGGCCGCCGCCAGCCTGCGGTCGGCCAGGCCGAACATGAAGCCGACGCGGTGGGACAGAGGCCGCAGCACCGAGTGCTCACCCGGCACGGGAGCGAAGACCCGCAGGTCCCGCAGCAGCGCCGCGACCTCGGCCATGTTCCAGGCGTACTACCCCACCGGCACTCCCGGCGCCGGGACCGGTCAGTCGTCGTGGGGTCTGCCGAACTCCTCGATCAGCACGGGATACTGCTCTCCGCCGTGTCCGGCGACGATCGAGCGGTCGGCCATCGCCTTGATCAGCTTCGGCAGTTCGGCGTTGACACCCGCCGCCTCGCTCTCCTCGATCAGGTGTGTCATCGCCCGCACGTCGGTCTCCAGGGCCGACACCTCGGCCGGGAAGGAGCCGCTGTCGATCTGCTCGGCGTACCCGGGCAGCCATTCGGCCACGACGGCGGCGATCTGCCGCGCGAACGGCGCATACGTCGCGGCGTCGACCCCGGCCGTCCTGAGCAGGGCGGTGCCCTGGAGCCAGGCGTTCAGGACGCTCCACATCATGGCGAGACCGGCCACGTCGTACAGGGACGCCAGCCCGTGGTCCGCGCCGAGGTGGGTGACGGTGCCGAGCGCGGCGAGCGTTGACTCGTGCGCCTCGAAGTCCGGCTGCGGCCCACTGTGCAGAATCACCGCCTCCGCGGTCCCGATCGCCGGCGGGACGGCCATTATGGCGCCGTCCAGGTAACGGGCGCCGCGCCGCTCGGCCCATCGGGCGACTTCCCGGGCCTGAGCCGAGGTGCCCGAGGTCAGATTGACCAACGTCCTGCCGTCCAGCGCGCCGCCGCTCGCGCCGAGCAGTTCGTGCACGGCCCGGTAGTCGGTGAGGCAGATGATCGTCAGGGGACTCGCCCCGAGCGCGTCGCCGGCCGTCGACGCCGGTCGCGCACCCTCGGCCACCAGCCGGTCGGCCTTGGAGGCCGTACGGTTCCACACGGTCACGGGATGCCCGGCTCTCAGGAACGCCCTGGCGAGCGCCCGGCCCATCAGTCCGAGTCCGATGACCGTCACGGATGTATCGGTTCCGCTGTTCATGGCAGCATCGTCAACGTTGATACCGGTGTGAAGGTCAAGTGAGGTTTCCATGCTGATCGGGGAGCTGAGTCGCCGGACGGGTGTGAACACCCATCAGTTGCGTTACTACGAAGCCCAGGGCCTGCTGGAGGCGGCCCGCGGCGCGAACGGCTACCGCGAGTACGACCAGAACGCCGTACTGCGGGTGAAGCAGATCCGGCACCTGCTCGGTGCGGGCCTGTCCTCCGAGGACATCGCGTACCTGCTGCCCTGCGCGGCCGGAGAGGCCCCGGAACTGCTCGGATGTCCCGAGCTGCTGGTCGCGATGCGGTCCCGGTTGCAGCGGCTGGACGACCGGATGGCCAGGCTCGCCCAGTCACGCGGCGCCCTGGCCGACTACATCGACGCAGCCGAACGAATGGCCGGCGAGAGCCATCCCCCCGGCTGTGTCGGACAGGAGCCCGTCCTCGCCTGAACCGCCCGTGGGAACCCTCCGGGCCCGGGGCTCGTCCACGGACCTGGGGCACGGATCTCCTCTGCCGGAAACCGTGACGTCATGAGATTTGGATGAAGGCGCAGATGAGCGAGGCCGATCCGCACATCCACGTCGAGCAGAAGGTGATGCAGGCCGGCGCCGCCTTCCGCAATGCGATCGTGTCGACGTTGGGCCTCGTCCCTTTCTCAAAGCGGAAAGGGCTGTCCGGCCCCTTCACGGCCGCCGGTCCAGCGCCTCCTCCGGGCGTACCCCGCTCGGTACCCTCCCTGATCCGTTCCGGCTGGGTGAGGGAACAGGCGTGTGAAACCAGAGTGATCAGAATCGGACGTTGGTCATCGTGTACCACGTCGGGGCGAATGTCAGCAGGGCCAGTGCGACGAGGACCGCGAACGACATGAGTGCGCGTGAGGTGGTGATGGGCGCGGGCGCGATGGGCCGTAGCCTCCATCGTCCGACCGCGACGAACGCCACGACGCCTCCCAGCAAGAGATTCGCGGGCACCAATGCGTATTCGTTGCGCGTGATATGAAAACCAGCGGCGAGGATCATCGTCAGTGTCAGGCCGACGGCGGCGAGCGGCGTCAGCATCGGTTTGACTTCCGTCATCGCCGGCAGGATCAGGCCGACACCGCCGAGCACCTCACAGACCCCGATGAAGACGATCAGAGGCTGCGGCACCGCGGCGTACCAGGCCACGGCCCGGGGCGCCGCCGCATACAGAGCTCCGTCGTACAACAGCACTTTGCCGAAACCGCTCCCGGCGAAGAAGAAGCCGAACAACGCCTGCAGTGACCAGAGTGCACCGTTGAGCGTGAACCTCGTTCCGCGCCTCCCAGGCTGCCGCTCAATGTTCTCGCCGCTGAGCAGGTTGGCGCTGACATGCCCGTTCATGCTTTATTGCTGCCTTTCTCATGGAGTTCGCCGGGGAAGAAGCCTTGCGGGCGGTTCTCTACGAGGTGGCCCGTCGTTCCGATGCCGCTCATGGCAGATCTCCCTCCGAAAACCTCGATGTACCCGATCTTGAAAAGGGTGCCGATGGCCCTGAAGTCGTCACGGGTGAGCCGGTGCTCGGCGTGGCGCCGGCGTCGGCGTTCATCGGTCTTGAAGCAGTCCGAGGACGTTGCCGTCGGGGTCGGTGACGGTGGCCACGAGGCGGCCACCGCCGACATCGTGCGCGGCCTCCTTCACGATGGCCCCCGCGGCGATCACCTCGGCCAGCTTCGCCTCGATGTCCGGAACGTGCCAGTAGGCCACCGGTGAGGTCATGCCCTGCGGTCCACCGCCTGGCACCAGTCCGATGTGCTGTCCCCCGGCCTCGAAGCCGACGTAGTAGGGCGAGTCGGTCTGTGGCGCGACACCGAGGAGGGCCGAGTACACCGCCTTGGCCTTGGCCAGATCGGACACGGGATGGAGCACGGTCTTGATTGCCTGGGAGGAAGAGCCGGTCATGGTACTCCTGTCGTCCGGGGCACATCGACCCCCTGTTTGCGTGTGCTCAGCTTTTCGCCCGGATCGGCCGCTGCGCGTCCGTGGCGACCACGGATCGTCAGCACGGATGGATCACGGAGGGCATGCGGCAAATCCGGCCCGGCATCGGTTCCGCCGATCCCGCTGACCTCGTTCATCGGTCGGGGGAGCGAACGGGTCGGGCTGACCGAGCCGGCCAGGGCGCACCGGCGGTGACCGCGGTCGGTCCCGGCGGAGTGGGCAGGATCCGGTCGGCGGCGGTGGCCGCGGAGGTGAGCGGCGAGCACGCCGACGGAGCGGGTTCGTCGACCCGGTCCCGGTCACCGATCCGGGCCTGGTCGCGACCGCGGCCGCGGGAGCGCCCGGCCTCGGTGAGCAGCCCGGCCGCGACATGACCGAGTCCGTGCTCGCCGCGCCGGACGACCGTGCCGGCCTGGCCAGAATCTCACCGAAGTCCGTGGCCCCTTCCCGGTAGGAGGGTGAACGCATCGACATGGCGAGATCTCACGGACGCGAGTCGGTCTCCGCCTCACCGGCGCCCGGGTCGTACGGGACGGAGAGGTGCTGATGGATCATCACCCAGGCGCCGTCCCGCCGCTCGAACACGCGGGTCCCCCGTGACCAGCTGCTGAGGAACCGGCCGTCGGTCTGCTCGATCCGGACGTGGTTGAGCCCCCAGGCGACCGCCAGGTCCTCCCGGGCCACCACCTTCAGGTCAGGGATGTCCCAGCTGACGGCGACGCCGGGCGCACCGAGGTTGCGCCGGCAGACCTCCCGTACGGCCTCGGCCCCGAGATACCGGAGGGGTTCCTCGTGCTCGTAGGACACGACGTCGTCGGCGACGGCGGCCATCATGCCGTCCAGGTCCCTCGCGGTGGTGGCTTCGTACCACCTTCGGTGCAGCCGGCGCACTTCCTGTTCGGCGCCGCCGTCCCGGTCGGCGTCAACGATCGGGAACGAGTGATGCTCGTGGGCGATGACCCACCGGCCCCCCTGCCTCCGCAGCCCGAACGTCAGCCGTAGCCGGTTCTCCGGGTTCCCGGCGAAGTCCTCCGGGGTGCCGCATCGCAGCAGGGCGTGGGCGAAGGCGACGTCGCCGCCCGCGGTGACGTCCAGCGTCTCGATCTCGAAGACGGCACCCTGCGCCTGCCATCGGAAGAAGGGCGGCCACACCCGGCGGTAGGACTCGATGCCGCGCACCCCCTCGTAGGGGGGCGGCACGTCGAACATCACGATGTCGTCGGCGTGGTCGGCGACCACCCCGTTCGCATCACCGCGGTGGACCGCCTCGGCCCAGCGCTCGATCAGGTCACGGATCTGTTCTTCGTCGGTGGGCATGAACCCCTGGTCCCTTCAGGTCGGTACTCCTGTCGGGACTACAACCCGCGCGTCTCCAGAAACTCATCGCGGATCGCCGTACCGCTTCTCCTCCAGTTCCGACGGCAGGCCGAACGCCGGGAGGTCCGCGTCCAGGAACGAGACCACTTCGGCGATCCGGGTGCCGCGCAAAGCGAGCAGGTCCAGGCCCGCCGCGACGTAGACGGCTCGACGCCCGTCCCACATGTAGGTACCGAACGCCAGTTGCCCGTTCGCCCGAGTGGGCAGGAAGCGCCAGCGTCGCTTCGTCACCGCCTCGGTCAGGAACCCGCGGACGTCGATGTGGCCCGCGTACCAGGTCGCCAGTGGCGGCATCGAGTATCTGGCGTCCTCCGTCAACATCGCCACGATGGCATCGACGTCCGCGGCCTCCCAGGCTGCCGCGTACTTCCGGGCCAGCTCCCGCCGCTTCGCTTCGCCCAACGCGTCCAGCGTCCGCCGCTGGGTGGTCTCCGGGAGCAGGGCCGCCATGACCTTGCGGGCCCGTTGCAGGGCGCTGTTGACCGCCGCGACCGTGCTCTCCAACGTGTCGGCGGTCTCCCGGGCGGTGTAGCCCAGGACATCACGCAGTACCAGGACCGCCCGTTGCGGACCGGACAGATGCTGCAGGGCGGCGACGAACGCCAGCTCCACGCTCTCCCGCGCCACCGCCCGGTCCTCCGGGACCTGCTCCGCCGTCCACCTCATCAAACGGTCGGGGTACGGTTCCAGCCAGGTCACCTCGGCTTGCGGCGCTCCCGCCGGACTCAGATCCGCAGGCAGTTCACGCCGTCCCCGCCGTTCGATGAGCGTCAGCGACCGGTTCGTCGCGATCCTGTACAGCCACGGCCGGATCGACCCGCGATCCTCGAACCGCTCCAGGTTGCGCCACGCTCGATCCATCGTCTCCTGCACCGCGTCCTCCGCGTCGTGGACCGAACCCAGCATTCGGTAGCAGTACGCGCGCAACTCGTCCCGCAGCGGCCCCACCAGGCATCCGAACGCGGCATCGTCCCCGGCTCGAGCCGCGGCCAGCAGCTCCGTCGCACCACGCTCGTCCGCCCACCCAGACCCGAACCGCATCCGCCACCCGTCCCGTCCCGATCCGATCCGACGCGGGTCAGGCTACGTCGACTCACCGGCACTCGATCAGGACCGGGGCCGGCCGGGAGACGGCGTCGTGTGCGGATCCACGGATGCGAACGGAACGACGCCACGCCACGCAGCTGAAAACCCCCGCATCACGTCCGTGGACGCGACCCCGACCTGCGGCGCGAGAGCCACTTCGAAGATCGCTTCCCTGTTCAGGGATGCTCGTTTCCCGAGAGCAGATGCAGTTCACGCTTGATCGCCTCACGCATCGCATCGTGCTGTGGCCCCAGAGCGAATCGCTGATCGCTCCAGTGTTCGTGCGGGTACAGCCACACCGGACGGCCGACCAGATGGGCGGGCTCCCATTCGTAGCGCGGCCACACATGCGCATGAAGGAAGGCATCGGTGTTGCCGAGGATCTCCAGATTCACTCGCCGAAACGCCGGGTCCAGGGCGCGGCAGGCCCGCTCGACCGCCTCGCCGAGCCGATCCATGTCGGACAGGAACGCCAGTCGCCTGGCGCGGGGCAGGTCCGATAGCCGCTGAACGTCGGGCTCGTCTGCCAGCAGGACCGAGTAGCCCGGCAGAAACTGGGTATCGCCGATCACCGCGAAGCCGGCTTCGAGCCGTCGCAGCACGGTGGGATTGCCGCCCTCCAGGGCACTTCCTATCCGGTCCGCTCGCCAGTCGTTGACCATGGTCGTCGACCCTACCGAGCGAGAACGCCGGAGGTCACAGGTCAGAGAGCGCGAGGCCGGTCTCGACGATGAAGCCTTCCAGAAGGCGCGGCTGGTACTGCATGCGTTTGAGCCGGTTCCTGACCAGGGCCGCGAGCCCGTCGATGTCGTGGGCGGTGAAGCGGTAGATGAGCCGGGTGCGCCTGCCGGGCCTGGTGCAGATCAGAACCGACCGCATAGTCCCCGATCGACAAGAAGGCCCGATTCCACCATCTGGAGTCGGGCCTTCACCATGCTGCCCGGCCTTCACCATAATGATCATGTGATCGATCACTACCGCAGCCTCTTCGAGCGGAACCAGTGGCTGGAGAACGGACTCTGCTGGATCATCGTGCAACCTCTCAACGAGGAGATCACGGTGGACGATCTCCTCCGGCGGCTGAACGGGGGTCGCGACCCGGAGCATCGCATCATGGAGTACCCCACGGAGGAGGCTTTCACGGAGGACCGACCCGTTTTCTTCGTCTTCAAAGGCCAAGGAGGCTGGGGTTTCCTCGAATTCAGCTACGGCATAGCCCCGTCCGACCTCGTCCTCACCGAGCTCAGCAAAGAGGCACGCGTATGGATGACCACCTGGCACTTCAAGGGGGGCGAGACACTCCTCTACGCAGCCGGCGGCGAGATCCGGGCACGGATGCGTGACTTCCTCTTCCCCGAGCACACCATCCAACAGGGAGACCCCGGCATCCTGGCCGACTTTCGCGCCATGCTCGACAGCCTCGACCCGCAGGACTACCGCGGCAAATGCAGCGCGCCGTTCGCCTTCATGGAAGCAGCCACCGGCATGAGGCTTGAGAGCGAGTGGCTGAATGTGGAAGAGGCGCCCGTCATCATTCTCGACAACCCCGATGCCTGACTCGGCCGCCGGCCAGCGTCTCGCCACAGTGTCGCGGCCCACCCGCCTCAAGGACGTCCGCTGACTCTTCGCTGACTCCGGCCCCGGAGCCCCGAGCGGGTACCGCGCCACACGATCCCGGCCACCGACGACCCGCACACCCCTGAACAGCGAAAAGGCCCAGCCTCATGATCTGGAACCGGGCCTTTCGTCTTGTGGGGCGTTCACGAGTAGGTCCGGCCTGGGAGGAAGCCCGGGTCCGAAAGATCGCTTCCCGGCCCGAAGACGATCGTTTCCCGCGCCACGCCCCTCCAGGACGCGAAGTCATCGCCTCAACGGACCACTCGGCATCTGCCCACGGGGGGACATGCGCATCCGTCTGGGGTCGCACCACCTGCCCGTTTCTGCCCACCAAGATGCGACCCGAGCCAGACGCGCGCCCCCCGCATCACCCCTCACCATTTTGGCGTGCCCCGACATACCGGTCCGGGCGCACCGACACGGACAGGACAGGCAGCAATCCATGAAGCTTGAGCTTGGCGGGCGCATCACGCGATGGCGGCGGGCCGGCGCGGACCGGCGGGCCGCCAACGCCGCCGCCAACCTGGACCGCCAACCCCCGTTTCCCGGTCGATGGGTGAGCGCCATCTCGCTGATCGGCGGCCCCAGCCTGATCATGGCCGGGACCCTCCTGCGCTCCCCGTTCTACTACTTCGTCCCTTACCAGCTCACCGCCTACACCCAGCATCCCGCCCTCATCACCGCCGCCTACACCTGCTTCGCCAGCGGGTTCGTGCTGCTGTGGCCGGCGGTGATGACGCTGGCACAGAGGATCGCCGCCACCAACCCGCTGTGGGGAATCTGGGGCGGCTGCCTGGTGATCGTCGGCCTGTTCACCCGGACCTTCCAGTTCGGCACCGATCACCTGGCCTTTCACCTGACCGACGTCCTCGGCCTGCAGACCATGCTCACCGGCATCGACGGCTACTACCTGGCGTGGCGGGACACGGTCTGGCACCCGTTCAGGTCCATGTCCGGGCCGGCCTTCTTCGGCTGGGTCGTGCTGGCCATCGGCGCCTACCGCTCCGGTGCCCTGGGGCCGGGCCGCTCGATCGCACTCGGCCTGATGCCTGCGCTCGCGCTCGGGACGCTCAAAGGCACCGAACCACAGTCCTTCATCGCCGTGGGCGGTCTGTGCATCGCCTTCATCCCCCTGGGCGTCTCGCTGCTGCGCGGCGGCCCCCCGCCGACCAGGCGTGCCATGATCTGGGTCGCCGTCCTCATCGGCGTACATGTCCTCATGACGGGTTTCGGCCCGAGAGGATGATGAGCCGGACCGGTGCCGGTGCAGCCGGAAGCCGGCTCACCGGCACTGTCGCTGATCTCGGGACGTGGAACGACCCGGTCGTCGATCGCGTTCGGAGAAGGGCGGGCCGGTCACCGGTGGCCGTGCGGGTTGACGATGAGCCCGCCCTCGTAGGCGGCGATGACGAGCTGGGCCCGGTCTCGGGCCTGCAGTTTGGCCAGGAGGCGGCCGATGTGGGTCTTGACCGTGCCGACGGTGAGGTGCAGATGCTCGGCGATCTCGGCGTTGGACATTCCCCTGCCGACAAGGGTGAGCACCTCGCGCTCGCGCGGCGTCACGTCATCGAGGCCCCGTACGCCCTGGGTGGGATGAGGTCCCCGCAGGAACTCGGTGATGAGCCGGCGGGTGACGGTGGGCGCGAGCAGCGCCTCACCGGAGGCGACGACCCGGATGGCGGCCAGTAGCTCGGCCGCCGTGGCACTCTTGAGCAGGAAGCCGCTCGCACCCGCCCGCAGCGACGCGTACACGTATTCGTCCAGGTCGAATGTGGTGAGGATCAGTACGCGCACGCCGGCACAGGCGGGGTCGGCGTAGATGCGCCGGGTCGCTTCGATGCCGTCCATGTCCGGCATCCGCACGTCCATCAGGACGACGTCGGGCCGATGCCGGCGGGCCAGGAGCACGGCCTCGGCACCGGTGCCCGCCTCGCCCGCGGCGGCCAGTCCCGGTGTGGCGTCGATGAGGACCTTGAGGCTGTCGCGGATCAGGACCTGGTCCTCGACGAGCAGGACCCGGACGGGTGGGGACGACTCGTGCGGTGCGGCCCCGATGCTCGTGTCGCCGATGCTCATGCCGCGGTGCCGTCCTGTTCGTAGGGCAGTCGAGCCGACACGTGAAAGCCTCCTGCCGGCCGGGGCCCCGCATTGAACGTGCCTCCGTACATCTTGGTCCGTTCCCGCATGCCGACCAGACCGTGTCCGCCGTGGCTCGCACGCGGCGGCCGGCCGTGACGGGGGCCGTCGTCGACGACCTCGATCACTGCTTCCCGCCTGTCGACGCCCACAGTGACCGCGCAGCGAGTCGGCCCCGCGTGGGTGACGACATTGGTCAGAGCCTGCTGCACGATCCGGTACACCGACATCGCGACCGCGGCAGGCAAGGCGGCCTCCTCCCGGACGGTCAGCTCCACCTCGACCCCGGCCGAGCGGGCGTGGGCGGCCAGCTCGGGCAGGTCGGCCATACCGGGTGCGGGCACAGGGTCCTGCCGGGGATCGCCGTCGGAGCGCAGCAGGTCGAGCACCCGGTGGATCTCGGCGAGCGCGCTGCGACTGGTCTGCTCGATGACGGCCAGCGCGGCACGTACCTCCTGCGGGCGGGCGTCGGCGACGTGGTTGGCGACGGTGGCCTTGACGGCGATCAGGCTCATGCTGTGGCCGATGACGTCGTGCAGTTCCCGGGCGATGCGCCTGCGCTCGTCGGTCACCGCGGCGTCGGCGAGGTGGCGGACGAGCCGGGCTGTCGTGTCCCGCTTCCAGCGCACGACCGTTCCGAGGGCCCAGGCGACGGTCAGGAGCACACCGATCGTACCGATCTCGATCGGCCAGGCCACCGGCAGCTCACTGGGCGCCGCCGCGAGCGCGAGACCGGGGAACACCTGCGTGTAGAAGATCAGGATCGCGGTAACCGCGGCGGACAGGCAGACCGCCAGGCCCGCCACGGACCAGGCGGTCGAGGCTGTGGTGGCCACCAGGTACAGCACGAGCACGGTCGGCACGAAAGTCAGCCAGATCGCGCCCGCCGCGACGGCGCCGACCATGGTCGCCCCCGTGCCCGCGGCACACGCGACAGCGAGCACGGCCCGCGGCCGGCGACGCCGGACGGCGATGGGAAGGCTCAGGACCGCCGCCACAAGCCAGGCCGACCACGCGGGCCACGGTGACGACGGCCCCGGCGGATCGACGATGGCGTATCTGATGAGCAGCGCCACGGCGACCGCCACCGCCACGTCGGTGACGCCCCTTCCACCGCGCCGCCATCCAGCCCATTTCATGGTGGGAAGGTATCGCCTGACCGGATCATGCGGCATCCGTCCACGGTCGGACATCCGCGTCCGTCCCGAGGGATACCACCGGCTAGCACGCAGCACACCCGTATCGGCCGTCGGCGCGACCAGCAGCGCGGCGAACCGAGACAGCGATGACGGGTGGAGTCCTGTCCAAGCCCGCGTCCGGTGAACGTTCTTCGATCCCCGAAACCCCGGCTCACGAAAGGTCGAAGGTGAGACCGGACGTGGCGATGCCGATCTCACCGTCGTAGCCGGCCCCGGCGGCGGCTCGCGCGGCCGGGGTGTCCGTGCCTGGCTGCAGGTGCGTCAGCACCAGGCACCGGACATCGGCTTCCCGGGCTTGCCGGCCTGCTTGACGGGCGCTCGTCAGGTGACGGCGGGAATCCTCCGGGACCTGGTTCACGAAGGTGGCCTCGGCCAGGAGCAGGTCAGCGTCACGCGCCAGTTCCACCCTGTCGGGACTCGGGCCGCTGTCGCCCGTGTACGCGAGCACCCGTCCGCCCGCTGTCAGCCGTATGCCGGCATTGGGCACCGAGTGCGGCAGCAGACGAGTCTGTGCGTGAAACGGGCCGATGTCGAATCCGCTGCCGGCGGTGAACTCGTGCAGGACATAGGCGTCGGCCAGCACCCCTGGGCGGTCCAGCGCGAGCACCGCGTCCAGGGCTCCGGGCAGCGAGTACACCGGCAGCGCCGCCGGGGGGTCATCACGCATGGTGCGCGCCCGCAACAGCGGGTTCAGGTCGGCGCAGTGGTCGGGATGTCCGTGGCTGATGAACACGGCATCGATCTGATCGGCGCTGACCCGTTCCAGCAGCCGCGGCACCGTCGCGTGTCCAAGGTCGACGAGCAGCCTGAACCCGTCGTGCTCCACGAGGTGACCACTGCAGGCCTGGCCCGCCGCCGGCCACGCACCGCATCCGCCAATGATCGTCAGCAGCACCCGTGAACTTTAACGGATGTCGCTCGTGCTCAGTGATCGACACGAAGTCCCGGTCCGCCGTGAGGCGGTCACGTCCAGCGAAGTGGTGTATGAGCTGCCCTTCGCGTGATCCTGTTTCTGCAGGTTAAGCGGTGAGTGTCTGCGGGAGGGGACTCTGTTGC
>NZ_JBVJKQ010000016.1:0-206667 GCF_055585205.1 Streptosporangium sp. NPDC053982
CCTCAAGGAGCTGCAGGCCCTGCTGGCAGCCTGGACAGGCCGATGCCCGACCTGCCGCAGACGGCCGCCCTAACCACCTAACAAAGCACTACTAGGCGGGTGGCCGTGCCGTCACGTGGGGCGGGATCGCGGCGGTCTCTCGGTCAGACCCGTGGCGACGATGTCGATGAGCAGGTCGAGGATCTCCGGGTACAGGTCGGGGCGGGCGAGCCGGTCCCTGTGCATGGGCATCAGGAGGACGGCCTGCAGGACACCGGTGATCACGGCGGGGTCGGCGTCGACGAAGTCCTCGCCGTGCCGGGTGAGGAAGGCGGCCAGCGCGGTGACCGGGTTCTCCGGCGCGGACGCCACCCGGGCGGGGTCCAGCTTCCGGGTCACGGCCTCCATCTCCTCGGGATGGGACATCAGCCTGCCGTACAGCGGGTCGGTGGTCAGTTCCTCGATGGTGGCGTACAGGAAGCGGCGCAGCCCCGCGCGGGTGTCGGGCCCGCCCAGCAGTGCCTGGTCGATGACGCGGTGCTTGATCTCGGCCATCTGGGCGAGCATCAGCTCCAGGTAGAGCGCTTCCTTGGAGTCGAAGAAGACGTAGAAGGTGCTCTTGGCGATGCCGGTGCCGGTGACCAGCTCCTCCAGGGAGGTCTTGCGCAGGCCCTGGGTGGTGAACAGGCGCCGGCCGTTGGCCACGAGAAGCCCGGTGATGCGAAGTCGCTCCTCGGCGGAGAAGGCTGGGGGCATGAGCGGGTCCCTTCCACATGAACATGCTGATCATATGTTTTCAGAAGGGCACGACCTCATTCCCGCAGCTGAAACCCACGTTCGACCAGCCGCCGGACCGGTCCCCACGAGGACAGCCGCAGCGGGAGCTGGGTGAGCTCCAGCGCGACCGGGTTGCGCGGGGCGTATACGCCCCTGACCCGGCGGCCGAGCCGCTGCTTCCTCTCCGCCTCCGGCCGCAGCCGGGCCTCCCATTCCGTGAGCGCGGCCGGGACGTCGCCGGGACGGCGTTCCAGGGCGGCGCCGAGCAGGTCGGCACCGCCGACGGCGAGGGAGGAGCCGTAGCCGGCGAACAGCGTGACGCACCAGGCGGCGTCGCCGAGCAGCACGACCCGGCCGCGGCTCCACCGGTCCACCACCATCTGGCTGATGGTGTCGAAATAGACCGAGTCGGCGATTTTGAGGCCCTCCAGCGCCTGCGGGACCAGCCAGCCCATGTCGCCGTAGACCTCGTGCAGTTCCTCCGGTGACCTCTGTGGACGGCCGAGGTCGCTGCGGTAGCCGAAGAAGGCGGCCGTACGGCCGTCACCGACGCTCATCATCGCGAACGTGCGTCCGCCCGCGCTGATGGTTCCCGTGACGCCGTCCGGCAGTCCGGCGGGCCGTTCACCGAGCATGTAGACCGCGACCCGGTGTCCCATGTCGAGGCGGTAGTCCTCCTCGGGGCCGAAGACGAGGGCGCGCGTCGCGGAGTGCAGCCCGTCGGCGCCGATGAGCAGGTCGGCGTGCTCGACGGTGCCGTCGCTGAGGGTGACGCGCACGGTCTCGTCGTCCTGGTCGACCGCGGTGATCGTGGTGCCGAAGCGGATCGCGGCCGAGTCCCCGGCCGCCTCGTGGAGCACCGCCTCGATGTCACCGCGCAGGATGTTGAAGGATCTGGCGCCCATGGTGGCGGCGATGACCGGGCCGCTGAGCGTGAAGCGAGGCTCTCCGTCCGGCTTGCGGTAGACCAGTTCCCGGGTGACGAAGGCCCGTCGCCGCAGGGCGGGCAGGATCCCCATCCGCTCGGCGCCGTCGTGGCCGATCCCGCCGAAAGTGACGCCGTAGCCGCCGCTGCGGCGCTCCGGCGCCCGCTCGGCCACGAGGGTGTCCCAGCCGGCCTGCTTCAGTCGCAGCGCGGCGGCCAGCCCGGCGATCCCCGCTCCGATGATGATGGCTCGCATGTCACCACCTCCTCTATGTGTCTATAAAAACAGATTGAAAATATGTTTTCAACCGATGGCGCCTGAACTGACGGACGGCCATGGGGGCCGCCGGGATCGGGGGATGGGGGATCCGGTCGAGCGCGATCACCGCCCGGCCGATGACGCGCCGCGCCATCGGCCGGTCAGGGGCCCCGGTCGCCGGCGATCTCGTCGATCGTCCTGACGGACGCGGGGCCGGGGTGGCGGCGGGGGCGGACGGCACCTCCCGGACACCCGCGGGTGAGGCCAGAATGCTCGGATGGGATATCTCAGTCTGCTCCGTCTCCAGTACGTCGTCCGGCTGCTGCTGGGCAGCCTGGTCGGCCGCCTGCCCAGCGCGATGGCGGCCGTGGCCATCCCCCTGGCGCTGCGGGAGAACGGCGCCGGTTACGCCTTCGTCGGGGCCGCGGCCGGGGCCTTCGCCGTCGCGGCGGCCGTGGGCGGGCCCGTCCTGGGGCGGATGGTGGACCGGGCGGGACAGGTGCGGGTGCTCCTCCCGGCGGCGCTCGCGGCGGCCGCCGGGTTCGCGGCCATCGCCGTCGCACCCGGGAACCCGTACGCGGTGCTGGCCGGGGCGGTCCTCGCGGGCGCGGCGACGCCGCCGCTCGAACCGTGCCTGCGGGTGCTGTGGCCGAACCTCGTCGGCCCGGAGCTGCTGGGCCCCGCCTACGCCCTCGACGCCGCCGCCCAGGAGCTGATCTTCATCGCCGGGCCGCTGGTGGTGGCCGGCGCCGTGGCGCTGGCCTCGCCGGTCGCCGCCCTGTGGGCCGGGGCGGCCCTGGGCGTCGCCGGGGTGCTGCTGGTCGTGACCGCCCCGCCCTCCCGCGGCTGGCGGGCCCCGTTCCGCTCGACCGACTGGCTCGGGCCGCTGCGCAGCCGCGCCCTGGTCCTCCTGCTGGCCGGACTCACCGGCGCGGGCGTCTCCCTCGGCACGCTCAACGTCCTGGTGGTCTCCTACGCCGAGGAGAACCGCGTCTTCGGCGGCGCCCCGGCGCTCCTGGCGCTGAACGCCCTCGGGGCCATGATCGGAGCCCTGCTGTACGGCGCGGCGCGCCCCGCGGCGATCCCCGCGCGGCGGGTGCCGCCGCTGGCCGCGGGGCTGGCCGGCGGTTACGCCCTGCTCTGCCTGCTGCCCGCCCCGCCCCTCATGGCCTGCCTGATGGTCGTCACCGGGCTGTTCCTGGCGCCCCTGCTGACGGTCACGTTCGCCCTGATCGGGGAGCTCGCTCCACGCGGGACGGTGACCGAGGCGTTCGCCTGGCTGGTCACCCTGATCACCAGCGGGACGGCGCTGGGGTCGGCGGTCGCCGGGTTCGTCCTGGAGCACGCGAGCGCCAACTGGGCCGCCGCGTGCGGCGCGGCGGGCACCGCCGCAGGAGCCCTCCTCCTGTTCGCCGGACGGCACCGGCTGGCGGCGGGCCGGGACGCCGCCGCGGCTCAGGACGCGCCGCCGGTCGTCTCCACCGAGACCTGACCGCCCGGAACCGGCCGCCGGCCCGGTCGGCGGGCTCCGTGCCCGGTCCGTCCGTACGAGGACGCCGCCGTCACCGGTCCGGACCCCGGGCGGCGGGGGCGCCCCGCCGCCCGTCGTCGCGGGCGGTCAGTCGTCGTCGCGTTCGGCGACGGAACGGACCGCGGCGACGGGCGTTCCCGAGCGGCACGTCACGCTGACCGTGGTCTTGCGGTCGTCCGACTCGAAGACCACCGAGGCGGTGCGGGCCGGACCACGCTCGACGTCGTCGACGCCGTACCCGGGGGCGGGCGTCCAGGACAGCAGCAGGGCCCGCCCGGCGTCGCAGACGGCGGTCACCGACCCCGCCGCGTAGGAGAAGCCGAGGGCCTGCGAGCCGGGACCGGCCGAGACCGGCGGCCCGGCGCCCGGCGCGGCGGAAGCGGTGGCCAGGGCCCGCTCGACCTCCTCCAGGGTCATGGGGCGGGCGGCGGGGCCGGTGATGTCGGTGCCGATCAGGGAGACCGCCCAGACGACGGCGATCGTGGTCAGGACGGCGGCGGCCAGCCAGCCCCCCGCCCCCAGCAACGCGCGGCGTCCCATCACATCCCTCCCGTCGGACACGCGGTCGTCGGTCTTCCGGTGTCTTTCCTGTCCGACGGGGAACCTTCCACTCTCGTCGGGACCGTTAACCAGCCAGGAGGGAGCGGTACGTCACCGTGGCCCGGTTGCTGCTCGTCGAGGACGACTCCCAGGTGCGATCCGCGCTGAGCCGCGCGCTGACCGACCGCGGTCACGCCGTGACCTCGGCCGTCGCGGGCATGCCCGGACTCGCCCTGGCGGTGGAGGACCGTCCCGACCTGGTCGTGCTCGACCTGGGCCTGCCCGACCTCGACGGCTGCGAGGTATTGCGCATGCTCCGGGCCGTCAGCGCCGTCCCGGTCATCGTGGCGACCGCGCGCGACGCCGAGCCGGAGATCGTCCGGGCGCTGGACGCCGGGGCCGACGACTACGTCGTCAAACCGTTCAGCGCGGCCCAGCTGGACGCGCGCATCCGGGCCGTGCTGCGCCGCGGCCGCGAACCGGGCGCGGGCGCCGAGGCGGAGCCGGTGCGGGTCGGCGGGCTGCTCATCGAGCCGGCCGGCCGGGAGGCGTTCCTCGACGGGGAGCGCCTCGACCTGACGCCCAAGGAGTTCGACCTGCTGCACTACCTCGCGCTCCGCCCCGGCCAGGTCGTCCCCAAACGGGAACTGCTGGCCGAGGTGTGGCGGATGGCGTACGGCGGCGCGGACAAGACCGTCGACGTCCACCTGTCGTGGCTGCGGCGCAAGCTCGGCGAGAGCGCCCAGCGGCCCCGCTACCTGCAGACCGTCCACGGCGTGGGCGTGAAGATCGTCGATCCGGGGACGTGAGGGGCCCCCGATGAGGCGACGCCTCGCCCTGCTCGCGGTGGCGACCACCTCGCTGGTCCTGATCGCCTTCCTCGTGCCGCTCGCCGTACTGGTCAGGACGCTGGCGGCCGAGCGGGCCACGGCCGCCGCCACCACGTGGGCGCAGTCGGTCGCCACCGCCGCGGCCCTGGACGACCCGAAGGTCCTGGAGGCCACCGTACGGCAGGCGAGCGGTTCCGGCGGGGTGCCGATCACCGTCTTCCTGCCCGGCCACGGCTTCATCGGCGCGGCGGCGCCGCGCGGACCCGGCGTGGAGCTGGCCGCGCGCGGGCGGAGCATCACGGTCGACACGCCCGCGGGCCGGGAGGTGCTGGTGGCCGTCCAGGGCGGGGAGCGCGGCACCGTGGTCGTCCGCGCGTTCGTGGACGCCGAACGGCTGCGCCGGGGGGTCGGGTGGGCCTGGCTGGTGCTCGGCCTGACCGGGCTGGCGCTGCTCGCCGTCGGCATCACCGTCGCCGACCGGCTCGCCCGCTCGCTGATCCGGCCGGTCGGGCAGGTCGCGGAGGTCTCCCGGCGGCTGGCCCGCGGCGACCTGCGGGCGCGGGTGGAACCGGCGGGCCCGCCGGAGATCCGCGAGGTCGGCAGCGCCCTCAACCACCTGGCCGCCCGCATCCGCGAGCTGCTCGCCCACGAACGCGAGGCGGTCGCCGACCTCTCCCACCGGCTGCGCACCCCGGTCACCGCGCTCCGGCTGGAGGCCGACGGCATGCGCGACCGGGACGAGGCGGAACGGGTGGGACGGGTCGTCGACAGCGTCGAGCGCATGGTCGACCAGATCATCCGCGAGGCGCGCCGGTTCGACCGGGACGGCGCGCCGGGCTGCGACGCCCCCCGGGTCGTCGGCGAACGGGTCGCCTTCTGGTCGGCGCTCGCCGAGGACCAGGACCGGCCGCTGCGGCTGGACCTCGCGGACGGCCCGATCCCCGTGGGGGTGAGCGAGCACGACCTCGCGGCCTGCGTGGACCTGCTGCTGGAGAACGTGTTCGCCCACACCCCCGACGGCACCCCGTTCGCCGTCGAGCTGACGCCCCGGCCTGCCGGGGGCGGGGCCCGGCTCGTGATCAGCGACGAGGGGCCCGGCTTCGCCCACGCGGATCCGACCGGCCGGGGGGTGAGTGGCGGCGCGTCCACCGGTCTCGGCCTCGACATCGCGCGCCGCACCGCCGAGGAGTCGGGGGGCGGCCTGCTGGCCCGCACGCGCGCCTCGGGGGGAGCCGAGGTCGTCGTCGAACTCGGCCCCGGCCCGGCCCGCTGAGAAGGGACCCATATCCGATTAATCAGGATTTGCCCTACTAAGGGCGGGTATGAAATGGATTCTCGCCGGTCGGACGCCGGGCGGCGGGATGACGTCCCGTCTGCCGGGAAACGTCCGCGGTCACCCCGGGAGGCGTCGTCCGTGGGAAACACCGCCCGGGAGACATCGCCGGGCGCCCGGGGGAACACGACCGGCCCGACGGGAACGCGTGTCCGGGTCTTCCTGCGTGATGAGAGGCGGTCCGTCCGATTCCGGGGCCGGCCCCGTGGCCGCACCGGAGATCCATCCACTCGACGCGGAGGGGTGCCCATGGTCACCTACGAGTTTCTCTGCCCGGAGTGCGGCCGCTTCGAGGTGCCCCTGCCGATGGGGGCCGCGCCGCCTGCCCGTGACTGCCCCGCCTGCGAGCGGGCCGCGCGGCGCGTCCCGTCCGCCCCGCGCCTGTCCCGGGTGTCCTCCGCGCTGTCGGCCGCCCTCGACCGGGAGGAGCGGAGCCGGGAGGCGCCCGAGGTCGTCCCCGTGCCGCCCGGTCGGCGGGCCGCTTGCTCCCCGCACCCGGCGACGGCACGCCTGCCCAGGCCGTGAGAGGCGCGGGATCACCCGCCGCGTGTACGGATTCCATGAAAAGGGGGCTGTCATGCCAGAGGTCGTGTTCGGTGTGGACCAGTCGAAATCCATGCGGGACCAGGACGTGCCTGGCCACAACCGGTGGCATCCGGACATCCCGGTGGTCGCCATGGTGCGCCCGGGAGACGAGTTCCGGCTGGAGTGCCGCGACTGGACCGACTCCCAGATCGGGAACAACGACTCGGCCGACGACGTGCGGGACGTGGACCTGTCCGTCCCGCACATGCTGAGCGGTCCCATCGGGGTCGAGGGCGCGGAACCGGGCGACCTCCTGGTCGTCGACATCCTCGAACTCGGTCCGATTCCCCAGCAGTCCGGTCCGGTGTCCGGACAGGGGTGGGGGTACACCGGGATCTTCGCCAGGGCGAACGGCGGCGGCTTCCTGACCGACTACTTCCCGGACGCCTACAAGGCGGTCTGGGACTTCCACGGCGTGTTCGCGACGTCACGCCACCTGCCCGGCGTCCGGTACGCCGGCATCACCCATCCGGGGCTGTTCGGCACGGCGCCGTCGGAGGAGATGCTCGGCCGCTGGAACCGCCGGGAGCAGGCCCTCATCGACACCGCTCCCGACCGGGTCCCGCCGCTGGCCCTGCCGCCGGTGCCCGACGGCGCCCTCGCCGGAACGGCCACCGGCGAACTGGCCGTGCGGATCGCCCGCGAGGGCGCCCGCACCGTGCCGCCCCGGGAGAACGGTGGCAACCAGGACATCAAGAACCTCACCCGCGGGGCGCGGGTCTTCTTCCCCGTCTACGTGGAGGGCGCCAAGTTCTCCGCGGGCGACCTGCACTTCAGCCAGGGCGACGGTGAGATCACCTTCTGCGGCGCGGTCGAGATGGGTGGCTTCATCGACTTCCACGTGGACCTCATCAAGGGGGGCATGGAGAAGTACGGCGTGACCACCAACCCGGTCTTCATGCCCGGGAGGGTGGAACCGAACTATTCGGATTACCTGTCGTTCGTCGGCATCTCGGTCGACCATGACAGGGACGTCAACCACCACCTCGACGCGACGCTGGCCTACCGCCGGGCGTGCCTCAACGCCATCGAATACCTCAAGAAGTGGGGTTACACGGGCGAGCAGGCGTACCTGCTCCTCGGCTCCGCGCCCGTGGAGGGGCGGATCAGCGGGATCGTCGACGTCCCGAACGCCTGCTGCACGCTCTACCTGCCCACGGAGATGTTCGATTTCGACATCCGCCCCGGCGGGGACGGTCCCGTCAGGCAGGACAGAGGGCAGTGCGCCGTGACGTCCTGACCGGCGCGCACGGGCGTCGATCCCAGGCGGACCGGGAACGCGGCCCGTGCGGGCGTGGCCGCGGTCTCCGGTCCGCCGGCCGGTCCTGAGGCGCCGGCGGGCCGTCCGGAGCGGTCTGTTAACGATTCCTTAGGAACTTCGCAGCAACGCGCTATCACCCGGGCGAGCAGCCTTGAGGGGTCGTCGCGGATTCCACGGAACCGCGCCTCTCAACGGATACGGAGAAAGCCCGATGCGCAAGCCGATGATCATCGTTGCCGGACTCACCCTCGCCGGACTCGTGGCCGGCGGCGGCGCCGCCCTCGCCGACGGGATCCAGGCCGACCCGGCCTCGCCGTCTCAGTCCGCCGCCCCCGGGACCGGCTCCGGCGACGGCACGGAAGCCCTGCGCAAGCCCGCCGTTCCGGCGGAGCAGGCCCAGCGGACCGCGCTGTCGAAGGTGAGCGGCGGATGGGTCGTCTCCACCGAACTGGAGACCGAGGGCGACGCGGCCTCGTGGGAGGTCGAGGTCGCCGACGGCAAGGGCGCGGTGCAGGAGGTCGTCGTGGACGCCGCCACCGGCGGGATCACCTCGACGGCCGCCGCCGGCCAGGACGACGACGACAAGGACGACGCCCAGGAGAAGAACGGCCAGGACGACGACTGACGCCGGCACCGCCGGTCACCGCGGACCGGGGCGCGGGGGACGCCCCGGTCCGCGCTTCGGCGCGCCCGGGGAATTCAGGAGGTCCGGCCCCCGGTACCCCGTGACGAGCCCACGCGGCTCGCCGGGCGGGCCGCTGTGTGATCATGCCGTCATGGACGACATGAGACTGGAGGCGCTCGCCGGGCGGCTGGCGGAGGTGCCCGGAGTCGTCGCGGTGGTGCTCGGCGGAAGCCGGGCCCGCGGCACGCACCGCCCCGACTCCGACTTCGACCTCGGGCTGTACTACCGGGGAGAGCCGGACGTCGCGGCGCTCCGGGCGCTGGCCGTACGGGAGGCGGGGGACCGGGCCGAGCTGACCGCGCCGGGCGGCTGGGGGCCCTGGGTGAACGGCGGGGGCTGGCTGACCGTCGACGGTCACCGGGTCGACTGGATCTATCGCGACCTGGACAGGGTCCACCGGATCTGGGACGACTGCCGGGAGGGCCGCTACGAGATCGGCGTCCAGGCCGGCCACCCGCTGGGCTTCTACTCCCACGCCTACGCCGGTGAGGTCGCGTTGTGCCGGGTGCTGGCCGACCCCGGCGGGGAGCTGACGGACCTGCGGGAGCGGGCCCGCGCCTATCCGCCCGCGCTGGGCGACGCGCTCGCCGACGGGATGTGGGAGGCGGACTTCTGCGTCGAGCTGGCCCGCTACGGGGTGTCCGGCGCCGACCCCGCCTACGCGGCCGGCTGCCTGTTCCGCGCGGTCGGCGTCGCCTGCCACGCGCTGCACGGGCACGCCGGCAGGTGGCTGATCAACGAGAAGGGCATGGTGGCCTCGGCGGGCCGGCTGCCCGGCGCGCCGGGGGGCTTCGCCGTACGGGCGGGGCGGCTGCTCGGCCGCGTCGGCGAGCCGCCGGAGCCGATCGCCGAAACCGTCGCCGAGGCGGCGGCCCTGATGAGAGAGGTACGGTCGGCCGTCGGCCGCTGACACGGG
This sequence comes from Streptosporangium sp. NPDC053982, assembly GCF_055585205.1. Taxonomy (NCBI): domain Bacteria; kingdom Bacillati; phylum Actinomycetota; class Actinomycetes; order Streptosporangiales; family Streptosporangiaceae; genus Streptosporangium; species Streptosporangium sp. NPDC053982. Next base: position 9,622 of record NZ_JBVJKQ010000016.1, read on the forward strand.
TGACCGGGCGGGGACGGTGGACGTCGTCCGATGCCGCCGGTCCCGTTCCGTCCCCGGCGGCCGGGCCGTGTGCTCCGGCCGGGATCATCGGCGGAGGAGCGGGGCGACGACGTCGACGCGGTTGGTCCAGACGCCGCCGGTGTAGTCCTCGGGCAGGCGGGAGAGGTCGGCGGGGGCGTCGAAGCCCTCGGAGAAGTCGCCGGATCCCGCCACGACGATGACGCGGGTGCCGTGGGCGCGCATGCGCTCGACGAACAGGTTGGGCCAGCCCCACAGCCACCGGCCGTACTTCTCCGGGACGTGCAGCTCCAGACCGGCGCAGGAGCCGGGGACGTATCCGGTCCAGCCCACGGCGAGATAACCCTTCAGACAGTCCAGCATGAGGGCCTTCGACATCACCTGTACGGCCGGCAGCCGCGCGGCCAGCGCGGCCACCGGCCTGTCCCCGCCGTACACGGTGAGCGCGGCGAGCCGCTTCGGAGGCAGCGTGGCCAGACGGGCGGCGAGCAGCTCGCCGTCGGCCGCCACGTCGCTCTTGACGTGGATCAGCAGCTTCTGCTCGGGGAACGCGGCGAGGACCTGTTCCAGGGCCGGCATGCGGCCCACGCCCTTGCCGCGGAAGGGGTGGGTCGCGCCGCCGTCGGCGGTGTATCCGTAACCGACGTCGAGACGCCGCAGCTCGGCGAGGGTGTGGTCGCGGACCTCGCCCCGGCCGTCGGTGCGGCATTCGAGGGTGGCGTCGTGGAACACGGCGATCCTGCGGTCCCGGGTCACCTGGACGTCGAACTCGACCATGTCCGCCCCCGCCTTGAAGGCCGCCCGCATGGAGGGCAGCGTGTTCTCCAGGTAGGGGTGCTCCGGCGGGTGGATGCGCCCGGCCGTGCAGGTCTCGTTCGTGATGCCCTCGAAGCCGAACGTCTGCGCCATGCCGCGGTGGGCGAGGATCAGCGGCTCGCCCTTGCCGTGTGCCCGCCAGGAGCCGTTGTTGGAGTAGGCGAAGGCGGCCAGGGACACGGCCGCGACGAGGACCACCCGGACGGGGAGGCTCCGGGCGAGCCGGACGGGCCAGGCGGACCGGGGGCGCGGGGCGCGGCGCGGGCGTCGGGGGCGTTCAGGCTGGGACATGGGCCGTCTTCCAGGTCGAAAAGGGGCGGAGCCGCTCCTGGATATCCGTTTTCGATCTTCACCGGGACGGTGACCGTCAACCGTTATCTTTCCGTGATCTGATTCGGGGTGCCGATGCGCCTCTGGGCGGGCCGGCCGGGGACTTCCCGGGGCGCGGGCGAGGGCCGGCTCGGGCGGGGGTTCCGGGGCGGCGGCCGATCGATGACCGCATGGCCCTGGCCGGCATCATCTAGGTCCTGCGCACCGGCGTGGTCTGGCGCGATGTGCCGGCCTCGGCGATCGGCTGCTCGGGCGTGACCTGCCGGCGACGGCTGCGCGACTGGACCGAGGCCGGTGTCTGGCCGCGCCTGCGTGCGTTGCTGTCGGCTGAGCTACGGGCCGCGGGCCTGCTCGACCCGGAGGTCGCGGCCATCGGCGGCTCCCATGTCCGCGCGCTCAAAGGGGGGACGCTGGCCTGGATGATGACGTATCGGCGGCTGGCCCGTGATTATGAGCGTCAGCCGCCGATCAGCGAGGCGATGATCCGATGGGCCGTGATCAACATGCTGGCGCGTCGTCTCACCGAGGTCCTTCCGCTCATCGACCTGGACCACGCACACTCAAACGAACGCGCCGAACCAAACGATCACTACTCGAACACGCCGTCGGTAGTAGCAAGCCTGCTTCGCAACCTCACATTTTTCCGGCCTGCGTCGTCTGTTGGTGAGGGCGGCGACCGGTGCCCTGGAACGGAGTGAGGGAATGAAGGTTTTCATCGCTGGTGGGCGCGGCCGTGTCGGGTCCCGCCTTGCTGACAACCTGGAGGCCAAGGGCATCGAGGTGGTCTCGGGAGGACTCGAGGACGGGATCGACGTGATCTCGGGCAAGGGACTCGCCGAGGCTCTCGTCGGAGTCGACACGATCGTGAACGTCCTCAACACCCCCCGCTTTGATGCGGAGGGGGCAATCTCGTTCTTCGAGGGGGCGATCAACAACCTGACTACGGAGGGCAAGCGGGCAGGTGTGGGTCATCACATCGTGCTCTCCATTGTCGGCGTCGGGGAAGGGGACGCATCTGAGATCGGGTACTACCTCGGCAAGGTGGCGCAGGAGAAGGCCGTGCGATCCGCTTCGATCCCCGCCACCATCATTCGGGCCACCCAGTTCCAGAGCTACATCCCTGTCCTCATCGACCAGCACACCGTGGACGGAAAGGTTCTCGCTCCGAGGTCATTCATCCAGCCCGTCGAGCTGGACGAAGTCGTCGAGCTGCTCGCCGAGGCTGTCACGACGCTGGAGCCGGGAAGTGTGGTCGAGATCGCTGGACCCGACCGGTTCTACCATGACGACCTCTTCCGTGCCACTCTGGCCGATCGCGGAGACGATCGTGAGGTTGTGACCGTGGACGGACAGGAGCCCCTCGATGCCATGGTTCCGCGCGGCGCGTACCGGACAGGCACCGTGCGGTACCCGATTACAGGGATCCCCACCGCCTGAATACGATGGTGGAGCGAGGCAGGAACGTCTGACCGCCAGGCAATATCAGGCGTGCTGTGCTCCAATGGGAAAGGGTGCCCCATGTCGGGAGATCTTCCTGTCGAATCCGCGGAGTTCGGAAAAGCCGAGCGTGATGGATCATGGGCTCTCGATTCGGTCATGGCGGAGCGGCATCGTCTGCTGTCGCTGGCCTTTCGCATGATGGGCACCTTGGCCGATGCCGAGGACGTCGTGCAAGAGGCATATGTGAGGTGGTACCGCCTTGAGCCCGAGGAACGCGACAAAATTGCCGCGCCTGCGGCATGGCTTATTCGGGTTGCGAGCCGCATCTCACTCGACTTGCTGGGTTCCGCGCGGGCGCGACGGGAGACGTACGTCGGGCAATGGCTGCCGGAGCCGGTTCCGGCCGACCTCTTTGCAGGCACAGCCGTTGCGCCACTGAACTCCAGTCATCTCGCTGCTGATCCGCTCGAACGTGTCACCCTCGATGATGCCGTCAGCATGGCATTGTTGACGGTCCTCGAGGCCATGACCCCGGCAGAGCGAGTGACGTTCGTCCTGCATGATGTGTTCGGCGTCCCGTTTGACGAGATTGCTGGTGTCGTAGGCCGTTCAGTGGCGGCGACAAGGCAACTGGCAACGTCCGCACGCCGCCACGTTCGACGAGGAAGACGCGCACAGGTCTCTCCCCACCAGCATGATGAGGTCGTTCGGGCATTCCGTAGTGCAACTGTCAGAGGGGACATCGAGGGCCTGCTCCACGTGTTGGCTCCAGACGTCGAACTGCGAGTGGACGGCGGCGGCTTCGTCAATGCCGCACCTCGGGTCATCCGTGGGTCGGATCATGTGGCCCGGTGGTTCGTGGGAGTGATGCGCAAGCGGTCCGCCCTCGGTCTTGAGCGATGCGACACGGCTGACGGTCTCGGATACATTCTTCGAAATGAGGGGCGTAAATACGGAGTGGTTGCCTTTGGTGTCAGCGATGAAGGCGTCACGAACGTGTGGCTGATTCTGAATCCAATAAAGCTGAAGAATTGGTCACTCTGAGGCCTGCCGGACCTCGACGACTGCGCGGTGGGCGGCTCGCACATTGGGGCACTCAAAGGGGGGATTGCACCGGCCCCTCGCCGGTTGACCGGGGCCGCCCCGGCTCCAATCGCCATCTGATCGTCGACCGTCACGGAACCCCGCTCGCCGTCACGCTCACCGGTGGCAACCGGCACGATGTCACCCGGCTTCTGCCACTGCTGGACGCGGTCCCACCGATCCGGGGTCCACGCGGACGTCCCCGCCGCAAGCCCCGGCGTATGTACGCCGACCGGGGCTACGACCTCGACAAGTACCGCCGCCTGCTGTGGAAGCGCGGCATCATGCCCAGGATCGCCCGACGCGGTGTCGCCCACGGCTCAGGACCGGGCAAGGTGCGTTGGGTGGTCGAGCGCGCCTTCGCCTGGCTGCACCGGTTCAAACGACTCCACGCCCGCTACGAACGACGCGCCGACCCCCACTACGGGCTGCTCGAACCGGCCTGCAGCCTCACATGCCTCCGCCGCCTGCGAACCTCACTCTGAAACGATCAGTTATAGGCATAAAGGGCCGCGTCCTACGGGGGCACTCCTTCGACACCGCGGTGGCGGCCGACGGGCGGGAGGAGGTGGACGACGGACGGGCCACCGGCATGGCCGGGCTCATCGTGGGGCCCGGCGGCAGCGACATGCGCCTGCTCGGCATCGCGCCCGACGCCAGGATCCTGCCGGTCAACCTCGGCCGGAGATACGACCACGAGACCTACGGTCAGGCCATCCGCTGGGCCGTGCGGAACGACGCGCGGGTCATCGTGCTGTCGGAGAACCTCCGGTTCTGCCTCCAGGAGGACATCGAGGCCGTCCGCTACGCGCTTTCCAGTGATGTCGTGGTGGTCGCGGCGGCCGGTGACAACCGTGACGATTACAACCTCAGGTGCCCGGCGTCGATCCCGGGCGTCGTCTCGGTCGGCGGTACGACCCGGTCGGGGAGGTTGTGGTCCGGCTCCGTTGTGGGACGGCAGGTGGCGCTCGCCGCTCCCGCCGAGAAAATCATCGGTTCCTTGCCCCGCCGGGAGTCCGGCAACGGGTACGGCATTGGGAGCAGCACGGGCGACGCGGCGGCGATCGTGGCCGGGGTGGCGGCGTTGATCAGATCGAAGGAACCCGACCTGCGCGCGAGGGACGTGATCAACCGTCTGGTGAGCACCGCGCACGACAGCCCGCTCCTTTCTGACAAGGCGGCCTTCAGCCGCGGCGTCGTCGACCCGGTGCGGGCGCTGACCGCGAAGGTGAGGACCGTCAAGGCCAACCCGCTCGGCACCCCGCCCCCCTCACCCACTCCGACGCCCCGCCCGGAGCCCACCGAGGACGACGGGCCCTGGATCGAAGTCGGCGTCTCGAGCGTGCCGGGTGCGATCGCCCAGACGGTCGTCATGGTGCTGGTCCCGGTCCTCGTCGTGTTCTTCGTGATCCGCAACCGCCGCCAGGCGCGGCGCGCGGGCGCGGCGCCGGCCGTACCGCTTTCCCCGTCCGCCCCGCTCCCGCCGTACGGCGCGCCACCCGGCGGGCCGGCCGTACCGCCTTCGCCGTACGGCATGCCGCCCGGCGGTCCGGTTCCCCCGCCGGGTGGGGCGTTCCCTCCGCCCGGCCCGGCGTACCTCCCGCACGGCCCGGGATCGCCGCATCCCCATCAGATGCCACCGCCGCACCCTCACCAGATGCCGCCGTCGCCGCACCTCTCCCTTCAGGCGACCCCGTACCCGGCTCACCAGGCGCCGCCCGGCCCGGCGCGTCACCCGCAGCCGCCTCCGCACGGTACGCCGGTCCCGCCGCTCCCTCCCCGCGTGGAGCCCCCGCCGCACGCCGCACAGGGTCCGTACGGCCCGAGGCCGCCCGTGCCGGGCCACGAGCCGACCGGGCCCGACGGCACGCGTGTCCTGCCGGCCGGACCCTGGCCGCCCCCGCCGTCTCCGGGACGGGGCTGAGCGTTCCCGCGCGGCCGGGAAGAGCGGGCCGGCCCACCGGTCCCCGGAGGAGGCGCCGGGCCGGTCAGGCGTCGAAGCCGGTACCGCGGGCCACCTTCTCCCAGGCGGCGAACTCCGCGCGGGCGTTCTCCAGACTGGCCGCGATCGCGTCGGCGGCGTCGTCGCCCAGCGGGAGGCGCAGCGGGGTCTCCTCCGCGTCGAGGGCGGCCGCCGCCGCCTTGGCCGGGTCGCCGGGCTGCCTGCCGTCGGACTCCGGCAGGCCGGAGCGGACCGGGCCGACGACGGTCTCGTAGGCGGGGATGACGGCCGACTGCAGCAGGGCACCGCCGCCGGCGAAGCCCGTCCTGAACGCCCCCGGCTCCACGACCAGCACCTTGATCCCGAATTGCGCGACCTCCTGGGCGAGCGCCTCCGAGAGCCCCTCCAGGGCGAATTTGGTCGCCGAGTAGGCGCCCACGCCCGGGAAGGTGAACCGGCCGCCCATGCTGCTCATCTGCACGATCGCACCCGATCCCTGGCGGCGCATGTGCGGCAGCACGGCCCGCGTCAGCGCCGCCGGGCCGAAGAAGTGCAGTTCCATCAGGTCGCGCAGCTCGCGGTCCGAGGTCTCCTCCACGGCGCCGACCAGTCCGCGCCCGGCGTTGTTGACCAGCACGTCCACGCGCCCGTACCAGAGGACGACCTCGGCGACCACGGCGGCGATCCGGGCGGTGTCGGTGACGTCCAGCCCGACCGCGACGACCCGCTCGCCGGTCGCGACGGCGTCTCCGTCATGGAGGTGGCCGGCGAGCCCCTGATGTGGACCGAACGGGCGCCGCGCGAATGGGTGGAATGGTGGGCGGTCAACCCCCGGCCGGACGGTTCCGCCCCGCGCTGGGGGCCGACCAACGACAACGTCGAGGAGATGCTGGAGCAGGTGGCCGAGGGCGCCGCCGTCTGCTTCGCCCCGTCGAGCATGGCCCGCTACTACGCCCGCCCCGACCTGGCCTGGGTGCCCCTCACCGACGTCGAGCCGCTGCGGGTGGCCCTGGCCTGGCCCAGGGGTGCGGACGACCCGCTGGTGCGCGGATTCGCCGAGGTGGTCCGCGAGCTCGCGGAGCCCGCGACGGCCCCTCGGCCCTCCCCGCGAGGGCCGTGAAGGCGGTGTTTTTCGGCCGCGCTGGGGGGAGAACTGTCCTCCCGCCGCCTGACAGGCCAAAATTGGTCCGTGGTCAGGATCGGATCGACAGGGATGAGCGATTGCGAGCGGGGGCAACTTCCGCCGTTGCTGGGCCAGCTGTTCGCCGGCGGCGGTGAGGGGCGGGCGCTCTCGGTCGAGCTGCCTCCAGGCGACGTGGTGTGGCCCGACCCCGGTTACTCCCAGCTGATGGTCGGTTATCGTCCGGCGTTCTGGCTCAGTGACGAGCCGGTCTCCGCCGGGCTGTGGTCCGGCCTGCGGGCCGAGCACCCGCGCTCGGGCCTGTGGCCGTTGCTGCTGGAGGACTCCGTCCAGCCGTGGTCGTCCGGGCAGATCGCCCCGGACACGGTGGAGGAGATCGACAACTATCACACCGCCGCCTTCATGGCGGAGGTCTGGGCCGACTGGACCGAGAGGGCGGACGCCGAGCAGCTGGAGCTGCTGGCTCCGTTCGGCGCGCGGTGCCCGGGTCCGGCCCCCGCGGGCAGGCTCGCCACCGACCCCGACGTGGTCGCCGACTGGTACGCCGGGCTGGTCGCCGAGCGCAGGACCCCTCTGGGCCTGGTGGCCGTCGACCGGGGGGCCGACGCGCTGGCCGTCATGGGGTGGCAGGGCGCGCTGAACCACAACGAGTGGATGGTCCCGCTGGCCGCCGTGGTGCGGAGCTGGGAGGAGCGGTTCGGGGCGCGGCTGGTGGGCGTGGGTTTCAACACCCTCGACCTGAGCGTCGCGGCGCCCCCCACGACGGCGGAGCACGCCCTGCACGTCGCGGCGGAGCACTGGACGTTCTGCCCGGACAGCGTCGTCTACAGCGCCGGCACGCTCGCCGGCTACGCCGAGCAGATCATGGGCAGGAACGCCTGGTCGTTCTGGTGGGACTGACCGGGGCGGGCGGCCGTTTCCCGGGGTTCCGGGCGGGACCGCGGGCCGCGGGAAATGGCGGCGGTGAATCACCCGTATGTGGTTCGCCACGGCGTGTACGCCCTGGTCCGCGCCGGTTCAGGGGCCGATAAACCGGATCATGTGCCCTTTCTTGGCCATAGAAGGTAGATCTTCTGGTCATTCCATGGGTTCTGCTTTGCTTTGTCTGATTTGCCCGGTAGTGTCCTAGTCATCGGCAGGTGACCTGCACCCTCATCCGAGGGGGCGACCGGGCCGACGTCGAATCCCGAAGCCGTCATGGCATGGGAGCCGGGGACCCACCTTCCGGGGTGAATCCGCCGCGAACGCGGTGGTAGGGCACTCCACCGCCCGAACCCGTCAGCTAACCCGGTAGACGAGATGGAGAGGAGATCCCTCAGTGGGAGACCGCGCCACCTTCGTACCGGTATACCGCATTTCGCTGCCGGTCCTCTGAGACTTTCACATCCCCTGGGTTCTTCCGCCGCGATCGGTCGCGGCATCCCCCAGCGCTCCGTGTAGCGCCACCTGATCCATCCCTGCGCCTCTTCTTCCCTGTGAGCGCGACCCCGCCGACGCCTCCCTTCACGCATGGCGTCCGGCTGCCCCGTTCCCTCGCGAAAGAGTTCGTTTCCTCATGCCTTCCCTGGATCCCCGCACGTCCGCCCGCAAGACCCGATACGCCGTCGCCGGCCTGGTCGGCGCCGGGCTCCTCGCCTCCGCCGCCGCCGTCTCGGCCCTCCCCTCGGTCGACCGGGACGCGCCCGCCGCCTCGGCGGCCGGCGCCGGGGTCACCGCGGTGAGCGAGCCGGTCGCGGCCGCGGTCCCCGAGGCCGCCCCCGCCCAGGCCGCCGCCGCTCCCGAGCAGGCCGCTCCCGGGCAGGCCGCCGCGCCGGAGCAGGCCGCCCCCGCCAAGCCGCAGAAGGTCACCAAGACCGTCATGCTGAAGGGCCAGACCAAGGCCTCCTACTTCTGGGACGACTCCTCCGGCCGCGCCGGTGACACCGGCCTCCCCGCCAGTGGCAAGCCGATGCAGAAGGGCATGATCGCCAGCCCGAGCTGGCCGCTGTTCACCGAGGGCTACGTCATCTACAAGGGCAAGAAGGCCAAGTTCTTCGTCGGCGACCGCGGCCCCGGCGTCCCCTCCAGCAGCGGCGTCATGATCGACCTCGACGCCAAGACCTTCGCCGACCTGACCGGCGGCACGTTCAACCCCGGCACCCTCGGCGTGGACGGCAACGGCGGCATGGGCCACATCAAGGTCGACTACGTCATCACCAAGTGGGGCGACGGTCCGGGCAAGAAGAACGACCCGGTCCCCTTCTCCACCGGTGCCTGGGGCAAGCGGGACGGCGACCCGGCCAAGCCGGTCCAGATCACCGTCAAGCCGTAACCGGCCGGAACGGCGCCGCCGCACCGTCACGGCGCCGCCGCACCGTCACGGCGCCGCCGCCGGACCGTCACGACGCCGCCCCGCGCCAGGGCGGCACCGTCGGGCCGTGACGGCTCACCGGGTCATAAGGGTTCCACCGGGCCGTGACGGCCCCACCGGGCCGTGACGGCCCGGTCAGGCCGTGACGGCCGGAAGCGAAGAGCTTCACCTCAGCCTTTCCTGGACACGGGAGCGGACGCCGGCGCAGGGCGTCCGCTCCTGCTTTTCGCTCTCCGGCCCTTCGGCACGGGATGTCTTGCCCCGACCTGGGCAGAATGACATTCTGTTCCGGGTTACCGGTCCGTCGTCTCCGGGCGGCGGGAACCGTCCGGGCGGCCACCCGGCCCGCCCGGGGACGGACGGGGGAGAGGGAGCGACATGACGACGCGCGTCCGGGCCAACGGCATCGAGATCGCCTACGAGACCTTCGGGTCTCCCGGCGACCGGCCGCTTCTGCTGATCATGGGTCTCGGCGCCCAGATGATCCACTGGGACGAGGAGTTCTGCGAGCTGCTCGCCGGCCGCGGGCACCACGTGGTGCGGTTCGACAACCGCGACGCCGGCGAGTCCACCCACCTGAACGACGCCGGGGCGCCCGCCCTCGGCGGCGGCCGGGCCCCCTACCTGCTCGACGACATGGTCGACGACGCCGCCGGGCTGCTCGACGCGCTCGGCTGGGAGTCGGCCCACGTGGTCGGCGCCTCGATGGGCGGCATGATCGCCCAGGCGATGGCGATCGGCCATCCGCGCCGGGTGCGGAGCCTCACCTCGATCATGTCCACCCCCGGCCACGCGGTCGCCCCGCCCACCGAGGCGGCGATGGCGGTGCTCATGGCGCCGCCGCCGCCCGACCGCGAGGCCGCGATCCGTCAGGCGCTGAGCACCTGGGAGATCCTCGGATCCCCCGGATACCGGATGGACCGCGAGCGCGTCGCCCAGATCACCGAACTCAGCTACGACCGCGGCCTCGACCCGGCCGGGACCGCCCGGCAGCTCGCCGCGATCCTGGCCTCGGGCGACCGTACGGCGCTGCTCGGGAAGATCACCGTACCCACCCTCGTACTGCACGGCGAGGCCGACCAGCTCATCCCGGTGGCCGGGGGGATCGCCACGGCGGACGCGATCCCCGGCGCCAGACTGGTCACCTTCCCCGGCATGGGCCACGACCTGCCGCGCCTGCTCTGGCCGGCCTTCGCCGACGCGATCGGTGAGCTCACCGCCTCCGCCGAGCGGTGAGCTCCGGTACGGCCCGCGCTCCCGGTGCGCGGAGCCGTACCGGAGGATCAGACCTCGAGTCTCTCCTCGATCATCCGCAGGGTGTGCCGGGCCAGCGCCAGGTTGCCCCGGTTGCGGTCCAGCGCCAGGTACAGGAAGAGACCCTTGCCGCTCCGGCCGGTGACCGGGCGGATGATGTGGTACTGCGCGCTGAGCGTGATGAGGATGTCCTCGATGGTGTCCTTGAGGCCGAGGGAGTCCATCGTCCGCAGCTTGGCCTTGACGACCTCGGTGTTGCCCGCCGCGGCCACCTGGAGGTCCAGGTCCTTGGAGCCGCCGAGCGCGCCCAGCGCCATGCCGCTGTTGTAGTCGACGACGACCGCGCCGACCGCGCCGTCGATGCCCATCATTTCCTTGAGAGAGATATCCATGTTGCCCATGTCTGACTCCGATCAGTGGGTTGTCGATGTGCGGGACGTGAGGGCGGCCATTCTCACCGCCGTCTTGCGGCCCTCCAGGCGCAGCAGCCCGAGGTTGGTCCCGGGCCGGGCGAGCACCGTGAGGACGATCGTGGGGCCGGCGGCGTAGAAGGCCGCGTAGCCGTTGTCACCGGAGATCAGCGTCTCCTCGAAGGAGCCCTTGTCGGCCATGGCCGTCAGCCGGCTGCTGAGCGCGAGCACCGCGGAGGACAGCGCGCCGATCTGCTCGGTCTCGCCTCGCAGGTCGCTCGCCAGCGTCAGGCCGTCCACGCTGCAGGCGATGCTTCCGTTCACCTCCGGCACGCGCTCGCGCAGCAGCGCCATCTCCTCGTGCAGCCGGTCGCGCAGCAGGGCCAGTTCCCGCCGGGCCCGCTCGCGGCGCGACACCCCCTCCCCGTCCGGCGTGGAAGGGGTCTGTGCGGGGGACGCCGGTACGGTGCCCGGCGTGCCCGGCGTGCCCGGCGTGCCCGCTCCGGACGGTCCGGACGGTCCGGACGGTCCGGACGGTCCGGTGGCGGGTCCGGGAGACTCGGCGCCGGACTCGCGGAACGGCACGAGGTCCCGGTCGCGGGACGCGGCGGGATCCGGGTACGGCCGGTCGCGTGTCGGCAGCGTCGCCTGCGGTTCCCGGTCACGCGCCTCCACCGGCGGTCTCCTTCCGATCAGCTTCAACGTCCGCAACCTCAGCGGCATCGGGACGAGCTCATGTCAGTGCCTCCAGTGCGTTCCTCAGCCGGATGAGCAGGTTCACGTCGGCGGGGTCCCCGGTCGCCGCGGGGAGCCACCGCGCGGACGCGGTGCCCCCCGCGGCGCCGTCCCGGGGTTCCCCGCCCGCCCGGGGCTCCCCGGTGGTCTTCGGGCGCCGCGGCAGCGCCGGCGGGGCCGACGGCGTCTGCGGCTTCTGCGGGAGTGACGGTGCCTGTGAAGCCCGCGGCGTCTGCGGGGGTGACGGCGCCTGCGGGATCCGGGACGCCGGTGCCCCCGTCCCGGAGACGGGCGCGACCCCGGGCCGTTCGCCCGGTTCCGGGACGCGGAGCAGCCCCGCCGCGGCCAGCCGCCGTACGGCGAGCAGCACCGAGTAGGCGGGCCGGCCGAGTCTGCGCGCCAGCTCCGCGGGGGTGGCGGCGGAGTCGGCCGCGACCAGGACCTCCCACTGCAGTGAGGTCAGCACCACCCGCTGGGCGGGGATGCGCGCCAGGGGGACGACCGGGAGCGTGTCCAGCTCGCCGGACGGCCAGGCACGGTCCAACTGGGCCCTCCTCCGCTCGCACTCCCGGGACAGCCCGGCGACGTCGAAGTACCACTGGGGTCCGAGCCAGTGCCGGTCCCCGGAACGGAACCCCTTCCGGTGCGCGGCCGCGCCGGACAGGAAGTACGCGGCGTCGAGCACCGCGCTCAGCACGCAGAACTCCAGCTCGCCGCGGGTCAGCACGCCCTGCCCGACCAGCCGTTCACCGCCCGGCCGGTCCTCGGTGGCCGCCTGCCTGGCCTGCCGTACGGCCTGCGCCGGGATCCTGTCGCCCGCGGTCAGCAGTTCCTCCAGCCTTGGGACGGCCGGGGTCTCGGCGTAGGTCACCCGGCCGTCGGTCAGGTAGACCGTCCCCGCCTCGTCCAGGCGCAGCGCGCCGGTGACGCGGTCCTCGGCCAGGTCGCTGAGAACGCTCTCCATCGTCGGCATGGCGTCACGTCGTGACGAGTCGGCCGGAAATGGACCGCAGGCGGTGGCGGGCGAGGGCGAGGTTCGAGCGTTCAGGGTCAAGGCGGACATAAATCACCAGCGGGCCGTCGAAGGCCGTTTCCATCGGCCGGAGTAAATGATGTCCGTTATCCGCGGTTACGATCATGTCGTTTATTCGGATCGTTCCGCCGGGTGAATTCAGGGCGAGGCCGTCCATCGCGGCCCGCAGGGTCTCGCTCAGTGCGGCGGCCGCCCCGTCGACGTCCTCGTCGCGGCCGCCGCCCACCGCCACCGCCATCCCGCTGGTCTGGTCGATCAGCAGCGCGTCCAGCGCGCCGGGGATGGCCATGGCCTCCGTCACGCAGTCTTCGATTCCGAGCACGGGACCTCCCTCGCCGACGACTCCAAGGCGTCGCCCGGTCAGCGTAGGGACATTCCTGAGGAAGGAAGCTTTCTATGTGAAAGATAGATATGTCAGGAGGTGATATTTCCCATCCGAGGATAAGGATGTTCATCCCTAGGGGGGAAACATCATCCACCCCGGCTCATTCATCGGAGATGAGCGCTTCCTCATACGGCTTGTGAACGAGAACGTGCTTCACGTACGACTCCACCGCGGCGGTCAGCCCGACGTCACCGCCGGCCTCCTCCGACAGGAACCAGCGGTGGTCCAGCACCTCGTGGAAGAACTGGGCCGGCTCCAGCTTGCCGCGCAGCTCCCCGGGGACCGCGTCCACCGTCGGCAGGAAGACCTCCGCGAGCCAGCGGTGCGCCACGATCGCCTCGTCCTCGTGGCGCAGGCCGTGCGACACCCGGAAGGAGTCGAGATCGTTGAGCAGCCGCCTGGCCTGGTTCTCCTCCACGTCCAGGCCGGTCAGGCGCAGGAGCCGGCGCTGGTGGTGGCCGGCGTCCACGACCTTGGGACGGACGATCAGCCGCCCGGTGCCCGCCTTGCGGCGGACCATCATCTCGGCGACGTCGAAGCCCAGGGAGTTCAGCCGGCGGATGCGCTGGTCGATGACGTGCCAGTCCACCTCCTCGATGATGGCGTCGGAGGTGAGCTCGCCCCACAGGCCGTGGTAGCGGTCGCGGGCCGAGCCGGCGACCTCCTCGGGGTCGATGGAGGGGTGCAGCAGGCCGCCCGCCTGGAGGTCCAGCATCTCCCCGAAGATGTTGACGTGCGCCACGTCGATGTCGTACAGGCGCTGCCCCTCGCTGATCATCGGGTGCAGCTCGCCGGTCTCGGCGTCCACCAGGTAGGCGGCGAACGAGCCCGCGTCCCGGCGGAACAGCACGTTCGACAGCGAGCAGTCGCCCCAGTAGAACCCGGTCAGGTGCAGCCGCACGAGCAGCACGGCGAGCGCGTCCAGCAGCCGGTTGAGCGTCTCGGGCCGGAGCGTGCCCGACATGACCGCGCGGTAGGGCAGCGAGAACTGCAGGTGACGGGTGATGAGCGCGGAGTCCAGCGGCTCCCCGTCCGGGCCGGTCCGCCCGGTGACCACGGCCACCGGCTCCACCGCCGGGGTGTCCATCCGGTGCAGGTCCCACAGCAGGCGGTACTCCCGCTTGGCGTAGTACTCGCTGATCTCCTTGATCGCGTAGACCCGGCCCGACAGGCGGGCGAAGCGTACGACGTGCCGCGAGATGCCCCGCGGGAGCGAGACGAGGTGGTGCTCGGGCCACTCGGCGAGCGGCCGGTCCCAGGGCAGCCGGATCAGGTCGGGATCGCCGGGGGTGCCGGTGAGCTGCAGGGGCATGGGTCGAACCTCCGACGGGGGTGGGGCGGGGCGGTCAATCGCCGCGGCGCGGGAACTCCGGGGGATTCCGGGAACGGTGGGTCACCGCGGCGAGCTGCTCCTCGGTGAGCACCCGGGGCTCGCCCACGGACCTGGCGCGGACGTAGACCTCGCAGAGCCACTCCAGCAGCCGGGCCGCCTCGAAGGCGGCCTCCAGGTCGTCGCCGACGGTGACCCCGCCGTGGTTGGCCAGCAGCGCGGCGCGCCTGCCGTCGAGCGCGGCCCGGACGTTGGCGGCCAGCTCGGGCGTGCCGTAGGTGGCGTATCCGGCCACCCGGACGACGCCGCCCAGCAGCAGGGTGTTGTAGTGGATCGGCGGCAGCTCGGTCATGGTCGTGGCGATCACGGTGCCGAAGGTGGAGTGGGTGTGCACCACGGCCCGGACGTCGGCGGAGGCGTACACCGCCAGGTGCATCGGGGTCTCCGAGGACGGCTGGAGATCCCCGTCGACCAGGCGGCCCCCGACGTCGACCACCGGGCACGACTCCGGCTCCAGCCGGTCCAGGGCGCCCCCGGCCGGGGTGACCGCGACCAGGTCGCCCGCGCGTACGCTGAGGTTCCCGGACGTCCCGAGCACAAGTCCGGTCTCGACCACCCGGCGGCCGTACTCACACAGCAGGCGCCGCTGCTCCGCCAGCAACATGCGATCAAAGTAGGCGTTCGCGACGAAAGGCAGCAAACCCGGTCCACGCACCGGACGCCGGGCCGTACCCGCGCGGCCGTCCCCGGTGTGATGTCATGGCCCGATGGACCCGCTTGACGACTCCGCCGTGACCCGGAAGATGAACGACGTACCCGAATGGTGGCTGGAGGGCCATGAGATCTGCCGCGTGATCGAGGCCCGCGACTTCCCCACCGCGATCCGCATCGTCGACGAGATCGCCGTCGAGGCGGAGAAGCTCAACCACCACCCCGACATCGACATCCGCTGGCGCAAGCTCAGCTTCGCCCTGACCACCCACGACGCGGGCGGCCTGACCGAGCTGGACTTCGCCCTGGCCGCGCGGATCGACGAGATCGCCGCCTCCCACGCCTGACGGCGGCGGCGGGAACGGCCGGCCGGCGGGGAGACCCGCTCGCCGGGGCGGGCCCGGGAGGACGGCGGACCACCGGACGGCGGCGCGGGCGGCCGCTCCCGGCCGGCGGTGGGGCGGCCGCGACGGGAACGGCGAATACCATGCGTGATCATGCGGTCACTCAATAGAGTGGCCGCCCACGCCGTATCCGCCGAAGGAGATGCCGTATGCGTGCCGCCGTCGTCGTCCTCGCCGCCGCCGGGCTGCTCTGCGCGGCCTGCGGGGAGCAGCGGGAGGTGGCGTCCCACCCGGTGGGCCACATCCCCGCCCAGGACCCCATCCCGGCCCAGGACCCGCCTCCGGCCGCGGTCCGTCTCTCCGGGGGCGGAGTGCTCACCGCGGCCACCCCCAAGGCCACGGCGATCGTCTACGACGCCGCGCTGGCGCCGCCCGGCGCCTCGGTCCAGGTGACCGCCGAGTCGGGGTCGGTGTTCGCCGTCACCACGGCCACGGTCAGCGGCTTCCTCCCCGGCCGGACGTACGGCGCGCACCTGCACGTCGACCCCTGCGGGAAGAAGCCCGCCGCCGCCGGCCCGCACTTCCGGCGACCCGGTGACCCCGGCCACTCACATCCCGGCACGGACCACGGACCCGGGGCGAAGGCCGGTCACGGGCATGACGCGAAGGGCGGTCACCCGCGTGCCGACGCGGGGCACGGGCACGAGACCGCCGGGGCGAGCGCCGCCACCGAGTTCTGGCTCGACTTCACCACCGACGCCACCGGGGCGGCCACGGCCACCTCCCGGCAGGACTGGGCGTTCACCCCGGCCCATCGGCCCCGCTCCCTCGTCATCCACGCCGAGCCCACCAAGGCGTCCGGCCCCGACGCCGGCGCGGCCGGCGCCCGCGTCGCCTGCGTCACCCTCATGCCGAGCTGACCGCGCCGCGCCTCGCCCGCGTCACCCCCATGCCGAACCGACAGCCGTACGTCGCCCGCGTCACTCTCATGCCGAGCCGACCGCGTCGGCGGCCGCCACGAGCGCGGCCGTGATCCGGGCCAGATCGGCGTCATCGGTGACGTAGGGCGGCATGGTGTAGATCAGGTCGCGGAACGGCCGGATCCACACCCCGTGCCGTACGGCGGCGCGGGTCGCCGCGACCCGGTCCGCCTCCCGGTCGAGCTGGATCACCCCGATCGCGCCGAGGACCCGCACGTCGCGGACGCCGTCCAGCTCACGGGCCGGGGCCAGCCCCGCCCGCAGCCCGGCCTCGACCCGCTTGACCCGCGCCTCCCATGCCCCGTCGCCGAGCAGGTCGAGGGAGGCGCAGGCCACGGCGGCGGCCAGCGGGTTGGCCATGAAGGTGGGCCCGTGGGCGAGCACGGGATATTCCCCGCGGCCGATGCCGTACGCCACCTCCGAGGTGCACAGGGCGGCGGCCATGGTGAGGTAGCCGCCGGTGAGGGCCTTGCCCACGCACATCACGTCGGGCGAGACGGCCGCGTGGTCCGCGGCGAAGAAGGCGCCGGTGCGGCCGAAGCCGGTGGCGATCTCGTCGAAGACCAGCAGCACGTCGTGGGCGTCGCACAGCTCGCGCAGCGCCCGCAGGTAGCCGGGGGAGTGGAAGCGCATGCCGCCGGCGTTCTGCGCCACCGGCTCGACGACGACCGCCGCCAGCTCGTGCGCGTGCCGTCCGATCAGATCGGCCAGGTGGGCGAGGTAGGCGGGGTCGGGTTCGGTGTCGAACCCCTGGGGCGGCGCGTCGGCGAAGACCTGCCGCGGCAGCACCCCGGTCCACAGGGCGTGCATCCCGCCTTCGGGGTCGCACACCGACATCGGCAGGAAGGTGTCGCCGTGGTAGCCGCCGCGCCAGGTCAGCAGGCGGTGCTTGGCCGGCCTGCCGAGCGAGCGCCAGTACTGCAGGCACATCTTGACGGCCACCTCGACCGACACCGAGCCGGAGTCGGCCAGGAAGACGTGCTCCAGCGGATCGGGGGTGACCTCCACCAGCCGGGCGGCCAGCCGGATCGCCGGCTCGTGGGTGAGCCCGCCGAACATCACGTGGCTCATCCGGCCCAGCTGGTCGCGGACGGCGGCGTCCAGCGCCGGGTGGCCGTATCCGTGGATGGCGGCCCACCACGACGACATGGCGTCGATCAGCTCGGTCCGGCCCTCGACGGGCTCGGCCAGGCGCAGCCGTACCCCGGAGGCGGACTCCACCAGCAGCGGGGCCTCCTGCCCCGGCATCGGCCCGTACGGGTGCCAGACGTGCGCCCGGTCCAGCTCCAGCAGTCGCGCGACGTCGCCCCGGGCGGGCGTGCCGGGGTCAGGCATTGGGCGGCAGGTCGGTACCCGCGCCGCGACGGCGCAGCGCGACCAGGTCGGTGCGGGCGGGCGCCGGGGAACCGGCGGCGCCGGTGGACGCGTCGGCGGCCGTGCCCTCCCGATCGGCGGCGGGGGCGGGGGCCGTGTCACCGTCCCGGGTACGGCGGTGCTCGGGAAGCGACGGCTCACCGGCCTGCTCGACCTCGAAGCCCGCGTCGGCGATCATGTCGAGGTCGGCCGCGCCCGGCTGCCCCTCGCTGGTGAGGTAGTCGCCCAGGAAGATGGAGTTCACCACGTGCAGGGCGAGCGGCTGGAGGGTTCGCAGGTGGATCTCCCGGCCGCCGGCGAGCCGTACCTCCACGTCGGGGCAGACGAACCGGGTCATCGCCAAGATCCGCAGGCAGTGCTGCGGGGTCAGCGTCCAGTTCTCCGACAGCGGGGTGCCCTCGAAGGGGATCAGGAAGTTCACCGGCACCGAGTCCACGGCCAGCTCGCGCAGCGCGAGGACGGTGTCCACCAGGTCCCCGGGGGTCTCTCCCATGCCCGCGATCAGCCCCGAGCAGGCCGACAGGCCCGCCTCGTGGGAGCTGCGCACCGTCCGGACGCGGTCGGCGAAGGTGTGCGTGGTGCAGATCTCGCCGTAGACCTCCTCGGAGGTGTTGAGGTTGTGGTTGTAGGCGTCCACTCCGGCCTCGCGGAGCCGGGTGGCCTGCCGGTCCGACAGGAGTCCCAGGCAGGCGCAGATCTCCACGTCCGGGGCGCGGTCCTTGATCGCCGCGATGGTGTCGGCCACCCGCTCGACGTCGCGGTCGGTGGGCCCGCGCCCGCTGGCCACCAGGCACACGCGCTTGGCGCCGCCCGCCACGCCCGCTTCGGCGGCCTCCGCCGCCTCCTGCGGTTTGAGCCAGCTGTACTTCAGGATGCCCGCGGTCGAGCCGAGCCGCTGGGAGCAGTAGGAGCAGTCCTCCGGGCACAGGCCGGACTTGAGGTTGACGAGGTAGTTGAGCTTGACGCGGTTCGCGAACCACCGCCTCCGCACGCGTCCCGCCGCGGCGACCACCGCCAGCAGGTCGTCGTCGGAGGTCGCCAGCACCGCCAGCGCCTCCTCGCGCGTCGCGGACTCGCCGCGCATGCCCTTGTCCACCAGCCGGGTCAGCAGATCCATGGAACCGATCTTCGGACCCGGCGCCGGTCAGCCCAATGGCCGGACCGGACAAAGGTCCGGCCGTGAAGTTTGTAGGGCGCTGTGCGGGGCGGGGAGGTATCGGGCCTCGGAGGCGGCCGGCGGGACCGGCCGGCGCGGGGCGGGCGGACCTCGCTCCACGAGCCGCCCATGGCCTGGCCGGATCCGTCCCCGCGCGGCCCGGCGTGCCCTACAGGCCGCCCCCGGACATTCCGTGCACGGCCGGGATCGTGCCCAGCCGGCCTCTCTGGAAGTCCTCGAACGCCTGCTGAAGCTCTTGCCGGGTGTTCATGACGAACGGGCCGTAGTGAGCGATCGGCTCCCGGATCGGCCGCCCGCCCAGCAGCACGACCTCCAGGTCGGGCGTGTGGGAGTCCTGCTTCTCGTCCGCGCGGACGGTCAGCGAGCCGCCGCCGCCGAAGACCGCGGTCTGGCCCAGGTGGATCGGCCGGCGCTCGGCGCCGGCCGCCCCGCGGCCCGCCAGGACGTACGCGAGGCCGTTGAAGTCCTCCCGCCACGGCAGCGTGATCTCCGCGCCCGGCGCCAGCGTCGCGTGGATCATGGTGATCGGCGTGTGCGTGACGCCGGGACCCTCGTGGCCGTCCAGTTCGCCCGCGATGACGCGCAGGAGCGCGCCTCCGTCCGGGGAGGTGAGCAGCTGGACGCTGCCGCCGCGGATGTCCTGGTAGCGGGGGGCCATCATCTTGTCCCTGGCCGGGAGGTTCACCCACAGCTGGAGGCCATGGAAGAGCCCGCCGGACATGACCAGGTGCTCCGGCGGAGCCTCGATGTGAAGCAGGCCGGAGCCGGCCGTCATCCACTGGGTGTCGCCGTTGGTGATCGTGCCGCCACCGCCGTGGGAGTCCTGGTGGTCGAAGACGCCGTCGATGATGTAGGTGACGGTCTCGAAGCCGCGGTGCGGGTGCCACGGGGTTCCCTTCGGCTCCCCGGGCTGATACTCCACCTCGCCCATCTGGTCCATCATGATGAACGGGTCCAGATGGCGGTGATGGATCCCCGCGAACGCCCGGCGGACGGGGAAGCCCTCACCCTCGAAACCGCTCGGTGCGGTCGTCACGCCGATCACGGGGCGCGGCACGGCGTCCGCCGGCGCGGCCACACGCGGCAGGGTCAGCGGGTTATCGACGGTCACGGCGGGCATTTACGGCTCCTTCCAAAGAACTCGTTGACGTCAACTCAGTTGATACTTCAACTATTCCGTGCCGGACAGGCGCGGGTCACCGGGTCATCCGGGGGCCTTGCCGCGCTGTGCCGTACCGATGAAGAGCTTGCCGGTGAGCTGCTCCGGGGTGGGCGCCAGGTCGGTCCCGGTTTTTCCGCTCAGCGCGTTGTAGGTGACGGTGTAGGAGGTCGACCCGGTGTAGTAGGAGGCGAAGTCCCCCAGGTCGTTGTTCCGGAACACCCGGGACAGGGGGCCTGCCTTGGTGAGGTCCCAGACGCCGAAGAAGACCAGGCAGGAGGCGAAGTCCTTCATGGTCGCCACCGCGTTGTCCTCGAAGGAGCCGGGGCCGTCGCCGAAGGCCGCCTTCGCGCCGATCGACAGGGCGGTGTCGCCGAGCGCGAAGAAGGCGCTGCCCGCGACGTACGTCGCCGCCTTCTCCCGCACGATCTGCGCGACGTGCCGTTCGAGGAGCTGCCCGATGAGCCGGGCCCGCATCCGCCGGTACAGGCGTTCGGCGGCCCACTTGACGGCGGCCGTGCCGGGCCCGCCCAGCCACGGCCAGGATCCGGCGAACGCCAGCTGCGCCATGCTCGTCGCGGCCAGGACCTCCAGGGCGTGCCGGGTCGCCTCGACCGCCTCCGCGTACCCCTCGCACGCCTCGGCCGTCATCTCGCAGTGGGCGGCGACGGCCCCCGCGTACTCCTCGAAGGAGAGGCGGACGCCCTCGTCCCCGCCGCCGGTGGGGCGCGCGGCGACGGCCAGCAGGCCGCCCTGCCAGAACCGCCGGAACGCCGTGCTGCCCTCGCCGGGGTGGTCCCGCCACATCCGCGCCGCCACCGGGTCGAGGGCGTTCGCCGCTCTCCGGACCCGCTCGCCGAGCGACCTCCAGACGGCCGCCGCGGCGCGCGCCCCTTCCGGGTCGCCCTCCGGCCAGTGCTCGTACACGTCGTAGGCGACGAGGGCCGCCATCCCGGTGAGGCCCAGCGGGTACAGCGCCGGGCGTCCGAGCCTCACCACGGCATCCGCGGCACGTGGGAGATGGCCTCCCACTCGGCGGCCTCGACGTTCGCTCCCATGGTGAAGATGCGGTCCCCGATCCGGACGCAGAGGCCCCCGAGCGCGTGCGCCTCGCCCATGACCCCCTCGGCCATGTCCCGGTAGCCCGGTGATCCGGAGTCGCCGTGGTAGAAGATCCTCCCGGCCTGGTCGTCGCCCCAGAAGTTTCCCACCGCGTACAGTTCGTTCGCCTCGGCGACGGCCGCCTCGGTCAGCTCGGCGCCCTCCGTCGTGAAGGGTCTCGCGACGGACTGCTTCACGGCGTCGGGAGACATGATCATGTACGGTACAAAACCTTCTTTACCCACATGAAAATAGTATATTGCGATCACCGTGACGTCTCCCCGGCGGTGGCCGAGAGGGGTTCGGCCGTCCGCCGCGCCCCGCGCTCAGCCGAACACGCCCGGAGGCGGGACCGGGGTGACCACCGGGTCGCCGTCACGCAGCGGTGGCGCTCCGGCGACGAAGTCGGTCAGCGCCCTGCCGTACACGCACCTGGCCTGGGTGAGACCTCCCGCGCTCCGGCGGGTCAGGCCGTCGGTGGGCAGCTCGGAGCGGGAGGCGGCGACGATGAGGTTGCCGAAGCGGCGTCCCCGCAGCACGCCCGGTTCGGCGAGCAGGGCGGTGTGCGGGAAGACGCCGCCGACGGTGGCGAGCAGCCGGCGGGCGAAGGCCAGGCCCTTGCCGTCGGCGACGTTGACGAGCAGGGTGCCGCCGGGGCGCAGGACGCGGACGACGTCGTCCATGTACTCGCGGGTGGCCAGGTCGAGCGGCATCGTGGCGCCGCTGAAGGCGTCGAGCACGAACAGGTCGGCCGAGGCGTCCGGCAGCGCGGCGGTCGCGGTGCGGCCGTCGAGGATCCTGACCTTGAGCCGGGGCACCGACTTCAGGCGGAGCTGGTCCCTGACGAGCTGGACGAGACCGCCGTCCGGCTCGACGACGATCTGCCGCGACCCCGGACGGGTCGCGGCGACGTAGCGGGGCAGCGTGCAGGCGCAGCCGCCCACGTGCACGGCGTCCACCGGCCCCTCCGCGAGGAGGTCGATCACGATGGCCATGAGCTGGACGTACTCGAAGTCGAGGTACGTGGGATCGTCCAGGTCCACGTAGGACTGGGGCACACCCCCGGAGGAGATCACCCACCCGGTGGGCCGGTCGAGGTCGGCCAGGAGCTCTACCTCGCCGAAGGTGACCGGGTAGCGGCCCGGCATCGGCTCCCGTGGTTCCCGCCTGCTCATGGCCCGCGGCCCGCCTCTCCTGGTACGTCGTCTCCCGGCCGTCCATCCTTCCAGGTCCGCTCGCCCTTCCGGGTGAACGGGCGTCCCGCCGGGCGGCTCGCGTTCCCGGGGTGAACGGGCGTCCCGCCGGGCGGCTCGCGTTCCCGGGGTGAACGGGCGTCCCGGCCGGGCGCGCGCTTCGGGGTGAACGGGTGACCCGTCGGGCGGGCGCACGCCTCCGGGCGCGTTTCCGGGTGAACGGGCGTCCCGTCAGCTCGGCTCGCCCTCCCAGGCGAAGGGCCGCAGCGAGGGGTCGAGGGGCGCGGCGGTCATCCGGTTGGCGAAGGTGGAGATCGTGTAGGCGCCGACCCCGAGGACGACCTCCAGGGCGTTCCTGGGGGTGTGGCCGGCGTCGAGGAAGGCGCGCATCTCCTCGTCGGTGACCGCGCCGAGGCGGTCCATGACCGCGAGGGTGAACAGCCGCAGCGCCTCCAGCCGGGGGTCGGAGAGGGGCTTGCGCTCCCGCAGGCTCTCGACGAGCTCGGCGGGCGCCTCCTGCCCGGCCAGCGCGGCGGTGTGCATCGCCACGCAGAGGTGGCAGGCGTTGCGGGTGGCGACCGTCATGACGACGACCTCGCGGTCGAGCGGGGTCAGGGAGGTCTGCTCGAAGGCGGCGTTGGCCGCGAGGAATCCCTTGAGCAGGTGCGGGGACTCGGACATCAGCGCCACCGCCGCGGGGAGGTGGCCGAACTTGCGGACGGTGGCCTCCATGGTGGGGCGGGCCTCGGCGGGGGCGCTTTCGAGGGTGTGGGGGACGAAGAGGTCGTTGGTCACGGAATGGCTCTCTTCCGGTGTCGGGGGTTCCCTCCGGGCCCGGTGAGCGGGGCGCGGAGTGGAGACGGGGCGGGACGGGGCCGGCGGCCGGGAGGGCCGCGCGGGGACGACCGGGCGGTTCCGGGCACGGGTGACCGATGCGCCGGATCCGAAGGTCAATCAGGTTGTCCATATGGTAAACCAGGTTGTCTTTATGGACAAGGTGGTTCCGCGCGGGTGGTCGGGGACGGCGACGGGCCGGCGCCCGATGGTTCGACGCGGGCGGCCGGGGGAGGGCTGCGACGGTGTAGGGAAGGTCACAACTTACGGCTACGTAACTTACGCTACCGTAGGTTCATGAGCTCGACCGGCACCCAGAGACCGTCCATCTCCATGTCGATCAAGCCGCGGCTGCGCGGCTGGCTGCACACCGGCGCGCTGCCCGTCGCGATCATCGCCGGGTACGTCCTCGTCGCCCTGGGCCCCACCCTGCAGGCGCGGCTCGCCGCCGCGGTCTACGCGATCACCTCGGGCCTGCTCTTCGGCGTCTCGGCCACCTACCATCGCGGCACGCTCTCCCCGCGGCTGGAGAGGGTGCTGCGCCGCCTGGACCACGCCAACATCTATCTGATCATCGCGGGCACCTACACACCGTTCGCGCTGCTCGCCCTCGACGGCCCGGCCCGTGTCGTGGTGCTGGCCGTGATCTGGACCGGCGCGATCGCCGGGGTGCTGTTCCGGGTGCTGTGGATCTCCGCCCCGCGCCTGCTGTCCACCGCCCTCTACATCGCGCTGGGCTGGACGGCGGTGTTCGTGCTGCCCCAGCTCCTGTCCGGCGCCGGGGTGGCCGCGGTGGCCCTGGTGATCGCGGGCGGGCTGCTCTACACCGCGGGCGGTGTGGTGTACGGCCTGCGCCGTCCCGACCCCTCGCCCCGATGGTTCGGCTTCCACGAGGTCTTCCACGCCTTCACCGTCGCGGCCTACGTCGTCCAGTACGTCGCCGTCTCGCTGGTGGTCTACGGAGCCTCCTGACGCGCCGGCCGTCCACGGAGCCTTCGCGCCGGGCGGCCTCCCGGCCCGATCGGACCGTTCGCCCGCTCCCGCCCGCTTCCAGGGCTCAGCCCGCGGCGAGCGCCAGGCGGCGGACGGCCCGTGTGGGCGGTGAGTGACCAAGGTCCCGGATGGACGGGACCTCCGCCGCCCCGGAGTGAGCCGTACGGCACCTCCGGCAAAGGCGGTGCAAAGGATTTGATGGAGACGTACCAGGAGAGCAGGGAACACCGGCAGCGGCCGGCGACGAAGGAGCCCCCCATGGCAGCCACCGCGCACCACCACACCAACCGCAAGCTCACCCACCGGCCCGCCGCCGTGGCCACCCCGACCCGGGACGACGCCGTCACCACCGCCGGGGAGACCGCGGCCACGGCGCGGCCGGCCGCCTACGCCTGGGCCGTGGCCCGGATCGGCATCGGCTGGATCTTCCTGTGGGCCTTCCTCGACAAGGTCTTCGGCTGGGGCTTCGCCACCCCCGCCGACCGCGCCTGGCTCAACGGCGGCAGCCCCACCACCGGCTTCCTCAAGGGCGCCGGTGACAACGCCCTCGGTGGTCTGTTCGGCGCCCTGGCGGGGCACGCCTGGGTCGACTGGCTGTTCATGACCGGCCTGCTGGGCATCGGCGTCGCGCTCATCCTCGGCGTGGGCATGCGGATCGCCGCCGCCGCCGGCACCCTGATGCTGGTGCTGATGTGGGCCGCCGAGCTGCCGCTGGCCAACAACCCCTTCCTGGACGAGCACCTGGTCTACGCCGTCGTCCTCATCGGGCTGGCCCTGGCCGGCGCGGGCGGGACCCTGGGTCTGGGACGGTGGTGGGGCGCCACCGCCCTGGTCCGCCGCCTGCCGATCCTGAGGTGAGACCCGTCCCCGTCCGGCGCCCGCCCCCGCCCCCGGGGCGGGCGCCGGCATGTCCGGACGGGCGCGTGCCGGGAAGCGGGAGGATCGGGACGGCGCGGGTACGTCCGGCAGGAGCGTGCGGGGCGCGAGCGAAGACCATCGAGGAGGAGAACGATGACCGGATCGATCGTCGTCGGGGCCGACGGCTCCGAGTCCGCGACGGCCGCGGTGGAGTGGGCCGCGCTGGACGCCGCGCGCGGCGGCGCGGCGCTGAGGGTCGTGCACGTACGTGAGCCGTGGGCCGCCGCGTTCCCGCCGGCCGGGACCGGCGCGAACGAGGACGTGCGGACCCGCTACTGCGAGGACGTGCTGGACGCGGCGGTACGGCGGGCCCGCGAGTGCGCGCCGGAGATCGAGGTCACCGGCGCCGTGGTGACCGGCGCGGTGGTCGAGAGGCTACGGGACGAGGCCGAACGGGCGGACGAGGTCGTGATCGGCAGCAGGGGGGCGGGCGGTTTCGCCGAGCTGCTGCTCGGGTCGGTGGGGCTGGGCCTGGCCGGACGGGCCCCCGGCCCGGTCGTCGTGGTCCGCGCCCCCGCCCGGACCGTCCACGGGACGGTCGTCGTCGGCTTCGACGGCTCCGAGCACTCCGAGGCCGCCCTCGGTCACGCGTTCGCCCAGGCCCGGCTGCGCGGGGCCCGACTGCGCGTGGTCCACGGCCGGCGGAACCCGGTGCTCCCCGTCCGCGCCCTCGACCACGCATCCCTGCTGGAGGAGTCGTTCCAGGCGGAGGTCCGTACGGCCCGGCAGCGCCTGGAGCCCTGGCGGGAGAAGTACGCCGACGTCGAGGTGGCGGAGTCGGCCGTTCCGGCGCACCCGGTGCCCCTCCTGGCGGAGGAGTCGCGGAGCGCAGACCTGGTCGTCGTCGGGGCGCGGGGGCTGGGCGGGTTCGGCTCGGCCGTACTGGGCTCGGTCAGCCATGGCGTGCTGCACCACGCGCACTGCCCGGTCGCGGTCGTGCGGCCCCGCGAGGAGGACGAGGCGGGCGGGGAGCGTGGAGCGGACCGGTGAGGTGGGCGGGGAGCGCGGGGCGGACCGCTGAGCAGGACGGTGAGAACGGGGCGAGCCGCTGAGCCGGTGGATCTCGGGAAGATAAGACCCTTTTGACCGATCCGTGGCCTGCTGCCAGGGGATTTCTGGGCATAAATCGGTCAAAAGGGGAGGTGGGTCATGGAAGAGCTGACCCGTACATGGTGGGTCTATCTCGTTCGCGGAGCCTGCGCGATCCTGTTCGGCCTGCTGGCGATCCTCTGGCCGGGCATCACGGTCTTCGCGCTGGTCGTCGTCTTCGGCGTCTACGCCGTCGTCAACGGCGTGTTCGCCCTGTTCGGTTCGCGGGAGAGCGGCTCCCGGGCCTGGATGATCGCCTACGGCGTGCTGAGCGTCCTGGCCGGCGTCGCGGCCCTCGTCTGGCCGGGGATCACCGCGCTCGCCCTGCTGCTCCTGATCGCGGCCTGGGCCGTCGTCGTCGGCGTCACGGAGATCATGGCGGGGATCCGCCTGCGCAGGGCCGCCACGGGGGAGTGGGCCTTCATCCTCAGCGGGGTGCTGGCGGTCCTGTTCGGCGTCCTGCTGTTCGCCTGGCCGGCCGCCGGCGCGCTGGCGGTCGTCTGGCTCATCGGCACGATGGCGATCGTCTACGGCGTCGCCCTGGTGGCGCTCGCCTTCCGGGTGCGGGCACTCCACTCCCGCAGGGCCGGTCCCGCGGGGGCCGCTCCCACCCCCGCCTGACCCGGGGGTCGCCGGGCCCGGAGCCGCCTGTCCGGCATCGGGGAGGCGGCTCCGCCGTACCGGACGCCCGAAAAGGTCACCACGGGGAGACACCGAAGAATATTTATAAAAACAGCCTCTTCTGCGTAACGTCTCCATAGGGATGACCGTTCAACGGGGAATCATCTTCCCACACCCTGTGGAGGCGACATGGACGTTCACGGCCGGCTCTCTCGTCATCTGCTCGTCGACGGCTACCGCCTGGTGCTGGATCTGGAACGCAGCCGGGGCTCCCGGCTGGTCGACGCCCGCACCGGCCGGACCTACCTGGACTTCTACACCTTCTTCGCCTCCGCGCCGCTGGGTGTGAACCCGTTCGACGACGACCCCGCCTTCCTGGCCCTCCTCGGCAGGATCGCCGCGAACAAGCCGGCCAACCCCGACCTCTACACCGTCCACCTCGCCGACTTCACCGAGACCTTCGTCCGGGTGCTGGGCGACCCCGAGCTGCCGCACCTCTTCTTCGTCGAGGGCGGCGCGCTGGCCGTCGAGAACGCGCTGAAGTGCGCCTTCGACTGGAAGAGCCGCCGCAACGAGGCCGAGGGCCGCTCTCCCGGACTCGGCACCCGGGTCCTCCACCTCACCCGGGCCTTCCACGGCCGCAGCGGCTACACCCTCTCGCTGACCAACACCGACCCGGTCAAGACCGACCGCTTCCCGAAGTTCGACTGGCCGCGGATCGAGGTGCCCGCCGTCCATCTCGGCGACGTCGAGGCGGCCGAGGAGCGTGCCCTGGCCCAGGCCAGGGCGGCCTTCGAACGGCACCCGCACGACATCGCCTGCTTCATCGCCGAGCCCATCCAGGGCGAGGGCGGCGACAACCACATGCGGGCGGAGTTCCTCCAGGCGATGGAACGGCTCTGCCACGAGCACGACGCCCTGTTCGTCGTGGACGAGGTGCAGACCGGCGCGGGCACCACCGGCACCCCCTGGGCCCACCAGCAGCTCGGCCTGCGCCCCGACATCGTGGCCTTCGCCAAGAAGGTCCAGGTCGGCGGGATCATGGCGGGCCGCCGGGTGGGCCTGGTGCCCGACAACGTCTTCCGGGTGAGCGGGCGGATCAACTCCACCTGGGGCGGCGGGCTGGTGGACATGGTCCGCTCCCGCCGGATCCTGGAGATCATCGAGCGCGACGGGCTCATCGCCCGGGCCGGCGAGCTCGGAGCCGAGCTCCTCGCCGCGCTGCAGAAGATCCAGGCCGGCTTCCCCGAGCTGGTCGGCAACGCCCGGGGGCGCGGCCTCATGTGCGCCTTCGACCTGCCGGACCCGGCCGCGCGCGACCGGCTGGTCGCCCTGCTCCGGCAGGACGAGGGCGTGCTCGTATTGCCCTGCGGCGAGCGGTCGGTACGGCTGCGCCCGGCCCTGTCGATCACCCGCGAGGAGCTGGAGGAGGGGACGGAGGCCGTCTCCCGCGCCCTGACCGCCCTGCGGGACGCGCCCCCGCCGGCCTAGCCGTACGGGCCGCCCCGCCGTACGAAGCCGCTCCGCTTCGTGGGGCACCGTACGGCGGGGCGGAGGTCAGGCGCCGGGGACCCACCGGTAGTGGGTCGTCAGCCTCCCCTCGTCGTCCAGGACGTGGAAGGCGAGAGCGGGCGGGTGGGTCAGGTCGGCGTGGTCGTCGGCGTGGGCCCGGTGGTCCCAGGGCAGCCGGAGCGTGGACACCACCCCGGGGGCCACCAGGAGGGGCCGGCCGGCGAAGGTCGTCGCCGCGGGGGTGTGGGCGTGCCCGCTCAGGAAGGCGAGGAGGTTCGGGTGGCGGTCCGCCAGTTCGGCCAGGCGCCGCTCGCCGAACTGGCGGATCTCGTCGACGTAGGGGATGGCCAGCGGGACCGGCGGGTGGTGGAAGCCGACCAGCACCGGAACGGTGTCCGGGGTGCCGTCGAGGACGTCCGCCAGCCAGGCCAGCGTCTCCTCCTCCAGGTGGCCGTGGTCCTTGCCGGGCACCGAGGAGTCGCACAGGGCGAGGACGAACCCGTTCCCCCGGTGGACCTGGTTGACCGGCGCCGCGACCTCGTCCACCGCGTCTGCGGCTCCGGGTTCCCCCGTCGCGGTCGTCCCGGGCGCCTCCGCCGCCGCCGGTTCCGCCTCCGTCTCCGTCCGTCCTGTCTCCGTCGCCGTCCGCCCCGCCTCCGCGGGCCGTCCGAGCAGGACACGGCGGAACGCGGCGCGCTCGTCGTGGTTGCCGGGGCAGGTCAGCACCGGGTGGCGGGACGTGAGGATCCGCCGGGCCAGCTCGTACTCGCCGGCCAGACCGTGGTCGGCGATGTCACCGGTGACCACGACGGCGTCCAGGTCCCAGGGCAGCCCCTCCAGATGGTCCATGACCGCGCGGGCGCGGTCGGCGCTGCGCTGTCCGTCGTCGATGTGGATGTCGCTGAGGTGGGCGATGACGATCACCGGTGGATCTCCTTTTCACGTGGTGTCCCGGCGGAAGGGGACGGCGGGACGCCGCGGGCCGCACGTCCGCGCGACGTACACGGGTCCCGCGGGCCCGTGAAAACGGGCGGGCTGGTGAACAGGAACCTACGACGGCGACCGGACCACGGGTAAGATCCGGTTCCGTGCCGGATGACCGGTCCAATCCTCACGGCCTTCAGCCCGCGGGTGGCCGCCGGCTTTCCCCGCGGACGAGCAGCATCGCCGCCGGCGGCGGGCAGACCGCCATGAACGCGCTCACCGGGAGATCGGCGCCCAACGACTCCGCCGGTTTCCCGCCCAGGGCGCCGAGCAGCCAGAAGGGCACGGACAACCCGATGAGCAGTACGACGAACCGCAGAGGTGACCTGTTTGACGATATGTCGCGATTCTTGATCACATGATCATCGTATTCGGCCCTCATTGGAGGCCTCCCGCTGCCTCCACAGGCCGATCGCGGTCATCCGGCAGTCGGCGCCGAGCTTGGCGTAGATCCGGTTCACGTGGTTCTTCACGGTCTTCTCGCTGAGGAAGAGGTGCTGGGCGATCTGCCCGTTGGAGCGGCCCGTGGCTATCAGCTCCATGACCTCCGCCTCGCGTCTGCTCAGGCCCGTCGCGACCCGCGGGTCGGTGGGATGGGGGGAGTGGGGGGCGTCGTCGGATCTCATCCGGCCTCCGTGGCGGCTACACGGTCAGGTCGCCGAAACCCCCCGGTCTTACGGCGAGGCGATGAAGTGAGCATAACCGGTTATATCTGGATTTGGTGATCCAGTCGCGGATGGAAAGCGGAACGGCCGGTCCCGTAGGACCGGCCGTTCCCCGTGGGGTGAGTGAAGGGACTTGAACCCTCGACATCCAGGACCACAACCTGGCGCTCTGCCAACTGAGCTACACCCACCGCGTCTGCCGTGGCAGCACATGGAAAAGTGTAGCGGTTCCCGGGAGTCGTTTCGTACCGCGTTTCGCGAACGCGTTCCGCTCCCGGCCCGTACGCCCGTTCCGTGCCGTGCCCGCGGCCTGGTCCGTGCCCCGTCCGCGGGCGTCCCGCGCCGTCAGGCCGGCTCCGCCGAGACGCCCTCGGCCAGCTCGCGTGCCGTGGCGGAGTCGGGCCCCGGCTGGGCCACGAAGACCGCCGCGCGGTAGTAGCGCAGCTCCCGGATGCTCTCGGTGATGTCGGCCAGCGCCCGGTGCCCGCCCTGCTTCTCCGGTGCGGAGAAGTACACCCGCGGGTACCACCGCCGGGCCAGCTCCTTGATCGAGGACACGTCGACCATCCGGTAGTGCAGGAAGGCGTCCACCCCCGGCATGTCGCGCGCGATGAAGGAGCGGTCGGTGGCGATGGAGTTGCCGCACAGCGGCGCCCGCTTCGCCTCGGGGACGTGGCCCCTGATGTAGGACAGGACCATGGCCTCGGCCTCGGCCAGGGTCACCCCGCCCTTAAGGGACTCCAGCAGCCCGGACGCGGTGTGCATCTCCCGGACGACGTCCGACATCTGCTCCACCGCCTCCGGCGGGGGCTTGATCACCACGTCCATGCCCTCGTCGAGCTGGTTCAGCTCACTGTCCGTGACCACGCAGGCCACCTCGACAAGGGCGTCTCGGCCGAGATCGAGCCCGGTCATCTCACAGTCGATCCAGACCAGCAGGTCACTCATAGCCTTCAGCGTAGTCCCACCTTCAGGAGAGCTTGAGGGAGCCGACCACCCGGTCGACCACCTGGAGACCGAGGTTGTCGGGCACGGACATGTACATCAGCGCCGGGCGTCTGCCCGCGCCGCGGTCCACGAGCACCATGGCGCCGCGTTCCTTCTTGAACTTCCAGCCGTTGGCCTTGGCCTCCTTGGAGAAGTCCATGTCGAAGACGAGGAGCCAGGCGTCCCTGCCGCTCACCTTGATCGCCTTGTTCTCGACGATCTTCTTGTCGTGCGGGGGGCTGTAGAAGACCGGTTCGATGCCCAGCAGCAGTGACGCGAGGGTGGCCCGCATGCCGGGGACGCCGTCGTAGCCGAACCTGTCCGGCAGCTCGCCGGTGAAGACGTTGCCGACCCAGTCGTGGCCCTCGCCGTCGAAGTCCTTCTGGGAGATCGCCTCGACCCTGCTGCCGCCCAGGAAGCTCGTGCCGTCCGTACGGGTGCCGGGCGGCACCTTCCAGGGCTCGCCGGGGAAGTCGTAGGACAGGCCGGAGGTGGAGTCGGAGATGCGCCCGTCCTCCGGCTGGGGCAGCTCGGGGCCGTCCGAGGGGAGCGGCTCCGGCGTCGCCGGGTCCGACGGCGAGGGCGTCGGTTCCGTGGTCGCAGCCGTAGGGGACGGGGGGCGGTCGTCCGCGCGCTCACGGCCCCCGGGGTTGATGAGGAACGCGGCGGCGACGATCGCCACGACCAGGACCACCGCGCCGCCGACGCCGAGGATCCAGGGCAGGGAGGCGTTCCGGCGCGGCTGCGGCGGGCCGTACGCGCCCGCGGGCAGTTGCGCCGTGACGTTCGGCGGGCCGTCCCACGGCGGTTGCCCAGATTGTCCAGGCCGGCCGTACTGACCGGACTGGCCGGGCCGGCCGTGATGTTCGTGCGGGCCGTACTGTCCCGGTTGTCCCGGCTGGACGGGCGGGCCCGCCGGGGCCGGATGGTCGTGCGGACCGGTCCGGCCCGCCTGGCCGGGGAGCGGCCCGGCGGGGCCCGGCTGTCCGGGATGCTGCCCGGTCGGGGGCGGGGACGCCGGTCCGGCGGGGGTCTCCACCGGATGGGTGGCGTCGGTCCACTGGTTCCCGTCCCACCATCGCAGCTGCGGTGAGCCGTAGGGATCCGGGTACCAGCCGGCGGGGGTCTGCGTGGTCATGGCCGTCAGAGTAGTAAGAACCTATTTATCCTGCATTATCGGCATATCCGGATCATGACGTGCATCGGTAGGTGAAAGTGGCCTTGTCCTGGAGTTTCTTCCCCTTGGGCAGGGGCGAGAGGACCTGCAGGGTGGCGGTCCCCCGGAAGTCCCCATTGCCGTTGATACTCCACCGCAGGGTCACCTCGTGCGAGGTCTTCCCGGCCTCGACCACTTCGGTCTTCTCGACCGGTGTCCTGCGGTCGCTCTGCCGCCACCGGTAGCGGACCTTCCCGGCGGAGCCGTTGGTGGAGAGCACGCCGGTGATCCTGACGAGCACGGAGCAGTCCTTCGGTTTCTTCGGCGGGATCACCCGCACCCCGGTCACCGCCAGCGGCGTCCCCGGGTCCTCCGGCACGCGGAACAGCCAGGCCAGCACCCCGGCGGCCACCATCAGCGCGATGATCACCGAGGCGAGAGCCGTACGGCCGCGCCGGACCCGGCCGCCGGAGGCCCGCCGCCCGCGGGAGGCCGCGCCGGAAGACCCGTCACGGCCGCTCCGCCAGATCCGCGCGGCGTCGGTCTCCGCCGGCACCCCGGGCCCGAACCGCAGGACCGTGCTCTCGTCGCCTCCCGCGTGTCCGCCGCCCGCGGCGGCGGGCAGCAGCGTGGCGATCCCCCCCTCGTCCGGCGGTGGGGTCCCGGGAACGGGCCCCGGGAGGCCCGGAGCAAGGGCGGCCTCCGCCTGTCGCCGGCGCGCGGCCTCCGCCAGCCGGTCGCGCCCGGCGAACCCCTCCGGCAGCAGGTCGCGTCCGGCCAGCAGGACGTCACGGGCCTGGGTGAGGCCCCGGGCGGAGGCGGTCGCCGCCGCCCGCTCCAGGAGCCCGGCCGCCTCCGGGTACGGTGCCGCCCAGCGGGCGGCCAGGTCCATGGCGAGCGAGGCCCACGCCGTGATGTCGTGCTCCGGGGCCGCGGGACGGTCGCGCAGCGCCCCGGTCAGCCCGCGCTCGGCGAGCAGCGCCGACCCGTCGGCGGCGATCACCACCGTGCCCGGGTGCAGCGCGCCGTGGGCCAGGCCCGCCGCGTGCAGTGCCAGGAGCGTCTGCGCGGTCTCCACCAGGACCGCGGCCGCGCCGCCCGCACCGGGCCCCTGGGCGGCGGGCGGTTCGGACAGCAGGTCGGCCAGCGTGGGGCCGGCGGGCTCCGAGGTGAGCAGCCAGACGTCGTCCCCGGCCGCGACCAGGTCGGCGACCGGGAGCAGCCCGATCCGGCCGCCCCGGGCGAGATCCAGGTCGGAGGTCACGGTCCCGGCCAGCCGCCGCCGCGCCGCCGGGTCGGCGACCAGCTCCGGGGAGAAGCGCAGGGCGCCGCCCGGCCGTCCGTCGGCCGTCACCGCCGACCACCAGTCGCCCAGTTCCCCGGTGCGTGTCCGGCGGGCCGGCCGGAATCCGGCGAGACCCTCCGGGCCCGGGTTCACCGCCAGGTCCGGCCGTCCGGGCGCCCGCGGCGCCGTCCGGCCGTGCCCCGACCGGCGGCGAACGGGACGGCGCCGCCGGTCAGCGCCCCGAGGGCGAGGAACGCGGTGGACGCGGTCTCCTCGGGCGGGGCGGGGGAGAGGCTGAGGCTGGGCCGGCCCTCGCCGGAGCGTGTCGGAGTGGGGTTGGTCTCGCCGCCACCCTCGGTGGGGGTGGGGCTCTCGGGCTTCGGCGTCCTCGGCGGTTGCGTCGCCTGCGGGGCGGAAGGCCGCGGTGTGGAGGTGGCCCGCGGCGGCGAGGTCCGCGTCGGCTGCTCGCCCGGACCGCCGATGTCGGAGGTCTCCTCCTCGGTCGCGGTCGCGGTCGGTGAGGGCTTCCGGCTGGGGGCGGGCCGGTGCGGGCGGCGGGTCCGCGTCGGGGTGGCCGACGGTTTCGCGGTGGCCCTGGAAGGCCGGGCGGTGGGCCGGCGCGCGGGCGGCACCGGCGGCGGGCTGGCCGCGGAGGTCGCCGCCGGGGGCTCGTCGGTCGCCGACGGGCTGGGCGTGGCCTTCGCCGTGGGCTCCTCCGACGTCTCCTCCTGCGGCTCGTCGGTCTCCCCGGGGGTGATCGACTCCACCGGCTCCGAGGGGGTCGCGCTCACGGTGGCGGCCGAGCTGCGGGCCTGGATCTCGCTGGAGCCGGAGGAGTTGACCAGCACCATCCCGATGACGCCGATCAGCGCGACGCACCCGACGCCGACCAGGATCTTGGAGCGCCGCCTGGACATCACCGCCCGCCAGCCGTGGTCGTCCAGGTCCAGGTCCTCATGCTCGTCCGACCCGGTCCCTCCCGGCACCGGGTCGCCCAGGTCGGTCTCGGCGAGCGAGGTGTGCGCCTCCGAGGTCGCCGGCTTGCGCGGGAAGGGAAGGAGCGACGCCATGATCCCGGCGAGCGCCGCCAGGCGGCGGCGTCCCCGCTCCTCCCAGTCGGGGCCGTAGGCGTCGGCGGCCACCGCCTCCAGCTCGGTGAGGAAGGCGATGGCGGTCGGCGGGCGGTCGGTCTCGTGCTTGGCCAGGCCCCGCTCCACCAGGCCCCGCAGGGCCGAGGGCACCTCCTCCGTCGGAGGGGCCATGCTCTGGTGCTGCCGGGCCAGCGCGGCGATGTTCGTCCCGCGGAACGGGCGGGCGCCGGTCAGGCACTCGAAGAACACGGCGGTGGCCGCGTAGACGTCGGTGGCGGGGGAGGCCGGGCCTCCGGACCACTGCTCCGGCGCCATGTAGGGCGGCGTGCCCGCCGGGACGTCCCCCTCGCCGGAGCGGACGGCGATGCCGAAGTCGACCAGCCGGCTCGTGCCGTCGGGCTCGATCAGGACGTTCTCGGGCTTGAAGTCGCGGTGCACGACGTTGATCTTGTGGGCGGCGGCCAGGCCGGTGAGCGCCCCCTTGAGCACCGTCAGCGCGGCCTCCGGGCCGGTCGGCCCCTCCGAGCGGAGGACGGCCCGCAGCGGGACGCCGTTGACCAGCTCCATGACGATCGCGGCGCCCTCGCCGGTCTCGACGTAGTCGTAGAGCCGGACGGCGTGGGGGCTGTCGAGGGTGTAGAGCACCCGGGCCTCGTGCCGGAAGCGCGCGACGAAGCCGACGTCGCCCCTGAGCCTGTCGGACAGGTACTTGATCGCCACGAGGACGTCGTCGGCGTCGTGCCGGGCCATCATCACCCGGCCGGCGGCACCGGCGCCCAGCTCGCGGATCTCCGTATAGCCGGGGACTCGCCAGGCCGATGACGTGCCGTACATGCGGTCTCCTCAGTTGACTGGGCCCCCACCCATGAAAGACGGACCGTAGCTTAGCGACAGAACCTCGGTTTCCGGTGATTAACCACAAATCATCAGAACGCCTGTAAAAGCGAGGGTGTACGGCCCGCGGGAAGCCCTTCCGGCGGCGGCGGTGACCGGCCCGGCGCGGGGGGACGATGCGCCCCACCGGTCTGGCGCGGGGGACCGGTGTGCCCTGTCGGCCCGGCGCGGGGACGACGTGCCTTATCGGCCCGGCACGGCCTGGGAGACGGCGTGCCTTATCGGCCCGGCGCGGCGCGGGAGACGACGTGCCCGGGGACGTCCACCCCCGCGGCCAGGGCGGGATCGGCCTCCGGCTCGCCCCAGGAGGCGTGCAGCGGCAACACCCCGGCCCAGACGGGCAGCGCGTAGTCCTCCTCCTCGTCACCCGGCGGGCCCTGCCGTACCTTCACCGACGCCTCCGCCAGGGAGAGGGCCACCACGGCGGTGGCGGCGAGCTCCTTCCGCGTCGGCGGGCGGACGGCGTCCCACTGACCGGGCGCGAGCTGCTCGGTGATCGCGCGCAGTCCCTCCATCCGCTCCTCCGGGTCCGTCACGACGCGGGGACGGCCGTAGACCACGGCGGAGCGGTAGTTCACCGAGTGGTTGAAGACCGAGCGGGCCAGCACGATCCCGTCCAGGTGGGTCACCGTGACGCACACCTCGCCCTCCGCCCGCAGCGACGAGGAGCCGGTCGAGCCGTGCAGGTAGAGGGTGTCGCCGACGCGGCCGTAGCAGGTGGGGAGCACCATCGGCGCCCCGTCGGCCCGCACCACGCCCAGATGGCAGATCAGCCCGGCGTCCAGCACCTCGTACAGGTCCTCGCGGCCGGTCCTGGCCCGTTCCCCCATGCGGCCGGGACGGGTGCGCGGAGTCGTGGAAAGCATGCCTCTAACCTATGGAGAAGTGGACATGGGGAACATGGCCACTTTTCTGTGCTTCCGGGAGACCACTTTGCCGCGCACCTCCGTCGACCTGCCCGTCTCGGTGGACCGTGACGCCCTCGTCCCGCTCACCGTCCAGCTCGGGAACCGGCTCCGCGCCGCCATGCGCGACGGCACCATCAAGTCCGGCGAGCGCCTGCCCTCCACCCGCGCCCTCGCCCGGCAGCTCGCGGTCAGCCGCACCGTCGTCACCGAGGCGTACCAGCAGTTGTACGCCGAGGGCTGGCTGGACGGCCGCCACGGCTCGGGCACCTACGTGGCCGACGTGGTCGTCCACGCGCCCTTCCCGCCGGTCGCCCCCGCCGTCGCGCCCGCGCCCGCTCCCGTCGCGTCGGCCGGAGCGGCGGGGGCCGCCGGAGCCCCCGGGTCCGGTTCCGCCGGTCCCGTTCCCGCTGTGAGGGGCGCCGCTTCCACCGGTCCCGTTCCCGCCGCGGGGGACGCCGTTCCCGCCGGTTCCGTTCCCGCCGTGAGGGGCGTCGCTTCCGCCGGCCCGGGCGGGACTCCCGCGAAGCACGTGATCGACCTGCGTCCCGGCCGGCCCTGGGTCCGCGACCTCGACCGGGCCGCCTGGCGCCGGGCCTGGCGGGCCGCCGCCGACCTGCCGCCGGGGGACGACCCCGACCCCTACGGCCTGCCCCGCCTGCGCGAGGCGCTGGCCGAGCACCTGCGCAGGACCCGGACGGTCGCCGTGGGCCCGGAGGACATCATGGTCACCCGGGGCACCGGCAACGGCCTCGACCTCATCGCCGCCACGCTGCTGCGTCCCAGCGACCGGGCGGGCGTCGAGGACCCCGGCTACCGGGTCGCGGGCAACGTCTTCGCCGCCCGGGGCGCCGAGATCGTGCCCTGCCCGGTGGACCGGGACGGCGTCGTCGTCGAGGAGCTCCCCGACGACCTGCGCGTCCTCTACACCACCCCCGCCCACCAGTACCCGCTCGGCGGACGCCTGCCGATCCCGCGGCGGGAGCGCCTGCTGGCCTGGGCCCGCCGTACCGGCGCGATCGTCGTGGAGGACGACTACGACGCCGAGTTCCGCTACGACGTCGCCCCGCTGCCCGCGCTGCACTGCCTGGACCCCGAACGCGTCGTCCTGCTCGGCACGCTGTCGAAGTCCCTGTCCCCGGACGTGGGGGTCGGCTGGCTGGTGGCCGCCCCCGGCCTGCTCGCCGCCGTCGCCCGGACCCGCCACGACCTGGCCGACCGTACCGGCGGCCCGGTCCAGCAGGCGGTCGCCGTACTGCTGGAGAGGGGAGACCTGGACCGGCACCTGCGGCGCATGCGGCTGGAGTACGCCCGCCGACGCGCCGCCGTCGTCGACGCGCTGGGCCCGCTGGTCAGCGGCGACACCGCGGGGCTGCACGTGATGATCGAGATCCCGCCTTCCGCCGTCCCCTCCGTCGTCGCCCGCGCCGCGGAGCGGGGCGTGCTCGTCGACTGGACCGAGAGCCCACGCCGCAGCGATCGGCCGCGCCGGTACGGGCTGGTGCTCGGGTACGGCGCCGCCTCGCTGACCGAGGTCAGGCGGGGAGCCGCGGTGATCGCCGAGTTGATCGGGGACATACGGCGGTGACCCGTCTGGCGGATGAGCGCCGAATGGCGTTCTAATGTTTGGTCATGAGCACGCCCGGCATCAACTGGTCCCGCCTGGTCGCCTGGATGGCGAGCAACGTCCCCGACCTGGGGGAGCCCACCGGGGTCTCCCTCATCTCGGGCGGGAAGTCCAACCTGACGTATCGGATCGACACCCGCATCGACACCCGGACCGACACCCCGACCGGCGCCGGGGACCGCGCCCTGGTCCTGCGCCGTCCCCCGCTCGGCCACATCCTGCCCACCGCGCACGACATGCGCCGGGAGTGGCGGGTCATCTCGGCGCTGGCCGGGACGGCGGTGCCGGTGCCCGAGCCGATCGCCCTCTGCGTCGACGAGGACGTCATCGGCGCGCCGTTCTACCTGATGGGACACGTCGAGGGGCGGGCCGTCAGGGGGCGGCAGGACGCCGAGCTGTCGCCCGGGGACGCCAGGGCGCTCTCGGAACGGCTCGCCGAGATCCTGGCGGCCATCCACGCCGTCGACTACGAGGCCGTCGGCCTGGCCGGGTTCGGCCGCCCCGACGGGTACATGGCACGCCAGCTCGAACGCTGGGGGCAGCAGTGGGAGCGCTCGAAGACCCGCGAGCTGCCCGAGTACGACCGGCTCGCCGCGCGTCTGCGCGACCGCCTGCCCGCCGCCTCCCGCGCCGCCCTCGTGCACGGCGACTACCGCCTGGACAACACGCTGGTACGGCTCGCACCCGGCGCGGCCCCCGACATCCGGGCGGTCGTCGACTGGGAGATGTCCACCCTGGGCGACCCGATCGCGGACCTCGGCCTGACCCTGACCTACTGGCACGACCCCGGCGACGACGAACGGGCCGCCCTGCCGGTCGCCGGTGACATCACGCTCACCCCCGGCTTCCTCGACAGCCGGGGGTTCGCCGAGCACTACGCCCGGGTGTCCGGCGCCGACCTGGGCGACCTGGACTTCTACCTGGCGTTCGGCAACTACAAGCTGGCGGTCATCGTGGAGGGCATCCACGCCCGCTTCGTCCAGGGCAAGACGGTCGGGGAGGGGTTCGACGAGATCGGAGCCGCGGTGCCGCTGCTGGTCGCCCGGGCGCACCGGGCACTGGACGAGGGCCTCTGATCCGTTCCCTTCACCGCGGCCCCGACCCCCGCCATGCTCCACCGTGCTTCCGTCCTCACCGCGAAGTTCGTCCTCGTCGTGATGCCGTCCCGCACGCGCCCCCGTCCCGCACGCGCCCCCCTCCCGGGCGCGCGCTCGCTCCGGTCGCGCTCCCCGGCCCGCCCGCCGGGGAGCGAGGCGGCCCTACTTCTTCCGGAGCCCGGCGAACAGCCGCTCGGAGGCGCGGGCGTTCCATTGCAGCCGGTTCACGTCGGCGGGGTGCTGATGCACCGGCACGATCACGAACTCGACGTCACCGGGCTTGACCGTTCGCAGGCTCGCGGCGACGCTGAGCATCGTCTCCGCATCGAACCCGGGGTCGGTCCTGACCCACCTGCGCGCCTCGGTGAGGAAGCCCGCCAGCTTCGCCGGATCGCCGGTCAGCTTCTCCGCCTTCTTCACCAAGGCGGCCATCAGCCCCTGCTGGCGTTGGACGCGTATGAGGTCCGAGCCGTCGCCCAGGGTGTAGCGGATCCGCGCGTAGCCCAGCGCGGCCCTGCCGTCCAGCGTCTGCCGGCCGGCGGGGAGCTTCACCTTCGCCTTGGGGTCGTCCACCGCCCGCGGCAGCGTCACCTCCACCCCGCCCAGCGCGTCCACCAGCTTCGCGAACCCGGAGAAGTCGGTCTCCATCGCGTGGTCGACGCGGATCCCGGTCAGGGACTCCACCGTCTTCCACGCGCAGTTCAGCCCGCCCTCCGTGTAAGCAGAGTTGATCATTCCGGTCCGGGCCGGGACGGACTTCCCGCCGGAGGCCCGGCAGGAGGGGATCCGGACGATCGAGTCGCGGGGGAAGGAGACGACCGTGGCCTTCTTCCGTCCGGCGGGCAGGTGGATCAGCAGCATCGTGTCGCTGCGGTCGCCGATGTTCCCCTTGTAGCGGGGGTTGAACGCCTCGCTGTCCGTTCCGACGAACAGGATGTCGAGGGTCCCGTCGGCGGCGGGCGGGCGCCTGCCCTCCGGGGCCGTGACGGATGGGTCCCCGACGGCCGCCTGGAAGCCGTAGGCCCGGAGCACCACGGGGACGGCGACGGCGGCGGCCGCGGTGACCGCGGCGGCCAGGCCGAGCGCCGCCCAGCCGCGCGTCACCCGGAGCGTCCGAAGCGGCCGGGCGGCCGGGAACATCCGGGACGTCCGCTGCGGGCGGGACGCGGCGCCGAGGAGACGCCGCCGCTGGTGCGTGAGCGTCGCGGGCGGCTCGTGCTCCAGATCGCGGCCGAGGTCGCGGAGCATCGTCAGGTCGTCCATGGTCACGCCTCCTCCTGGTGCAACGGGTTGGTGTCGCCGAGCGCCGCGCGGAGCTTGCGCCGGGCCCGGTTGAGGCGGGACCGCACGGTGCCGACCGGGATGTCCAGGGCCCGCGCCACCTCCTCGTACGACAGGTCGCTCCAGGCGACCAGCAGCAGGACGTCGCGGTCGCGGGCCGCGATCCCGGCCAGGGCGCGGGCGAGCGCGGGCCGTGACGCCTGGGCGGTGACCCCGGCTGCCACCCGGTCGGCGGGCGACTCCACGACGTCCTCGGGGGCGGTGCGCAGCAGCGACCGGTAGCGGGCGGCCTCGGCGCGGCGGTGCCGGGAGACCAGCCTGGTGACGATGCCGAACAGCCAGGGCCGGGCGTCGTCGTAGGTCAGGTCGTAGCTCCTCCGGCGGGCGAAGGCGACCAGGAACGTCTCCCCGACGAGGTCCTCGGCGCTCTCCGGACCGAGCCGGCGGGAGACGTACCGGTAGAGCATCGCCGCGTAACGGTCGAACAGCGCGGAGAACGCCTCCGGCCGCGTCAGGGACTCCCTGACGAGGTCGGAGTCGAGGCTCCGGGCGGTGGGCGGAGCGGTCATCGCGGGCACCATGGCATCAAGGCCGGCCTTCCGTGGGACGGGTGGTCATGGTGTATCGCCACACCCCCGCCCCCGGGTTCACGCCCGCCGCCGCGCCGCTCCCGGCCGCACGGCTCTCCCCACGCGTACGGCCTCCCACCCGCACGGTCCCCGGCGTACGGCGGCGGCCGGGCGGTGCCCTACGTCAGGAGGGGTCGGTGGAGGCCGCCACGGCGCGGCGGCGGGCACCGCGACGGGAACGCCGTGCCAGCCGCCCGGTCAGCAGCGCGCCCAGCGCGGCGACCGTGGTGACGGAGGCCAGCGCGATCATCGCCCGGTCCGTGGTGAACGTGCCGCTCATGAAGAACGCCTCGCTCACGATCATCCCGAGGGCCACGCTGAGGGCCAGGGCGAGCGCCGTGCTCTCCGTGGCGTCCCCGGCGTGGTCACGGCGTCCGAACAGCGGGCGCGCCAGTGCCAGCACGGCGGTCCCCGGGCAGGTGAGCATGAAGACGATCGTCACCGTGACCCGCAGGAAGCCCACGTCGGCCACGTGCGTCACCAGCAGGGCCAGCCATCCGGTGAGGGCGAGCAGCGGCATCGGCCAGCTCGGCCGGTTCGAGGGGGTCACTTGCTCTTCTCCGGGATCATCTCGTAGACGACGCCCCCGGGGGTGCGCAGGAGCAGCTTGAAACGGCTCGACGCGGCGGCGCTCTTGTCGAGCCGGTCCACCGTCCCCTTGGGGAAGGTGCCCGCGGTCTCGGTGGCGGCCTTCTGCGCCCGGTTGATGATCAGATACGCCTTGCCGTCCGGCGGAAGCCAGGACATCAGCCTGGTCAGCGACGGTATCGGATTCTTGATCATCTCCGGCAGGGTGGGGACGTTGTCGGGCAGGTCCTTCACGGCGGTGCGTGACGGCGGCAGCTCGTCCAGCCAGGTGCGGTCGTAGCGCTCGTAGTAGTCGTAGGCCCCGGGGAGGACGAACGTGGGCGCGATGATCTGCGAGCCGGGCGGTGCGACCTTGTAGACCGCCTGGACGAGCGCGACCTCCTCGGGGGTGAAGTAGTTCGTCTGCTCCTTGCCGTAGTTGCCGAAGAAGAATCCGGTGACCATCAGCAGGAAGACGAGCGGCAGCACCGTCAGGCGGACCCACTCCCGGCGGGCCGGCAGGAAGAGGGCCGCGGCCAGGAACGCGGTCAGCGGCAGCGTGAACAGGTAGACCCGGAAGACGATCTCGCCGCCGTAGCTTCCGCCGGCGAGGAACAGCAGCGGGCTCAGCCCGATCGCGACCAGTGGCAGCCACGCTCGCCTGAGCAGGTGGCGGCGCTTGTAGGCTCCGGCCAGCGCCAGCAGCCACAGCCCGGCGGACAGCGCGCGGTCGGCGTAGGCGACGATCACCTGACCCGGGGAGGCGTCACCGAGGGCGATGAGGCCGTCGTCGAGGTTGCCGCCGGCGTCGCCGAGCGACTCGAGGATGTCCCCCAGACGCTCCTCCAGGAGTTGCCGGGCGGCCAGCAGGTCCCACCCCACCACGACGATCGCGGTGACCGCCAGGATGC
Source organism: Streptosporangium sp. NPDC053982 (assembly GCF_055585205.1). Classification (NCBI taxonomy): domain Bacteria; kingdom Bacillati; phylum Actinomycetota; class Actinomycetes; order Streptosporangiales; family Streptosporangiaceae; genus Streptosporangium; species Streptosporangium sp. NPDC053982. The sequence goes on from NZ_JBVJKQ010000016.1 coordinate 51,974, forward strand.
CGAGGTTGCGGTGGCGGCGCAGCAGGACCAGGGAGAAGAGCGCGGCCGTCAGCACCAGCGGGGTGAGCTGGTGGGAGGAGGCGATGCCCAGGACGACGACGACCAGCAGGCAGGACCAGATCAGGCGGGTCCGGGTGCCGGAGACGGGCGGAGGCTCGGCGGCCAGCGCCTCGGGATCCTCGCCGGCCCGGATCGGGCCGCGCCGGAAGCGCCTGACCACGACCGAGAGCACGATCAGGTAGAGGACGAGGGTGGTGGCCTGGGGGGAGAAGTAGTCCTGCCCGACCCAGGAGCAGGAGAAGTAGATCCACACCGCGCCCCACACCAGCTGCCGGTTGCGGGTCACCGTTCGCCAGAGCAGCAGCAACGGCAGGAGCAGCGCGGCGTTGAAGGCGGCCGGTCCCCACACGGCGATGCCGAGGGCGTTCTCCAGTCCCGCGGCCCTCGTCATGAGGGCGAAGAAGGAGAAGAACCCCGGCCACTGGTGGTAGGCCGACAGCGACGTGACACTGTGGTCGGTCGCGCCGTACCTGATCAGGTAGTCGATGACCGAGACGTGCTTCCACGCCCAGGAGTAGCGCAGCGACGGGTAGAGCAGGGCGGGGGTCGCGTGGAGCACGGCGATCAGCACGAGCACGTAGCCCGCGTGCCATAACTCCAGGGCCTCCCGGTCGCCCAGCAGGCAGACGAATCCGATCACCATGACCGCGATCGCCAGCCAGAACGTGACCGGCATGACCGTGATCAGCCCGAGGTCGGTCATCCCGTCGAGGTGGACGCCTCGGAGCGACAGCCCCCACAGGATGCTGGCCAGCGGCAGCGACGTGCGGGAGACGAACCAGGTCAGGGTGCTCACCTGCCGGGCGGTCCCCTCGGTGCGCGTGGTCCGCAGCCGCCGGGCGACGTAGCCGGCGTTGACCGCCGCCAGGCCGAGGAGCATGACCAGCAGGGCCTTCCAGCCCTTGACGTCCACCGGGCCGGTGAAGGTGACGGCCCGGAAGATCGCCTTGGGCAGCCCGGCCCGGACGGGCGCCAGGTGGGCCAGTGCCCCCTCCCGTCCGCTGGCCCGCCGCGGCACGCCCGCCTGCGACCGGCCCTCGGCGAAGCACCGGGCCAGGAAGTAGGACAGGCGGGCCCGGCGCGGCGGGACGTTCAGCCGCACGGCGGCCGAGGGCTCGTGGATCAGCTTCGCCTCGGGCGCGAGCTCCCGCAGGCGGGAGCGGAGCTCGGTCGCGGTCCCCCCGGTGGGCTCGGCGGCGGCGTCGCCCGCGCGGCGGTCCAGCGTCTCGGGGAAGCCGCCCGCCTCGGACAGCGTCCGGCGCCGGAACGACAGGGCGCCGCCGTACAGGTCGTCGATCTCCTCGGTCTCCTCGGGTGCGCCGGTGCACGGCACCCCCAGGACCCAGGACAGCTCGGTGGGGAACCAGTCGGGACGGCCGGCGCTCCAGCGCGGCGTCACCCGGCCGCGCACCGCGACCACGTCGTCGTCGGCGTAGGCGGCCAGCAGGGACGCCGACCATCCGGGCTCGGGCAGTGAACCTTCGTCCAGGAAAGCGATCACGTCACCGCGGGCGTTCGCCAGCCCGAGGTTGCGCGCCGCGGCCGCGCCGCCCGCCTCACGCCCCGGCAGCACCGTGACGCCGGCGAGTTCGGCCTCGGCCCAGGAGGCCAGCTCCGGACACCGGTCGACGACCAGGATGATCTCCTCGGGCGCCGGGTCCTGGGCGCGCAGCGCCGCGACCGTGGTGGTCAGCCGGGCCCGGGAGTCCATGGAGTCGCCGGCGAGGACCACCGACAGGGACGGCTCCGCGGTCCGCACCGCCGTCCTCCCGGCCGTCAGCACCGAACCGGCGGACACCGCGCCGGACGATCCGCCGGACGGTACGGACGAGGGTACGGAGGACCCGCGGGCCCGCGAGCTCAGGAGGTCGGCCGGGACGCGCCAGCTCACGGTGGCGTCGTCGTCCTCCACGGGGGGAGCGAGGACGACGAACTCCTCGGCTCCCTCTTCCTCCCCGGGTGTGTCGCCTTCGTCGCTCCCGCCTTCGGGTGAGGCGTCGCCGAACGGGGTCCGGGACGAGGCCGGGGGTGAGGCGTCATCCGCCTCCTCTTCCGCGTCGCTCTCGCCGTCCCGGCCGGTCCCGTCACCGGGTGAGGAGCCTTCGTCCTCGCCGCCTGGTGAGGCGTCCGTGTCCGTGTCCTCCTCCGCGATGAGGATCTCGATCTCGTCCTCGTCACGGTCGCCGGCTCCGTCGCGGGCTCTGCCACGGTCTTCGCTGTCGCTGTCGCTGTCGCTGTCGCTGTCGCTGTCGCTGTCGCTGTCGCGGGCGTCGGCGCGGGCGTCGGCGCGGAGCGCCGCGAGCGAGGCGCCGGTCACGACGACGGTCGCGCCCTCCGCACCGGGTCCGTCCCGGCCGGGGACCGCGTCCTCCTCGGCGGACCCGTCCCTGTCGGCGGGCCCGCCGGGGGCCTCCTCGTCGGCGGGTCCGCCACCACCGGGGACCTCGTCCCCTGTTTCGTCCTCAGTCCGGTCCTGGCTCTCGGTCCGGTCCTGGCTCTCGGTCCGGTCCTCGGTCCGCAGGACGGGCCACACGGGCCAGAAGGGCTCGTCATCCTCGCCGTCCGAGGCCGCTTCGTGGCCGGCGATGCCGCCCGAGGGCTCCTCGTCGCCGACGGCGCCGTCCGGGGGTTCCCCGGACGCGACGGTGCGACCCGAGGCCGCTCCGGACGCGGTCCCGCCGCCCGAGGGTTCAGCCTCGTCCGAAGACTCCCCGCCGTCCGTGGACTGGTCCTCGTGCGAGGACTCCACACGGTCCGGCGACTTCCCGCCGTCCCTGGGCTCAGCCTCGTCCGTGGGCTCCTCGTCGCCCCGGGAACGTTCCGGCGTCCCGGACGCCTCGGTCTCCCCGGGGCTTCCGGGAGGCGCGGCCGGAGTGGACGGCGGTCGCGAGAACGCTCGGGTGGCCGGCTCCTCGTTGACTTCTTCGGCCTTCCTGCCCGCCACGTCGCCCTCTCCCGGTCCCCGTCATGCCAATGCCAGACCCCGACTTTACTCCGCGCGGATTCTCCTCCGTGCCTGGCTGCCGGGACTCCCGCCTGGCGTGTTCCATCGGGATCCACCAGATTCCCGGCATACCGCCGTCCGAGGCCGGGTCCCTTCCCGGCGCGGTGCCGTCATCGCCCGCGCCCGTCGCCGAAGCGCCGCCGTCCGGGTCGTCCCCGGGCGGCGGCGCGTCGTCGCTCAGCCCGTGGCCTGCGCCTCGCCGCCCTGCGCCGCGCCCGGCTGCTTGAAGTAGGGGTCCCGGCCGGCCTCGGCGAACGCCTCCATGACGCCGGAACCTGTCAGCCTGAAGTCACAGGACTCGCCGTCGACGTTGTTCCACTGGATGAACGCCTTGAGGTTGGGCATCGTCTTCGCCACGTCCGGGATGTCGCGGTACCAGTCGGCACGCGCGGAGGAGTCGCTCTTGTCGCTCTCGGTGCCGTACTCGGCCAGCATCATCGGCTTGCCCGCGAAGCCGTTCTCCTGGAACCAGTCGTAGGTGGGCCGCACCGTCTTCTCGAAGTCCTGCCAGGGGGCCTTGCGGCAGGAGGCGAAGTTGTAGGGGTCGTAGCTGATCCAGTCGACGTAGTCGTCGCCCGGGTAGTACGACTTCCACCGGTCGCGGAACGGGTAGTAGCCGGTGACGCCCCAGACCCAGACGGCGTTGTCCGCGCCCTCCTGGCGGAAGCCGTCGACGATGTGCTTGTAGGCCGCGATGTAGTCCTTCGGGTCCTGGCCGGTCTCGTCACGGTCCTTCTCGCCGTCGAAGCCGACCAGCACGGGCTTGCCGTACGCCCTGACCCGGGCGGCCTGGTCGATGATGGCCTGGTCGTAGTATCCGGCCGCGATCTCCTTCCAGGGGATGTCGAGGTTGTCGCTCCAGATCGACGACTCCCAGCCGAGGAGGGTGAGACGGTCGGAGCTCAGCGCGACCTCGCCGTCCCGGAAGAACCGCCCGGACGGGCTGTCGGACATGTCGTGGTAGCTGATAGTGATGTCCAGCTTGCGGCCGATCTGCTTCTCGACGGCCTCCACGCCGGAGACGAGCTGGGCGTCACTGGTCACCGGCACGTGCATGCCCCACCAGGCCCCGCAGGGCGGCACGAGCTTGTCGGTGGGAGCGCAGGAGGTGGGAGAGGCGCTCTCTCCGGGGATCGTCGGGGGAGGGGGCGCGGCCGCCTCGCGATCGCCGCCGCCTCTGGAGACGAGTGCGTAGACGCCCGCCGCGGCCACGAGAACGCCGGCCAGGGCGACGAGCAGCCACCGTGAGACCGGGGATTTCCCCGCGGGTCTGGCGTGCCTTCTGTTTCCAGGCTGGCTCATGAGTCCGTCCGAGTGGGTGAGGCCGAGAGAACGGTGACGATCAACATAGAGCGCGTCTTCTCAGGTCGTTCGAATTTTAATTGATTTTTATATGAGATCATGCCCGTCCGCTGTTATGGCGAGCATAAGGAGACGCGCTTAACCGCAGGTGGTCGCCGCTTCTGCCGTTTCTTACGGTTTCCTGTGAATCTGTGGACTCACGGATTCCATCGGTTTCCGCCGGACGCCGCTTTCTCCGGTCCCCCGTGGACGCGAATCCCGCCGCGGCGGGGTCTGGCGTCCGTCAGATGCCGCGGCCGATCCGCAGCAGCCGGCTCACGATCGCATCGGCGGGAACCCCGGCGATCACGGCCAGCGCGAGGTAGGCGCGCGGCTCCCAGGGGCGCTTGCGCACGGTGCGGCCGATCCAGCGCAGCGCCTGCGAGGAGTGGCCCATGGACGCCTCGGCGAAGGCGATCTTCCCGCTGAGCTGCGCGTAGCCGCCCGCCCCGGCGAACTCCGGGTACTGGTCCAGTATCCAGCGCAGCGCCTCGGAGACGGTCGCGCTGATGTCGACGAAGGAGAAGTAGGAGGAGTTGTGCATCCGCAGCCGCACCCCGATCTCGGGGAGGTTGGTGATCGGCCCCAGCTTGGCGGCCCGGAGCTGCAGCTCGTAGTCCTCCCCGTAGCCGCCGGGCAGCTCCTCGCTGACCAGCCCGAAACCGTCCACCAGCGCCTCGCGCCGCATCAGGTAGGTCGAGGGGTGCATCGCGGGGAGCTGCTTGTTCAGCAGGTCGCGCAGGGTCACCGAGGTCATGGGGATCGACCTGGGATAGGAGGAGGTGTCGTTGAACATCTCCACCCCGCAGGTCACGAAGTGCCCGTCGCCGAGCGCGGCCACCTGGGCGCGGAGTTTGTGCGGCAGCCACAGGTCGGTGTCGTCGCAGAAGGCGACCAGCTCGCTGTCGGCCATGAGGCTGCCGGTGTTGCGGGCCCCCGCGATCCCCGGCTGCCGCTTGTTCGGGGTGACCAGCACGCGGCGTCCCGGGGCGTCGGACGCGAACGACTCGTCCGTGTCGCTCTGGTCGAAGACGGCGACGCACGTCACGTCGCCCGGGTAGTCCTGGCCGAGGATCGAGTCGATCGTCTCACGGAGCAAGTCGGGGCGGTTGCGGGTGGGAATGACTGCGGTGACCGCCGGCCAGTCGTTCACGATGGGTCCTTTCAATGGAGCTTGAGCTGTGGGGAGACGCAGGTCGAGCGCCGTGGCGGCAGTCTAGGTGGTTCAGGCCGCCGTTCTCAGAGGCTCGTCCGTCGAGGAGACGGCCGGCTCGGGTCCGCGCCGTGTCCTGCGCGCCGGTGTCAGCGCCAGCGCGGCGGCGCACAGGCCGAGCAGGACGGCCAGGGCCACCTGCGGGGACCCCGTCGAGACGAGCCGGAAGACGATCGTCACCAGCATCACCGCGGGCCAGCGCAGCCGCTCACCGGCACGGAGCGTCCGTACGGCCAGCGCCGCCGGAGCCAGCGCGGCCACCGCGAAGGCGGCCGGCGCCCACGCCAGCAGCCAGGTCGGGTCGGTCAGGCCCATGGCACGCGCCAGGAAGGCCGGCAGCGCCAGCAGCAGGTCGCCGCCCGGGGCCTCGCCGGTGGTCATGATCCGCAGCACCCGGCCGGCGAGCTCCGCGGCCGGACCGGCCTGCGCCGCGGTGGCGTTCAGGCACACCGCGACGGCGACGAGCTGCGTCCACAGTACCGGGCGGCGGCGGTTCATCAGCAGCTCGGCGGCGAAGGCCACGATCAGCAGCCCGGCGCCGGCGACGGCCGCGGCGGTGGACGGGAACGACGGGGCGCCGCCGGACACGGCGGCGAGCGCGACCACCGCCAGTCCCTCGGCGGTGATCAGCGGCGGCAGCCAGGCTCTGGCCCGCACCGCCAGGGGCACGCGGGGCCGTACGGGTGCGGCCTCCCGCCCCGCGGCCCGGTCCGGGCCGTGCGCCGCCGACGACGCCACGGTCGCCACGGTGGGCTGGGCGTCCACGATCATCATCACCAGGGTCGGGGTCTCGTCCGGCGAGAGATCGGCCTCCGCGGCCGGGGCCTGCGGCGCCGCGCGCAGCACGGAGACCAGGCCGGGCGTGACGACGGCCACCACGACCAGCTGGGCGGTCAGCGCGCCGATGCCCACGCCGGTGATGCCGTAGAGCCGGAAGAAGACGAACGACAGGCTCACGACCAGCACGCACAGGAGCGCCTGGAGCATCAGGAGCGTCCGTACCCGGCTGCGCGCGCGGAGCACACCGAGATAGATCTCGATCACCGCGTGCGGCAGGCACGCGAGGGCCAGCAGCCGCAGCACCGCCGCCCCGTGATCGGCGTAGGCGGGACCCCAGCCCAGGCGCAGCACGAGCGGCGCGCTCAGCGCGGCCACGGTGACCACCGGGACCAGCAGCATCAGGGTCCGCCGCAGCGCGAGGCGGCACTTGCCGGCCAGCAGCGAGGGGTCGCCGGAGCCCTCGATGGTCAGCGAGATGGCCATGTTGAGGGCGAGCATGTCGAAGACGCCGACGAGCGTGACGGCCGCGCCGTAGTATCCGGCGACCTTCGCGTCGACGCCGCCCGACACGATCGCCGGCACGAGGTAGACGCTGATGAGGATGAGCAGCGTGCCGGGGAAGTCCCCGGCGAGGAAGCGGCCGATGCGGCGCGGGCGGGGCGGGGCGCGGTGGGCGCCCCTGGCGGCGGCCATCGGCGACAGCCTGCCGAAGATCGCGATGCTGATCGGCACGACGGTGATCGCCACCGGGATCGTCCAGGCGAGGAAGATCCCGGTGCCGGGGAAGACCGGGGCCAGCACCGCCACCAGGACGATCTTGGCGATTCCGACGCCCACCCCGATCAGCGGCACCCAGGTGGCCTTGCCCAGGGCGGTGAGCACCACGTCCTGGAGGGTGAAGACCGACCACAGGACGACCGATAACAGGAACCACCCGGCCGTGCCGATCCCGTGCAGGCTCCCGTAGTTGGGCCCCCAGAGGTCGAGCGTGGCCAGGAAGAAGCCGGTGGCCAGGGCCGCCGCGCCACCGCCCACGAGGTACGCGGCGCCGACGAGCCGCCCGGTCGCCCGCCCGCCCTCGGGCAGGAAGCGGGTCAGCGCGCCGACGAACCCGAACGCGGTCATCGCCGCGAGCAGGCGCATCGCGGCGATGAGCGCGAAGGAACGGCCGTAGTCGCCCTCGGAGTAGAACCGGGCGGCCACCGTCCAGTAGGCGAGCCCCAGGGCGCCCGCGGCGCCCGCGTTGACGATCAGCGAGTAGGCGTTGCGCAGCAGGGGGTCGTTGAGGTCCTTGGGAAGACGGCTCCACAGGTTCTTCAGCGGCCCGTCCCGCGTCACCCGGGTCTCCGCCGTTCCACTGGAGAGACTCGTGTCACTCACCTGCCGTTACCCGCCCCCGCGCGTACAGCGTCGAGACCTGGCGCCACCCGTAGCGTGTGCGGCGCACCAGCGCGTAACCCTTGGTGAGGGCCCGCTCCCGCAGGTAGAGCAGGGGCAGCGCCTCTCCCTCGACGGCCCTGGTGAACTTCGCCATGGACGTCCGCTCGGTGACCGTCAGGCGGGGGATCGAGAGCATCTCGTCGCCTTCCTCGAAGGCGTCGTTCGCCACCGCACAGGCGGTCCAGTACCCGGCCCGGCGCACCTCCCTGCGCACCCGCGCGCTGGAGTAGCCGTAGGGGTAGGCCATCGTGGCCACCGGGCGGTCGATCTGGTCCTCCAGGAGGGTCCGGTTGGTGCGCAGCTCGTTGCGGAGTTCGGCGTCGGGGAGCTGGTCGAGCTGCGGGTGACTGTGGCTGTGCCCGCCGATCTCGATGCCGCAGGAGACGGCCTCGCGGACCTGGCTCCACGCCAGCATCGGCGCCAGCCTGCGCCCGGCCGCGTGGGGGCCGGCGTCCTGGACCCAGCCGCTGGTCACGAAGACCGTGGCGGGATAGCCGAACCGGTCGAGGATCGGCAGCGCGTCGCTGTGGAAGTCGGCGTAGCCGTCGTCGAAGGTGATCGCCACCGGTTTGGCCGGCAGCCTCCCGGTCCGGTGCACGCCCGCGACCAGGTCCGACAGCGTCATCGGGGTGAAGCCCCGGTCGTGCAGCAGGCCGAGCTGATCGGCGAAGCGCCCCGGCGAGACGGCCAGAGGCCGGGTCGCGTCGTTCGGGGTGTCGCTCACCGCGTGGTACATCAGTATCGGAACGCCGGTCATGACCGCCCCAGCCTCAGCCGGGCGGTGCCCACCGCGTACCCCCAGGCGGTCCAGGCCAGGCCGACCATGATCGCCGCGGCCCGGCCGAGGCCGGCGAGGTCGCCCCGCAGCGCCGAGCCGACGCCGCGCAGCACCCCCAGGGGCAGCGTCCTCGTGGCGTAGCTCCGCTCGCTCGACAGGCCGTCCTGGGCGCCGACGCTGGAGGCGACCAGGGCCTTGGACAGGCCCTCGGCGTAGCAGCGCGACCGGAAGTAGGCGAAGCCCATCCGGGGCGCGGGGACCTTGTGGCCGATCACCGCTCCCGGCTCGAACAGCATCACCGACCCGGGGCGCCGCTGGGACAGGCGGATGCAGAACTCGGTCTCCTCGCAGCCCAGCGGGCGGCTCTTACGCCCCTGCACGCTGCGGCCGATCCCGGTGTGGAAGCCGCCGACCTCGCCGACGACCTCGCGGCGGAAGGCGGCGTTGCCGCCCATGACGTTGCGGATCGGAGCCCGGACCGTGGGCATGCCCCGGTAGGTGCAGCCCACGGTCCAGTCGAACTCCTCGGGGAACCAGCGAGGGCGGCGCCCCGTGGCCCACAACGGCCTGGTCAGCCCGCCCACCCCCACGACGGACGGGGTCTGGAAGCCCTCCTCCAAAGCCTCCAGCCAGCCAGGCTCGGCCACCGCGTCGTCGTCCAGATAGGCCACGACATCGCCGGTGGCGATCTCCGCGCCGGTGTTCTTGCCACCGGACAGGCCCTTCTGGTGCGTGTTCTCCACCACGACCACGTCCGGATACTCCTGCTTGAGTCTCAGGTGCAGGTCCGGGTTGTGGTCGACCACGAGGATGACCTCGTACGGCGTGCGTCGCTGGTCCAGCACGGACCGGACGGCCGCCCGGATGTCCTCCCAGCGGTCCTCGGTGTAGACGCAGATGACGACACTGATCTTCATGGCTATGCCGCGCCCTGATCCGCCGCGGGGGTGGCAGTGGGCTCCGGCAGCGCCGCGGCGGGACGCCGGCGGCGCTCGCGCAGGATGGTGCGCAGCACGCGCAGGCCGTCGCGGACGACGTGCAGGTTGCTCTCGCCGTGGATCCGGCACCGCTCGTGGCTGGGCACCTCCTGGATGCGCAGCCCGGCCTTGGCGGCGCGGATGTTCATCAGCGTCTCGACTTCGAAACCCTCGCAGTCGAGGTCGAGGGCCGGCAGGTGCCGGGCCCAGAAGGCGTTGTAGCCGTAGCAGAGGTCGGTGTAGCGGGTGCCGTAGAACCAGTTCACCAGCGTGGTCAGGACCGTGTTGCCGGCCCGGCGGCTGAAGGTCAGGTCGTCGCTGCCGCCGCCCGCGGCGTAGCGCGACCCCTTGACGAAGTCGGCGCCGGTGACCAGGGCGCCCACGAACTGGATGATCTCGTGGCCGTCGGTGGAGCCGTCGGCGTCGATCATCACGATGATGTCGCCCGTGCACGCGGCGAAGCCCGCCGAGAGCGCGTCGCCCTTGCCCTTGCCGCGCTGGGTGACGACCTTCACGTTGGGACGCAGCCGCCGGGCCACGGCCACGGTGTCGTCCACCGAGTTGCCGTCCACGAGGACGATCTCGTCGATCCACTGCGGCAGCGTGGCGAAGACGTGCGGGAGGTTCTCCGCCTCGTTCATAGCGGGCACGACGACGCTGACGGTCGGGGAGACGGCCATGTGCGGGGTGATGGGAGTGAAGCGCTCGATGGGCGGCACCGAGCGCAGCACGCCGAGCTGCTTGGTGTTCTGTCTGACGGTGTCAGGATTCATGATGACGGATGTTCCTTTGGTCCTTCCGCCCGCTCGCCCTCACTCGGGAAATGAGAACGGCGTGACTTCGGTAGAGGGAGCTTGCGTTGGGGACGATCGGGGACGTCGGGGACAGGGACAGGGACTGGAGGGGAAGAGGGGGCCGGGGGCCGTCGAGGGGGGCTGAAGGGGCTGAGGGTGTCAGCGCGCCCGCGACGACTCCTGAGCGGCGGGCCGCTCCGGGACGGCGGACCGTTCCGGGACGGCGGCTCGCGGTTCCCCCGCGGCGGGCCGCGGCGCGAGGCCGTTCTCCCGCGGGGTGGTGCGCGACTGGAGGCTCGACCGTGCCCGGCCGTAGCCCTTGAGCACACGGTCGGCCGCGCGGAACAGCGTGGGGTTCTCCACCACGACGGCGCGAAGCCGGTTGACGGGCACCCGTCGCAGCCACTGGGCGGCCGCGACGGGGGACGGCCGCGAGACGCGCGCCTCGGCGACCATGACGGAACCGGTCTTGAGCCAGTCCTTGTACTCGCGCCCGCCCTTGCCCATGTCCACCTGCGCGAGACCCGCCGCGGCGGCGTGCTCGGCCATGTGCAGGTGGTGCATGATCCCGGGCGAGTACCGCGCGTACTCGGGGTCGTAGGCGGGGAACCACCCGACGAGGGTGGTCTCCGTACGGAGGCCGAAGTGCCCGGCGACGGGCGTGTCACCGGCGTAGAGCATGGTCAGGACGCCCGCGAAGTCGGCGGACGGCCCGTCGTGCAGCTCCTCGACGAGCCGGACGATCCACGGCTGGGAGAAACGGTCCACGCGGCCGGTCCGCCGGTACTGGTCGGACTTCCAGCCGAGCAGCGTGCGCAGCGTCGCGGGGTCGGCGGAGTCGTACTCGAAGCGGATCTCACCCTGCTCGCGGCCGAGCTTGCGCTCCTTGTAGCGGACCGTCTTGTAGTTCTTGGAGGACTGGGCGCGCACCTGCTCGACGTAGGCGTCGAAGCCGCCGCGGAGGTCCATGAGCGGCGCCGGCCGCACGTCCGTCTCGTACGGGGCGAACGTCGGCTGGCCCGGGACCAGGTACTCGAACTCGAGGGCGGAGATCCCGCAGCCGCGCAGCAGTTCGCGGGAGTCGAGCCGCAGGTCCGGTACGGAGATCAGCCCGTGGCAGGTGGTCAGGAAGCCGCCCAGCGGCCTGCCGACGCCCAGGCCGTGCCGCTCGTAGGGGAAGAACCCGGCGATGACGCCGTCGTCCTCGATCACGGCGACCCGCACGTAGTTGCGCAGCCGTCCCATGGCCCGGGTGAACTCCACCGACAGGAAGGGGTTGTCGAGGCTGGGGGAGGCCTTCTGGAGCTCGCGCCACCGTGACGCCTCGGACTCCCCGAGATCCCTCGGACTCACGACGGTGATCTTCACTTCGACCCGGCCCCCTGTTCGGTCCGCAAGCGTGCGTTCTTCGGCTGCAGCAGGCGTAGTACGTAGATGAAGCCGCTGAGCACCGCGATCGTCGCCACTCCGGCGCGAGGCGACCATGCGTCAAGGATCAGCATCGAGGTGGCAAGGGAAACGTTCATGACCAGACTTGCCGCTACCCCTGTCGATATTGCCGTAAGAGAGTCACGATCCCGCAACAGTCCTACCACGGCGACCCCGGGGGTAAGCAAAACGAACAGACCCGTCAAAGCCGGCCGCAGCGGGGTGTCGATCCCCACCAGCGCGATCACGGCGCCCCCGGCGCAGGCCACCGCCAGGATCCACCTGAGCACCACGCGGTGACCCGGCATCTCCTGACTCCCCGATCCGATCTCGTTTCAGCACTCGTCTTCACACGGTTGATCGCAGTCTCATGTGACCAACCACTCCACTGCACGTCAATGCCGACGCCTGGCAGAGGTGCCCGGTTTACAGGATCGTAAAAAGAAATGCCGAATTCGGTCGGCCGAAGGTCAGTGACTCAGGTCGCCTCCGGAGCGCTCGGGACCTCCGCGGAGGTGGCGGAGGAAGGGTCGGACGAGGGGACGGGCAGCGGGTCGCCCGGCGGGTCTTCCTCCTCCTGACCAGGTGCTTCCCAAGAAAGGGCACAGCCGAGGACACGGCCTGCGGCTCTGATCGAGACCCGCCCGGAGCCGCTCTCGCTCGGGTCGGCGGCAGTGACCCATATCACCGCTTTCCTGCCGGCCGTCAGTCGTCCCGAGGCGGGGCTGACGTCCAGCCCGCCCGAGGCGGACGCCGACCACGACAGCGCGCCGCCGCTCGCCGTCAGGCTGACCTGCCCCGCACCCCTGCCGAGGTTCGCGGGACACGAGACGGCCGGCCGCCCGGCCGCCGGTGTCGTCGGAGTCGCGGTGGCCCGGCGGGAGGGGCTGCGCCGGGGAGCGGGCCGCGGCGGAGCGGGCCGGGCAGGGCCCGCGGCGCGCGAGGGGGTGGGGACGGCCGGGGCGGACGTCCTGGATTCGGACCCGTCCTCCTCGTCCCCGGTCGGCTCCGGGTCCTCCGGCGCGGTCTCCCCGGCGTCCGCCGGGTCGCCGGGCACGGGCTCGGAGGGGTCCGCCTCCGGCCCGGGGCCCAGGGAGATCACGGCGGGCTCCCCGGCGGGCGCGGCGCCCCGTGCCGGACCTCCGGCGAAACCGCCTCCGGTGACGGCCACCATCACCCCGGTCGCCGCCAGCACGCAGGCCGCCGCCACGACCGCCGGCTTCGCCCCCCGCGGGGCACGCCGGGCACTCCCGCCCGCCCGGCCCGCGCCTCCACCGGCTCGGCCCACGCCTCCACCGGCCGGGCCCGCGCTCCCGCCCGTCCGGCCCGTGTCTCCGCCCGTCCGGCCCGCGGCCTCGCGCCCCCGGTCCGTCCTCGCGCGCCGCGCCCCCGCCGTACGGCGCCGCCCCCCGCGCCCCCCGGCGACCACCGGGAACCCGGACCGGTCGAAGCGGCCGACCGGCCCGGCGACGGCGGCACGGGCGTCACGCAGCTCCGGATCCACACAGGTCGCGATGACCCGGCGGCGCAGGGACAGCGGCGCGAAGGCCGCCGGCACCAGGTCGAGCAGCCGTTCGGCCGGCACGTGCCGGCCTCGCCGCTCCACGCAGACCTCGCAGCGGGCGATGTGGCTCGACAGACGCCTGCGCAGCATGGCCGGCAGCGGGCCCTCCAGCGAGTCCACCATGGCCGACAGGTCCGGGCAGTGCGCCCGGCCGACCTTGGCCAGCACCACCGCGGCGGCGGTGTTCTCCAGGTGGTCGCGGGCGCGGGCGAGCCGGGCCGCGACCTGCCGGGAGCCCAGGCCCAGCACGGCGCCGGCCTCCGCGGCGTCGAGGCCGTGCCGGGCAGACAGCAGCAGGACCTCACGCTCCTGCCCGTCAAGCTCGGCCAGGGTCTCGTGCACCAGGAGGGCCAGCTCCCGCTCACCGGGGTCGTCGGGGAGGTCTTCGGGGTCCATGACCTCCAGGACCGCTGTGCGGGCCGGCTCCCGCGGGTTCCGGGACCGCCCGGCGGACTCCACCCGGGTCAGCGCGTACAGCCACGGGCGCAGCCGTCCCGGGTCGCGCAGCAGGTCCACCCGCTCCCGGGCGGTGACCAGGGCGTCGTGCACGGCGTCGGCCGCGTCGCCGGCCGCGCCGTCACGGTCGCCCAGCAGTGAGTGGGCGTAGTCATGGAGACGGTCGGCATAGGAGTCGTAGAGGGTCGCCGGCGCCGCCGCGCCGGCACGCCGGAGCTCCTCCACCAATCGTCGATCATCGGTTCGGCCTGTGGCCGGCCATCCGGGCACGTGCGTTCCTCCCCGCGGGACGGGCTCGTTCACGGGCCATGCCCGAGACCCCACACGCGTAGGAGACGCCACCCCTGGGCGGCAGGTTGTCCTGAAAGCCCCATGCCATGCGCATACGGTATGAACTGGGGAAACTGTGATTCATGGGGCTGTTGTGAACAGCCTCGTGACGCTCGCCGCGGGGCCGTTCGCGACCGGAGACGGACGCCGGGACGGGCGCCGCCGGAGGGGACGCGCCGGGCCGCCCCCGCGGGGAACGGCGGAGAACGGCGGGGACTCAGCAGTCCGGCAGGCAGGTGCGGCGCCGCATTCCCTCCAGGAAGAACGTGCGGACCTGGAGGATGTCCTTGGCGATGAACGCCTCGCCGCCGGTCGCCTCGGCCAGCGCGTCCATCCGGACCTTGCCCTTGGCGGCATCCGGCCCGAAGGCGATGAGCAGGATGCTGACCGGCCTGTCCGGGTCGTAGGCGTCGCGCAGGTACTTCAGGATCTCCGAGTCGGACAGGCCGCCGCCGGGGTCGTCGTTGCCCGCGCCGTCGGTCAGGACCAGAACCGTGTTGATCTTGTCATCCCGGTACTCCTCGGTCATCTGCGCGTAAGCGGCCCGGAGCGTGTCGTTCAGCCCGGTGTCGCCGGTGGGCACGGCCCGGATCGCCGCGAACTTCCGGGCCAGCAGGTCCTTGCGGAGCACGCCGTCGACGCGCTCGGCCAGCGGGCCGACCGGGACCGTCTTCCGGAAGTCCACCCCGGGGCCGTCGAGGTCGGTGGAGAACTCCCAGACGCCGATCTCACTCTTGGGCGGGAACAGCCGCATGCCCTCGATGGCGATCTTGGAGATCACCTCCATCCGGTCGCGTCCGGTTCCGGGGACCGGCAGGGCCATCGTGCCGGAGACGTCCACCAGCGCCAGCAGCCGCGTGCCGAGGTTCAGCCGCGACCACGACCGCGTCATCCGCGTGATCTCCGCGGGGCCGGGCGTCTTCAGCCGCCGGGGCGCCTCGGCCTGGAAGCCGCCGCCGGGGGAGAGCGCCGCGCCGGCCGTACCGTCCGGGGTGCGGAAGCCCTGGCGGCGCAGCTCCTCGCGGGCGGCCTCGGTGCCGAACTCGGCGGCGAAGGCCGCCGCCGCCCGCCGTACGGCCGGGTCGGCGCCGGTGACCACCAGCGGGTAGTCCAGGTCGAGGGTCCCCTCGGCCGGGTAGAGCGGCACGACCGGGACCTCGGGTTTCTCCGCGGCGCCGAACGCCCACACGCCCTGCTCGGAGGCGACGCCCACGGGGGCGCGGCTGCCCTTCACGCCGAGGCTCGACAGCAGCGCCTCCGGGTCGCGGACCGCGGAGCCGGACAGCGTCTTCAGCGCGCCGGCGAGCTGCTCCTGGCTCGTCCCGGCGGCAGCGGCCGCTCCGGAGGCGGCCAGCAGCGCGCCCAGCCCGGCCGCGTTGGCCACGGGGTCGAGCGCGAGCACCCGCACCTTGCGGCCCGGCCCCTCGACGTTGGCGACGTTCGCGGCGTCGACCACACCGCGCCAGCTCACCTCGCCGAGGTTCTTCCGCAGGTCGCCCACCACGGCCTCGGACGCCGCCAGGACGACGGGGGAGCGGGCGAGCGACGCGCCGGGGGCCGGGACGCCGGGGTTCCTCTCCCGCAGGCCGGCCACCCACAGCGACGAGTCGGGGATCCACACGTCCATCGCGCCCGGCGTGCCGGCGCCGTCCTCCAGCGCGGAGGCCACGGCCGCCGGGGCCTCCTTCGTCACCGCGACCCTGACGCAGCGGCCGCCGACGTCGTGCCGGGCCCTGGTGAAGCGTTCGGCGATCCGGGACACGGCCGGCGCGATGTCCGGTGAGGCGGCGACGCGCACCGCGACCTGCCCCCCGGCGCATCCCCGGTCCCGGTTGACGACCACGAAGGCGGCGACGCCCAGCAGCACGGCCAGTGCGACCGCGCCGGCCAGCGGGGCGAGCACCATTCCGGGCCGGGTACGGCGCTGCCTGGCCGGCGGTGAGGAGGGGGAGGGGTGGCCCTCGTCGAGCTCATCCGTCCGGTGGCGTCCGCCCACGATGCCTTCTCAAGGGGTTCGAAGTCTGGAGCCGGCGCACGCTCCACGGAACGCGCCGTGGCGGGTCACCTTATAGGTAGATGTCCCGCAATGTGCACGGAACTGTACTGGGAATGACAGGTGCGGTGAAACACCAGTCGTGGTACGGAGAACGCCGCGTGTGCCGGGACGAGACCTTTGCGGTTCCCGCGGATCCTCAGTGGTGGCAGCAGGCGTGCCCGCGCCAGGCCCGCCGGCCCTCGCGCACGGCGACCGCCGCCAGCAGCGTCGCCACGGCGGGATCGGCCCACCACCAGCCGGCCGTCTCGTTCAGCGCCAGCCCCGCGAGCACCCCGGCGGCCAGCACCGCGCACAGCAGGTTCTGGGTGCCCTCACCCGAGGTGGCGGCCGAGCCCAGCCGCGCGCCGAGCCGCCGCTTGGCCAGCCCGAGCAGCGGCATGCTCGCCAGGCTGACCGACGTCACCACCACGCCCAGGAGGCTGGGCTCGGCCCGGTGCCCCGCGTCCAGGTCGTGCGCCACATGGAGCACCAGATAGGGGGCGAGCACCCAGAAGCTGACCGCCACCGCCCTGCCCGCCTTGACCTCGGCGTCGGCCGAGCGGGTGCGCGACCCGGTGAACCGCCAGACGACGATGAGACTGGCCGCCGCCTCCACCAGCGACGACACCCCCCAGCCGATCAGCGCCAGCGAGTGGGCGCCCAGCCCGGCGGCCAGCCCGAGCACACTCTCGACGCCCAGCCACGCCAGGGTCGCCAGCGACAGGATCCGGGCCCGGCGGGCGTCGCGCAGCCACCCGTCCCCCACCACCGGCTGTGACAGCACGACCCGGTCGGCCACGACGCCCCCGATCTCCCCGACGAAGCTCCCAGCAACATACAGGTCACGGAGCGTCACGGAGGCGCGTACGCGAGGCTTCGCCGGAAAGCGGCGCGGGGTGGTCGTGGCAGTATGCCAAGGTGATTGACGCCTCCGATCCCCGACTGGCCGACTACGCCAACCTGCGCGACGTCGAGCTGCGCAAGAGCCTGGAGGCCCGGCACGGGCTCTTCATCGCCGAGGGGGAGAAGGTGATCCGCCGGGCCGTGGCCGCGGGCTACCCGGTGCGCTCGGTACTGCTGACCCGCCGTTGGGTCGCCTCCCTCTCCGACGTGCTGGAGGGTCTCGGCGATCGGGTCCACGTGGTGGACGACGCCGTCATGGAGGAGGTCACCGGCTTCCCGGTGCACCGGGGCGCGCTGGCGGCCATGGAACGCAGGGCGCTGCCCTCCGTGGCCGGGCTCCTGGGCGGCACGTCCCCGGAGGGGCCCCGGCGGGTCGTGGTCCTGGAGGACCTCGTCGACCACGGCAACGTCGGCGCGATCTTCCGGTGCGCCGCCGCCCTCGGCGTCGAGGCGGTGATCCTGTCACCCCGCTGCGCCGACCCGCTCTACCGCAGGTCGGTGAAGGTCTCGATGGGGGCGGTCTTCGCGGTGCCGTACGCGCGCATGACCGACTGGTACGGCGGGCTGGCGGAGCTGCGCGCGGCCGGGTTCCGCACCCTGGCGCTGACCCCCGACCAGTCGGCCACGCCCCTGGACCGGGCCGCCATGACCGGGCGGGTGGCGCTCCTGCTGGGCTCGGAGGGCGACGGGCTCTCCTCGCGCTGGCTGCGCGAGGCCGACGAGCCGGTCTGCATCCCGATGAGCCCGCAGGCGATGGACCTCGGCGTCGACTCCCTCAACGTGGTCGCCGCGGCGGCCATCGCCTGTCACGGCCTGATGCGCGGGCGGTGAGTTCCGGGCCGGCGCGGCGGGTCCCTCCGCGGCGCCCCGCTCACCCGGGGCCCGTCTCGCCACGATCAAGGACAGCCTGTTCCGGGCCCGCGGCGCCCCGCTCGTCCGGGGTTCGTCCGCAGGTGGTCCGGCGGGCCACCGTACGGACGAACCGGTCACCCCGGTCACCAGCCCCAGTCGTTCCAGCTGTTCCAGTTGCTCCAGTTGTTCCACCGTCCGCCGTTGTCCCAGCGGTCCCACCTGTCCCAGCGATCCCAGTTGTTCCACCTGTGCCAGCGGTGCCAGCCGCGGTGGCAGCCGCGATGGCGGGGGCAGGGGCGGTACTGCAGGCCGGCGGTCTGCGTGGTGGCCGCGATGCTCTGCGAGGCAGCCTGCGGCGCCGCCACCGGTGTCACGGTCGCTCCCGCCGGCGTGGCGAACAGCGTGCCCGCGAGCAGCCCCGCCCCCGCGGCGACGGCAGGGGCGGTGATCTTCGTCCTCATGGTGACCCTCCGGGTGAAGGCGAGGACAGGATTCGTCCTCGGGGTTTCCCTGGGGGACAACACTGCCGGACAGGAATCGACCATGACACCGCAAAGAACCTACGGTTCGGCAAAAGTCACTGGATGTGCATAAATAATACATAAATAAGCGTAAGTGCCTATTTCTATATTAATCATCTTATGTCCGAAACATGGGGAAAGCTGGGTCAGACAGCCCGGTGGTACTGGTCCGGCCAGCGGGGCTCGGCTCCGAGTTCGTGGAGCTCGCGGGCGGCGAGGTTCGGCCAGTACGGCGTGCGCAGCAGCTCCCGGCCGAGCAGTACGGCGTCGGCCTGGCCGGAGGCGATGATCTCCTCCGCCTGCCGGGGCTCGGTGATCTCCCCGACGGCCGCCACGGCCAGGTCCGTCTCGGCCTTCACCCGCGCGGCGAACGGCACCTGGTAGCCGGGGCCGGTCTGGATGCGCGCCCCCGGGGCGTTGCCGCCGGTCGAGGTGTCCAGCAGGTCGACGCCGTGGGCGAGCAGCTCCTTGGCCAGCCGCACGGTGTCGCCGGCGGTCCAGCCCTCGCGGTCGTCCTCGGGGTTCTCGGTCAGCCAGTCGGTGGCCGAGATGCGGAAGAAGACGGGCAGCTCCTCCGGCCACACCGCGCGCACGGCGTCCACGACCTCCAGGGCGAACCGGGTGCGGCCCTCGAACGAGCCGCCGTAGGCGTCGGTGCGGCGGTTGGTGTACGGCGACAGGAACTGGTTGATCAGGTAGCCGTGCGCACCGTGCACCTCCGCCACCTGGAACCCGGCGGCCAGCGCCCGCCGGGCCGCCGCGGCGAAGTGCTCGACGAGCCGCCCGATCTCCTCGACGCTCGGCTCCGCCGGGACCGGGTGGCGGTCGGTGAAGGGCAGCGGGCTCGGCGCGACGGGCTGCCAGCCGTACCGGTCGGGGCCGAGGGGGCCGCCGCCGCGCCAGGTGACGTCGGTGGACGCCTTGCGGCCGGCGTGCGCGAGCTGGATGCCGGGAACGGCCCCGTGCTCCTTCAGGAAGCGGGTGATCCGGGCGAATCCCTCCACCTGGCGGTCGTTCCAGATGCCGAGGTCGAAGGGGGAGATGCGGCCCTCGGGCGTGACGGCCGTGGCCTCGGTGATGATCAGGCCGGCCCCGCCCACCGCACGGGCGGCCAGGTGTGAGAGGTGCCAGTCGTGCGGAACGCCCTGCTCCGGACCGTCGGCCTCCGCCGAGTACTGGCACATCGGCGCCATCCAGGCGCGGTTGGGGATCGTCAGGCCCCGCAGGGTGAGTGGTTCGAACAGCGCGCTCACGGCCTCGCTCCTTCGTCGTCGTACGGGTCGCCCGGTTCCGGGCACTCCGTGCCGGAAGCGGAGCTCGCCGTCCGGGCACCCTAGTACGATAACCCTCGTAGTACGAGAAATGTCAAACTATGATGGTTCTCGTACAATCGATGATCCCGAGGGAAGGAGTCGTCATGCGGGTCACGTCCGACAGGGCTCTCGACCACCCCCGCCGCGAGGACATCCGGCTTGAGGCCGTGCTGCACGCGCTGTCCGACCCGATGCGGCTGCGGGTGGTGGCCTTCCTGTCCGGGGTGGACGACGAGGGCGCCCCGTGTTCGGCGATCGACCTGGTGGTCAGCAAGTCGACCAGCACCCACCACTTCCGGGTGCTCCGCGAGGCCGGGGTGATCAGCCAGGTCTACCGCGGCACCGCGAAGATGAACGCGCTGCGCCGCCATGACCTCGACGAGCTCTTCCCCGGCCTGCTCGACGCCGTGCTGCACGCCAGCGACGCGCAGCGTCGCCGTGAGCCCGCGAGGGGCGCCGGTGTCTGGACTGAGGAGCGCAGCCGCGGAGCGGCGGAGTGACGAGGGAAGACATCGGGTCAAGAGCCCCGAGCCGCGACGCGCAGCGTCGCCATGAGCCCGCGAGGGGGCGCCGGTGTCTGGACTGAGGAGAGAGCGAGCGTAGCGAGTGAACGACGAGGGAAGGCACCGGTTATCAGCCCCCGAGCCGCGACGCGCAGCGTCGCAATGAGCTCAGAGGTCCCCGACGGTCCCGGAGTCCATGTCCGGTGACCCGGCGGCCTGTACGGCCGCCCAGTCCAGCAGGCGGCCGGCGCTGCTGAACCGGCGGTCCGAGCTCGGCTCGCCCAGGACGACGCCGATCAGCAGGTGCCCGTCGCGCTCGGCGGCGAACGACAGGCAGTACCCGGCGGCCCGGGTGTAACCGGTCTTGACGCCCAGTGCCCCGGGGGTCCTGCCGAGCAGCTTGTTGCTGTTGGTCCAGGTGTGCGCCCGGTGAAGCTTCGACGCCCGCACGACGTGACGCCTGGTGGAGGCGATGGTCCGCAGCACCGGGTCGTTCAGCGCGGTCTGTGCCAGCTTGGCCTGGTCGATGGCGGTGGAGTAGCCGCCGCCCGGCTTGGGGAGGCCGTCCGGGTTGGCGTAGCGGGTCAGTGACAGGCCGAGGGCACGCGCGGCGGCGTTCATCTTGGCCGTGAACCGGGTCGCTCCCGGCCCGTAGACGCGGGCCAGGGCGTGCGAGGCGTCCGCCCCGGAGGGGAGCATCACGCCGTAGAGCAGGTCCCTGACGGTCAGGCGCTCACCGGCCCGCAGTCCCGCCGAGGTCGCGTCGTTGGTCCGCGCGTGCCGCACGTCCGAGGCGTCGATCCTGACGACGGAGTCGAGGCTCGCCTGCCGCAGCACGACGTAGGCGGTCATGACCTTGGTCAGGCTGGCGACCGGCAGCCGCCTGCTCGCCTGCCTGTCGAAGTAGGCCGTCCCGGTGGCCGCGTCGAAGAGGTAGGCCGCCTTCCCGGTGACCGCCGGCGCGGCGCTACCGGCCCGCGCGGTGGCGGGCGCGGCGCCACCGGCCCGCATGGGCCCTGGCTGGGCGTGGGCGGGCGCGGGCCCCGGCTGGGCGTGGGCGGGCGCGGTCACGCCGGCACCGAGGACGGTCAGTGCGGCGAGGGCGGCGCAGGCGCCCAGGCGGATTCCCCCGATCTGCATGGGATCATGGTGACAGAACCGGCGGCCGGCATACGACCCTTGACCGTTTTTCGGGTGAGACGTCTTTCCGGTGACCGCCGTAAGGCCGGTCAGACGGCGGTCAGGGTGTCCTCGGGCCGCCGTTCGGCCTCGCGGCGACGGCGACGGCGGCGCCGCATGACGAGGACGGTGACGGCGGCGACCACCATGACCGCGGCCACGGCCGCCAGCGCGGGCGACCGCGCGGCCAGTCGCAGCCAGCCCCAGATCACCGAGTAGAGGCCGAAGGACGTCACCGGCACCCAGGTCAGGCAGCCGAGCGCGCTGGCCACGACGTACCAGGGGTAGGAGATCCGCAGCACCCCGGCCGTCCAGGGCAGCGTGTGCCGCAGTCCGGGGACCCAGAAGCAGCCGTAGACGGCGAGCGCCCCCCATTTCCGGACGGCGTCCTCCACCCTGCGGATGTTCTCCTGGCCGAGCCTGCGGCCCAGGCGGGAGGCGTAGAGCCGGGAGCCGAGACGGTGGCCCACCCAGTAGTAGACCTGGAACACCCCGAACAGCCCGATGCCGCCGAGGACGACCCACAGCCACAGCGGCAGGCCCCACAGCGCGGCGGAGGTGGGATCGGGGATGCCCGCCGCCGGAGATCGCACCGGTGAACACCCCCCTCACGCTCGCATCGTCGACACACGACGGATATGTCGGATATTAGGTCAGGCTTACCTGTTCGATACTACGGAACCCCTGCAAGCGGACGTCAAGCAGAGATCAACCGTACCCGCGTACACCTGATACGAGGAGAGGAAGGTGTGCGGTCATGGGTCCGCGGAGCGGTTGGGTCACGGTGCTGGCGAGCGGAACCGCGAACGTCGCGAAACTGCTCGTGGCGAGCCTCGCCTTCGCCGGAGCCTACGCGGGCACGACCCTGGAGCACGCCGGCTCCGCCCCGGGCGTGACGGCCCGCCACACCGGCCCCGCTCCGGGAACGACGGTCCGCCGCACCGGCTCCGTCCCGAGCGCGGCGGTCTTCACCGCGGACGAGCGGCCGGAGCCCCTCTGCCGGGTCAGCCGTCGAGCGACCGCTGCGCCGCCTCGATCCACCGGGTCACCCCGACCCGCCGCGCCACCGCGAGCGCCTTCTCGTAGTGCGGCCGCACCGCGTCGGTGAGCCCGAGCCGCAGCGCCAGGTCGCCGAGCGTCAGCGCCACCGGCCACAGCGCCACCACGCCGGTGCCCGCCCCGGCGATCCGCTCGGAGAACGGCTTGAGCGTGTCGTACGCCTCGGTCATCCGCTCCCGGTCGTCCAGCAGCATGCCCGCCAGCGCCCGCCAGATCATCGCCAGCTCGTAGAGGAAGTCGGGCCGCACCGGCGTCTTCACCGCGATGACCGCCCCGGCGTCGCGGGCGTGCCCGGCCGAGGCCAGCGCCACCGCGTAGGCGTCGGTCGTCCACTTGGCCCCGCGCTGGTGGGCCTCGGCCAGGGGCTCCACCATCTCGGCGGCCCGGCCGTTCACCAGCCGCAGGCAGAACGCGGTGATCAGCGGCAGGTCCTGGCGGCCCTCCAGCATCCCGGCCCGCGCGGTCAGCCGCGCGGCGTCGCGGTAGGCGCGCTCCGCGCCCGCGAAGTCACCGGCGATCATCAGGCGCTGCCCGGCGTACCAGGCGCCCACGGCGGCCGGGGCGGGCAGGCCGTACCGTCGGGCCAGCCGTTCGGCGGCGGCGACGTGCGCGTCGGCGTCGGCGAACGCGCCCGACGCGGCGGCGCACTCCATCAGCACCAGGTGCGCCAGGGCCTGGACCGAGACCTGCCCGCTCGCCTCGCCGACCTCCAGCAGCTCCCGGCCGATGACCTCGCGCTCGCCGACCGGGGTGATGCCGTAGGACTGGCGCAGCCGTCCGCTCAGCGCGGTCGCCAGCAGCGCCGGGTCACCGGTCCGCCGGGCCAGCTCCTCGGCCTCCAGCGACGCCTGCTCGCCGCGCGGCGTGGCCGACCCCTCCAGCTCCAGCGCGAGCGTGGCCAGCAGGCTCGCCCGCAGCGACTGCTCGGCGGCCGGCAGCTCCACCAGCGCCTGCTCGGCGACATCGACGATCTCCCACGCGGTGCGGGTGAAGTCGCGGGCCATGCCCTTGTGCGGTACGGCCAGCGAGGCCGCGACCCGAGCGGTGAGCTCCAGGTCGCCCAGCGGCCGGGCCGCGTCCATCGCCTCGCGCCGCCGCCTGCGGGCCGCCGCCATGTCCCCGCACAGGGCCAGCGCCTTGATGAGGTTCAGGGTGAGCAACAGCCGCTCGCGGGTGGTCTCGGGGGTGTGGGTCACGCCGGAACGGTCGAAGGCGGCCACGGCCCGCTCCCACAGCGTGGCGGCCTCGCGGTGGGCGAAGCGGCGCTCGGCCTGCGCGGCGGCGAGCCGGGCGTAGTGGACCGCCTTGCCCGCCGTCTCCGTGGTGCCCGCCGCGTCGTAGTGGTGTGCCAGGGCCGCCACGTCGCCGGGGTTCCTGCGTTCGATCACCGCGGCCACCGCGGCGTGCAGCCGGGAACGGCGCAGCCGGGAGGCGTCGGAGTAGACGGTGTCGCGGACCAGGTCGTGGTCGAACCGCAGCAGGCCCGGCCCCGGCTCGGTGACCAGCCCGGCCAGCAGCGCCGCCTCCACCGCGTCCACCACGGCGTCCTCGTCGCCCGCGACGTCCACCAGCACGTCCACGTCGACGTCACGGCCGATCACCGCGGCCTGCAGCAGGATCTGCTGGGCCGGGGCGGGAAGCCGGGAGATCCGCCGCCGCAGCACGTCGCGGACCCCGGACGGCACGCCGGAGAGCACCTCGGCGGCCGTCGCGCGGTCGCGCGTCGCCTCGGCGTCCAGCAGGCGTACGGTCTCCCGGACGAAGAAGGGGTTGCCGCCGGTCCGCTCGGCGATGGTGCCGACCGCGTCCTCGTCGACCTCCCGCACACAGGTCGCCCGGACCAGCTCGGCGACCGCGTCGGCGTCGAGGCCGTCCAGGCCCACCCGGACCGGTCCGAGCCGGGCCAGCGCGGCCAGCACTTCGGCCTGCCGGTCGCTCAGCTCGCTGTCGCGGCAGGTCACCACCAGCAGCACGCGGCTGGTGGACAGCAGGCTCGGCAGCGCGCGCAGCAGCGCCAGGGTCTGGTCGTCGGCCCAGTGCAGGTCTTCCAGCGTCAGCAGGATCGGCGCCGAGCGGGCGGCCGCGGCGATGTAACCGCCCACCGCCCGGTGCAACCGGAAACCCCCCGAAGCCTGGTCGTCGTCCGGCTCGGGGGCCGCGTCGTCCAGCAGCGGGGCGAGCAGCTGGGCGTACTCGCCGGGCCCGGCCGCGTCCACCAGGGTCCGCAGGATCTCCACCCAGGCCCAGCCCGGCGGGGTGGCGCTGCTGTCGGGGCAGGCGCCGGAGGCGGCGACCCAGCCGTCGGCGGTGAGCCGCGCGGCCAGCCGGCGGACCAGCGTGGTCTTGCCCGCGCCCGCGTCGCCGCCGACCAGCGAGACGGTGAAGCGGGCGGTCCTGGCGGCGGCCGCGGTCAACCGGCCCAGCTCGGCGTCCCGGCCGACGAACGGCTCGGTCTCCAGCGGCGGCGGCTCCACCGCGCCCGCCGTACCGCCCGCGCCCGCCGCGGGCCTGGGCGGCCAGGTGTCGGCCGGGACCGCGGCGCGCTGCCGGACGACCGGCACGGCCAGCTCCAGCCCCGGGTCCTGGGCGAGGATGTCGGACTCCAGCTTGCGCAGCGCCGGGCCGGGGTCGATGCCCAGCTCGTCGGCGAGGATCGCGCGGGCCCGGCGGAGCGCGGCGAGCGCGTCGCCCTGCCGCCCGCAGCGGTACAGGCCCAGGGCCAGCAGCCGCCAGCCCTCCTCGCGCAGCGGATGCCGCGCGGTCAGCGCCTCCAGGTCGGGCACCGACTCCGCGGGCATGCCCAGGCGCAGGCCGCTGTCGGCGTGCCGTTCCAGCGCCACCAGGCGCAGCTCGGCCAGCCGGTTGACCTCGGCCTCGGCCCACGGCTGGTCGGCGAAGTCGGAGTAGGGCGTGCCGCGCCACAGCGCCAGCGCCTTCGTGAGGCGCGCCCGGGCCGAGACGGGGTCGTCGCCCTCCAGCTGCTCCCCGGCGGTGCGGACCAGGGCCTCGAACCGCAGGGCGTCCACCTGGTCGGGTCCGGCCCGCAGGGCGTACCCCGAGGCGACGGTCACCAGCAGCCGGTTGGGGCCCCCGCGCGGACGGCCGGGCTCCAGGACCCGCCGCAGCCTGGAGACGTACACCTGGAGGTTGGCCTGGGCGCCGCGGGCCCCGTCGTCGTCCCACAGGTCGTACAGCAGCGAGTCGACCGGGACGACCTGCCCGCGCGCCACGAGCAGCCGGGCGAGGACGGCGCGCTGACGCAGCCCGCCGAGGTCGAGCTCGTCATCATCCGAATGCGCCTCGACCGGCCCGAGAACCCGGAACGCCACCATGTCAGGCGCCACGCTATGCGTGCCTTCGAATCGCGCACAAGGTCTTTCCCCATCTAACGGCGGGCCGGCTCCTCCGCGCGGGCCGGGGCGGCGTTCTCACGCCGGCGCAGAAGCGCCCACGCGCCGAGCGCCAGGCCGCCGAAGGGGATTTCGACAGTGTAGGTCCAGAACCCGAAGAGCAGCGCGGCGGCGGTCGCCGAGTCGACCGGGGCGCCGAAGAAGACCAGCGCGCCGACGGTGCCGGCCTCCATGATCCCGGCCCCGCTCGGGGTCACCAGGGCGGTGGTCAGCACCCTGGACAACGCGAACGCGGCGACCGACTGGGCCAGCCCGGTGTAGGCGCCGGTGGCGTGCAGGCAGCAGACCAGGATCAGCCACTGCAGCCCGAGGAAGAAGATCATGCCAAGTGTCAGCCCGGGCCAGCGGCGCCGGACGATCTCGGAGGTGTCGGCGCGCAGCTTCTCCAGCGCCTGGGAGGGCCCGTGCCGGTCGGGCCTGACCTTCGCGGGGAGCAGCCTGGCGAGGCCGTCGAGGAGGCGGCCGAGGAGGGCCGCGGCGCGGTCCCAGTAGAGGGCGGCGGTCACGACGGCGACCAGGGCCAGGATGGACAGCACGCCCGCCCAGGCCGCGCCGGTCACGGCGGGGTTGAGGTCCTGGCCGCTGAACAGCAGGGCCACGATGCCCACGGCGGGCAGGATGAACCGGAAGAGGGTGTTCCAGACGCCGCTGACCAGGGTGGAGACCACGACGGCCCGGAGCGGGAAACCCCAGCCCTTGGTCATCGCGACGGTCATCGCGACCCCGGCGGCGCCGCCGAACGGCAGGAGGTTGCTCACCGCGCTGCCCGCCGCGTTGAGCGTCAGAGCCTGCGGGTGCGTCAGGCCCGGCAGGGAGGCGGTCAGCACGAACGTGTAGGCCAGCAGGCTCGCCAGCCAGACGGCCGTCATCAGCGCGACCATCTGCCAGCTCAGCCCGGCGAACTGCGCGCCGATCCGCGACCAGGAGACGTGCTCGCCGGTCATCGCCTCCAGGATCTCCGGCAGGAAGCGCACCAGCGTGGCGGCCAGCGCCAGCGACACCGCCGACAACCCGATCTGGACCCACTTGTTCTTCATCGCACCCCCATGAACCAGTCTGCCGGTCCGGGGCTCATCCTTTCGACGGAACTTCGAAGGGATGCTTCAGCCTCGTGCCGGGCGGCAGGCCGCGCTGAACGTACCACTCGGTGCCGAAGACGAGGCGGTAGAGGGGTCCGGGAACCTTGAGCATCACGCCCAGCGTCCGGGTGTCGGCCCCGGTGGCCTGGGAGGCGTGGGCGGCCATGCTGGCCCGCTTCTGGCGGGCGAAGCGCCGCACGGCCACCCGGTGGGTGATCGCCTCGCCGGGGGAGTAGGCGCCCTCGAAGGCGCGGATGTCGAGCTGCGGGTAGAAGCGGCTGATCAGGCGGATGCCCTTGAGCAGCGGGTCGCGGTTGACCGTGGCCTCCAGCACGATCGGGGTGCCGGCGATCTCCGCGGCCCGGGCGCCTACCCGGTGCACCTGGACGTGGTCGGGGTGGCCGTAGCCCCCGGCCGGGTCGTAGGTCGTCAACAGGCCGGCGTCCTCCTCGGTGAGGATCGCCGCGAGCCGCCGGGCGGCCTCCTCGGTGTCGGCGTCGATGAACGCGTTGTCCGGGCGGTCGTCGGCGACCCCGCCGCCGGGCGCCAGCCCGGAGTCGCCGTACCCGAGGTTCACCACGCGGGCGCAGCCCAGCGCCGCCGCCGACCGGTACAGCTCGGCGACCCGGGCCGCGCCCAGCGCCTCGCCCGGCTCCAGGTCGGCCTGGCCGCGCTCGCCGGAGGTCGCCACCACGAGGACCACCCGGTGCCCCTCGGCCGCGAGCATGGCCATGGTCCCCGCGGTCAGCAGGGCCTCGTCATCGGGATGGGCATGGAAGAACACGGCTGTCCTGACGGTCTTGATCGCCCTCACTCCGTTCGCGCGGTCCGTCTCCCGCTCATGGGGCCTCCCCAGACGGGCACGCAGGCATGATCTCACGCGGGGATACGCTGGCACGGTGAGGATCCTCCACGTCAGCGATTGTTACCTGCCGCGCCTGGGCGGGATCGAGGTCCAGGTCGCCGATCTGATCCGGTCACAGCGCGAGGCGGGCCACGACGTCGAGGTGGCGACCGCCACGCCGGGCGAGCCCCTGCCGGGGGTGCACCGGATCGTCGCGGGGCTGCCCTTCGACCTGCCGGTCCACCCGTTCGGGGTCGGGCACCTGCTGCGGCTGATGAGGGCCCGGCGGCCCGACGTGGTCCACGTGCACACCGGCGCGGTCTCGCCGTTCGCCTGGATGGGCGTCCGCGCGGCCGTACGGCTCGGGCTGCCCGCCGTGGTGACCGTGCACAGCATGTGGGACCCGGTCACCCGCGCCGTCTACACCGGTCTGCGGCTGGCGTTCGAGTGGCACCGCTGGGGGCTGGTGGGCACCACGGTGAGCGAGGCGGCGGCCCGGCCGATCCGCGCGGTGGCCGGCCGGGGCGTCCCGGTGCACGTCGTCTCCAACGGCCTCGACGTCTCCGGCTGGCGCGCCGCCGGCCCGGCCCGGCGGACGCAGGACGGTGAGCCGGTGCACGTCGTCGCGGTGGGGCGGCTGGCGCCCCGCAAGCAGCCGGTCCGGCTGCTACGGCTGCTGAGGGAGGCCAGGGCGCAGGTCCCCCGGGACGTCCCGATGCGGGCCACGATCGTCGGGGACGGCCCGGCGCGCGCCCAGATGGAGCGTTACCTGCGGTCCAACGGCATGACCGGGTGGGTGTCGCTGCCCGGCCGCTACGACCGCGACCGGATCCGCGAGCTGCTCGCCACCGCGGACGTGTTCGTCGCCCCCGCGCCCCGCGAGTCGTTCGGGCTGGCGGCGCTGGAGGCCAGGGCGGCGGGCGTGCCGGTGGTCGCGCGGGCGCAGAGCGGGGTGGCCGACTTCGTGCGGCCCGGCAAGGAGGGGCTGCTGGGAAAGAGCTTCGACGGCCTGGTCGCGGCGGTGGCCGGGCTGGTGCGCGACCGCGGGCTGCGCGAGGCGATCGCGGCGCACAACCGCGCGACCGAGCCGGTCCGCAGCTCCTGGCCGGCCGTGCTGGAGGGCTTCGACCGCTGCTACGAGCAGGCGCGCGGAGCGCGGGGCTGAGCTATAAGGAGTCGTACGGGGCCGGCGGGTGATCCGTGCGCGGGCCGGTACGGCGGGCGGCGCGCGGCCGGTACGGCGGGGCGTGCGGCCGCACGGCCCGGCCCCTCGGGCAGGCCGGGCCGTGCGGTGGGGCGGGCGCCTCCCGGGGAGATCGGGGAGGGATCGGGGAGGCGCGGCGCGCGTCAGGAGCAGGCGGCGTTCATCTTGGTGCCGGCCGAGACGATCTTGCCGCTGAGGCCCTGCATCGCTCCGGCGGCGGCCCCCGGGTTGTTGGGGTCGACCTTCAGGCTTCCGAAGGATGCGGCCAGGTCGTTGAGCCCCGAGGCGAGGTCGCCGTCGGCCTTGGCGGCCATGGCCTTCATGTCCGAGGCGAACTTCTCGTTCACCGCGTTGAGCTTCTCCATGTCCACACCGACGCCCGCCACGTCGGTCTTGTAGTCGTTCATGAGCTTCAGCGCGTCGGCGCACATCGCCGCGTCGGCGCCCGCGCCGCAGGCGGCGGACAGGGAGAGGAGGACGGCTCCCGCGACGGTGGCGGCGATACGGCGGGAGGGGAGGAGGGAGAACATCTTTGCCTTTCATTGCCTTTTACGACAGGTGCACCCTAGAGGCGTCACTTGCCGGGCACTTGACAGATGCTTAAAAAGGCGGCGGCTGTGACTCGGCGTGATCCTCGCCCCGCTTCGGGTAAGGGGACGGTATGGCTGAGGCGACCGTCGATCCCGAAACCGTCCAGCACTCGCTGAAGCGGGTCATCGGGCGCAAGGTGCTGTTGCTGTTCGTCATCGGGGACATCCTCGGCGCGGGGATCTACGCCCTGGTCGGGAAGGTGGCCGGCTACGTCGGCGGGGCGCTGTGGCTGCCCTTCCTCATCGCCTTCGTGCTCGCGGCCCTCACCGCCACGGCCTACGCCGAACTGGTCGGCAAGTATCCCCGGGCGGCCGGCGCGGCGCTGTACGCCAACAAGGCGTTCGGCATCCCCTTTGTCACGTTCATGGTGGCGTTCACCGTACTGATGAGCGGGATCACCTCGGCGAGCGCGGCGGCCCGCGCCTTCGGCGGCAACTACCTGGGCGAGTTCGTCACGCTGCCGACGGTCATCGGCGCGCTGATCTTCCTCGGCCTGGTCACGCTGGTGAACTTCGCCGGCATCTCCGAGTCGGTCAGGGTCAACGTGGTCCTGACGATCATCGAGGCGTTCGGCCTGCTGGTCATCGTCGCGATCGGGATCTACGCCCTGGTCTCCGGTGAGGGCGAGCCCGCCCGGGCGGTGCAGTTCCACCCGGTCAACGGCGCGTTCCTCGGCGTCCTCGGCGGCACGGCCCTCGCCTTCTACGCGCTGCTCGGCTTCGAGGACTCGGTCAACCTCGCCGAGGAGTGCCGCGACCCGCAGCGGGACTTCCCCCGCGCCCTGTTCGGCGGCATCACCGTGGCCGCGCTGATCTACATGGCCGTCGCCTTCACCGCGACGATGCTGGTGGACACCAGGACCCTGACCGAGTCCACCGGGCCGCTGCTGGAGGTGGTCAAGGTCGCGGGCCTGGCGTTCCCGCCGAAGCTGTTCGCGCTCATCGCCCTGCTGGCCGTGGGAAACACCGCGCTGATCAACATGCTGATGGCCTCGCGCCTGGTGTACGGCATGGCCCGCGAGGGCATCGTGCCCGGGGTCTTCGCGGCCGTCCACCGCCGCAGGTCCACCCCGTGGGTGGCCATCCTGTTCACCGTGGGCGTCGCGGTGGCGCTGGTGATCACCGGTGACGTGAGCGGCCTGGCGGACACGACCGTGCTCCTGCTGCTGTGCGTGTTCGCGATCGTCAACGTGGCCGTGCTGGTCCTGCGCAGGGACCCGGTGGAGCACGAGCACTACCGGGCCCCGAAGTGGATGCCCGTCCTGGGCGCGGTGGTCTGTGTCGTGCTGGCGCTGCCCGTCACGGGCCGCGAAGGGGAGGTCTACCTTCGCGCGGGCGCGCTCCTGGCCGTGGGGGTGGTCCTGTGGTTCGCCAACCGGCTGTTCCTGCGGAGGAAGGACGGACGGCGCGGGAAGCCGTCAGAAGGGGAGCCTTCGGCCTGAGGGCGTGCGCAGGTCGAGGGGCACGGGCGGACGAGGCGGACGGGGCTTCTGGACGATTTGTACCCTTTTCATCTCCGACTCCCTTTAGGTGGAGTTTCGGAGAGACTACGTCAACGCCTCGGGGATTTCGCATCTTTTGTCCACATGTCGAGACGGCATCATCCACGATGACACCTTCCACGCGGAGGCGTCGCGGGCCCTTCCGTGAGACGACGGCCCGGATCCTGAATACTCCCGTCGACGTGGGGCACCTGTCACCCGAAGGGGATTGACGGGCGTCACGGAAGGGGGAACCCCTGCCGGACCCGCGGGCGCCGCACACCACCGGGCGCGTGCGAGGATCGGGTGGAGACGCCGGGCGCCGAGGGCGCCGGACGGCCGCACCACCAAGGCGGTCCGCTCCGTGTGAGAAGGTTGCATGGCTGAGAAGGGCCGCTGTAGAAGGTTGATCATGTTCGTGGGTAATGAGCCGGAGCCCAGTTTCACGGCGACGTCAGGACTGCATGGTTCGACGATCGTCGTGCAGGCCAGCGGCGAACTGGATCACTACCACACGCCGATCCTGCGGGCCGAGCTGAGCAAGGTCTGGGGTGCCGCGCCGTCGAAGACCGTCATCCTCGACCTGTCCGCCCTGACCTTCTGCGACTCCTCCGGCATCGGCGAGCTGCTCCAGGCACGGCACAACGGCCAGGTCAGGGGCTTCCGGTTCATCCTCACCGGCATCCAGGGCAACCTGGCCCGGCGGCTCAACCTCGCCGGTCTCACCCAGGTCTTCGAGGTCTTCCCCTCCGTCACCGAGGCCCTGGAAGCCACCACCTGCTGAGGTGGGAAAAGACCCCGCAGACCACAGCGGGCCGTCTCCTCCGGTGCGCGGAGCCCGGTTCCGCCTCCTTGATCCGGAGATCACCTTCATACCGGGCACATGACCGATGCCCGTCAGCGAAAATCGATCCCCCGGGGAAGGTCACGGTCGCGCGGAAACTCGACGCCGTCGTCCCAGCCGGGCGCCGAGAGGAGAAACTCCCTGAGATCAGGGAGGTCGCCCCCGGGTCGACGGCATCCGGCGATGCCCATGACGGCGGCGACCTCCTCACCATGCCGGTCGGCCACCTCGGCGCCTTCGGCGGCGGCGCGCCGTACGGCCTCGCCGAAACGCCGCTCCGCCTCCTGGGCCTGCCGTTCACGCATGAGGACCTCCTGTCCGGCCGGGTTGAGACGCACGTTAGCCGGACCTGAGGTCGGAGGAGGCTGTTTCAGATCGTCGCGGCCGCCCGTACGGGTGCCGATGACTCGGCCGCGCGGTGGGAGCGGCGCTCGCGCAGGATGGTGCGGAGCACCCGCCAGCCGTCCCGTACGGCGTTCAGGTTGCTGACGCCGTGGATGCGGCTGCGTTCGTGGCTGGGCACCTCACGGATCACCAGGCCGGCGCGGGCCGCGCGGATGTTCATCAGGGTCTCCACCTCGAAGCCGTCGCAGTCGAGGCCGAGGGCGTCGAGGTGGCGTGCCCAGAAGGCGTTGTAGCCGTAGCACAGGTCGGTGTATCGGGTGCCGTGCAGCCCGTTGGTGATCATGGTCAGCGCCCTGTTGCCCAGCGAGCGCATCGGGCTGAGATCGTCGGATCCGCCTCCGGGGGCGTAGCGGGAACCCTTGGCGAAGTCGGCGCCCTCGACCAGCGCGGTCACGAAGGCGAAGATCTCACGGCCGTCGGTGGAGCCGTCGGCGTCGATCATGACGATGATGTCGCCCGTGGCGGCGGCGAACCCCTCGGCGAGGGCGTTGCCCTTGCCCCTGCGGGTCTGGACGACCACGCGCAGGGCGGGACGGAGGGACCGGGCCACGGCCACGGTGTCGTCGGTGGAGTTGCCGTCGACGAGGATCACCTCGTCGATCCACGAGGGAAGGGTCGCGAAGACGTGCGGGAGGTTGGCGGCTTCGTTGAGGGCGGGGACCACCACGCTGACGCTGACGGGGAAGGGACGGCTGCTCATGGTCCCAAGGTCCTCCGGACCGCCTGCAACCTGCTTGAATCCTCCTTGCAACGCCCATGGCACGGCCACCGCACGGTCGCGGGACGGTCTCGCCGCGCGGCCTCGGGTGAGGCTCGGGCGTGACCTCCGTACGGCCTCGGTACGGATGGCGTGTGCCGGTGGGGCGCTCGCTCCGGCGCGCCGCGCCGGCCGGGCCGGAGGGGGGCTTCCTCCGGCGGGGCTGGAGGGGTTAGAAGGGCAGGAGCTTTCCCGAGGGGGTCCGCATGTCGAGCGGCGCCGGTGTGCGGGGCGGCCGCGGCCGCTGGATGATCTGGATCCTTCTCAACGGTCACTCCTGTCTCGGGGCTGAACACGTTTTACCCATGTGGCCGCCAAGAATCACCTATCGGCGTGCCACGTGCAGCACGCTGGCCACGCGCTCCGCGGCCGTGGCGACGTCCTCGGCGTGCCCGATGCGGCCGGCCCACGACAGCCAGAACCACCACTCGCCGTCCTCCTCGTGGGCGGCGAGGACGTCCTCGGACACCGTGGGGGCCATCGGGTTCGTCACGTGAAGGCGGGGCAGCGGTCCCGCGGGGGCGTCGAGGCACACCTTGAAGGAGTGGGCCTCCAGTTGGGCGGCGAGGCGCCGCAGATGATCAACGGCCTGGCCGTCTTCTGCCGTCATCCGGATCACTCCCGGCGGATGCTGGTGTCGTTCTTCCCAGCAGAGTGCGTTTTCCCGGCCCGACAGGCAATGTCCCATCTTGCTATCTCCCACCGAACTGGTGGAATAGGGAGGAAAATTCCCGGTGTTCCGTGCGGAAAGCACGATAACGGGAAAGCGACGCGCGGGAGCGCTCACGCTGTGGTGCGCCCCCGTCCGTGATGGGTGAACAGCGACCGGGGAGGGCGCCGTGGCCCGAGGAGAGCACCCGCCCGCGTGCGCGCGGCGCTGGCGCGAGCAGGCGCAGGCGAGGCGATGGACCCATTGGCAGACGGCGCAGGCCGTCCACGGCTGCTGCGGGGTGAGCCTGCTCAAGGCGCACCGGCTGGCCCGGGGATGGTCGGCCCGGCAGGCGGTCGAGGAGCTGGAGGAGCTGTGCGAGCGCCACGACCTGGGCGAGGCGCGGGCCAGCATCGACCTGCTCAACGCGTGGGAGAACCACCGGGCCCGGCCGCGGCCGCAGACCATCGACCTGCTGGCGCGGCTGTACCGGGCCAACGCCGTACGGCTCGGCCTGGCCGGTGACTACTGCGAGGACGACGGCGGCGGGGCCAGGGTCGTGGTGGTCGCGGCGGGGGACGGCCGCACGCCGTACCAGACCCAGGAGGAGGCCGGCGGCGACGACGGCATGGAGCGCCGCGCGCTGTTCCACCACGCGCTGCTCGGCGGGCGCCTGCCGCTGAACGGGCGCCTGCTCGCCGAGGTCGAGCGGATCCGCCAGGACCTCGACCGCACGCTCGTCGCGGCCACCGTCTCCGAGGAGCAGCTCGACCGCCTCGACGAGCAGGTGCTGCGCTACCGGCGCGAATACGTCACCAGCGCCCCGCTGCCCATGCTCTACCGGCTGATGCTGGAACTGTCCGACGTGCGGACCCTCGTCGGGGCCCGGCAGCCCGCCATGGCCCAGCGGCGCCTGCTCAACGCCACCGTGATGCTCGCGCTGCTGGCGGCCGACGCGCTGATGAAGCTCGGCGACACCCGCCAGGCCCACACCTGGTACGGCACCGCCCGCACCGCCTCCGACGACACGGGCGACCTGCGGCTGCGCGCCCTGGTCCGGGCGCAGGAGGCCATGCTGCCCTACTACTACGGCGACCTCGCCGAGACCGTGCGGCTCGCCCGGGAGGCGCGGACGCTGGCCGGCAGCGCGCCCAGCTCTCCCGCGGCCCTCGGCGCGGCGGCCGAGGCCCGCGCGCTCGCCAGGCTGGGCGAGCACCGGGCCGCCCGGGTCGCGCTCGCCGAAGCGGAGCGGATCTTCGCCAGGATGCCCCCCGAGGGCCACGACCACCTGGCCTTCCGCTTCTCCGAACGGCGGATGCAGTTCTACCGGATCGGCACCCTGATCGAGCTGGGCGAGGAGGTCGACTGGACGCCCGGTCCCTCCGGCGCCTACGCCATCGACCCGGTGCTCATCCTGCTCGACCGGGCCGCGCACCTCGTCCGCGGCGGCGAGGTCGAGGAGGCGTGCCTGCTGGCGGAGAAGGCGCTCCTCCAGGTGCCGGCGGAGCACCGCACCTCCATCGTCCTCGACCGGGCACGGGCGGTGCTGGCGGGGATGCCGCAGACCCGGCACCGTACGACGCCGGCGCGCCGGCTGGCCGACCTGCTCGACGACGCGGCGCGGGCCGTCTGATGGGCGGCTCAGGCGGCCCGGGTGGTTCAGGCGGCTCGGGTGGTTCCAACGGTCCCGGTGGTTCAGGCGGTCCGGGCGGCTCGCTGGCGCGGGACGCGTTCGCGGTCCTGCGCGACGTCTGCGAGGGCCTGGGGATCGACCACCGGGGCGCCGAGTTGCTGCGGGTGCGCAGCAACGCCGTCTTCAACCTGCGCGGGGAGATCGTGGTGCGGATCGCCACCGCGTCCGACGCGCGGGCCCGCCTGCCGATGGTCCTGGCGGTGGCCCGGTGGCTGGCCCAGCAGGGCTTCCCCGCGGTACGGCCGGCCGACACGATCTGCGAGCAGCCGGTGGTCCACGAGGGCGGGGTGGTCACCTTCTGGCACTACGTCCCGGCGGCGGCCGAGCGCCCCACCACCACCGAGCTGGGCGAGATCCTGCGCACCCTGCACCTGCTGCCGGTGCCGCCGGTGGCGGTGAAACGGTTCGCCAACCCGCTGGCCGGGATCCGCGCCGAGGTGGAGCGCTCCGCCGTGCTCACCCCCGGTCAGCGGACCTGGCTGCGCGACCGCATCGCCGAGCTGACCGAGCGGTGGTCGGGCCTGGAGGTGAAGGGCGCCCCGGTGCTGCTGCACGGCGACGCCTGGATCGACAACCTCCTGCGCGGCACCGACGGGCACGTCGTGCTCTGCGACTGGGACGGCGTCGCGGTCGGGCCGTGCGAATGGGACCTGGTCCACACCTACCACGGACAGCGCCGCTTCGGCCTCACCGCCGCCGACGTGGACGCCTTCGCCCTCGCCTACGGCCGGGACCTGCGGTCGTGGCCGGGCTACGCCACCCTGATGGAGGTCCGCGACATGTACGCCGTGGGCATCCACATCCGCAACGCCGGCGCGGACCCCTTCTCCCGCCGGGAACTGCCCCGCAGGCTCGACTCGCTGGCCCGCGGCGAGCGGTTCACCCGGTGGTACATGGCGGAACCCGTCACCGTCCTGCCCCGGCGGAGCGCCTCCCGGGGCTGAGCCGGGCCGGGCGCCCCGCCGGGTGCGGGGATCCTCGATGAGGGGCCTAGAACAGCGGCTTGCCGTCGCGGGTCAGCCTCCAGTTGGCCTCGGCGAAGTCGGCGGAGTCGATGACCTTGGTCTCCGTGGCGTAGTCGATCAGTGCCTGGCGGATCTCCACCTGGGCGTTGTAGACCACCGGCGCGGTCGAGACGTGCGGGAAGCCGCCGCCGCCCGACTGGCGGTAGTTGTTGATCGCGACCACGAACCGCTGGTCGGCCGCGACGGGCTGCCCGTCGTAGGACAGGCCGGTGATCCGCCGGCCGACCGGCTTGGCGATGTCCACCTCGTAGCGGACGCCGGAGAGCTGGTCGTAGTTGTAGTCGGGGATGTTGCCGGCGTTGGTCAGCTTGGCCAGGTCGACCGGGGCGTCCGGGGCGAGCTGCGCGAAGTACTTCGCCGAGTACTCCAGGTAGTCCTTGAGCTGGGCGCCCGTGAGCCTCACGGCCATCAGCGTGTTGTCGTAGATGTACAGGCCCGCCATGTCGCGGATGCTCACCGGTCCCGCGGGGAACGTCGCGGTCCGGCTGAACGGCGCGGCGATCGACAGCACCGGCAGGTTCGCGTCCGCCGTTCCGGCGACGGCCTTCTTCACCGTCTCGGTCTGGACCTTCTGGATGTAGTCCAGGATCGGGGTGTCCTTGTAGGGGGACTCGGCGGCCAGCAGCTCGTCCTTGGAGGTGGCCACCTCCTTGTTGACGTACCCGACCGTGGTGTCGTGCTGCTTCTTCATGAGCGCGACGATCTTCGGGTCCTCGGCGACGGTGTTGGTGTTCAGCGTGGTGGAGGACTTGCCGGTGACCGTCCACCGGCCCTTCTGCTTGGTCAGCGTGAAGTCCAGCACGCTGAGCCGCTGGCCCCACTTGGCCGGCTCGGTCAGCAGGACCTGCCTGCCGGTGGCCTTGTTGGTGACGAACCGCTGCGGCACCTCGTTGTGGGCGTGCCCGAACAGCACGGCGTCCACGCCCGGGACCTCCTCGCCGACCAGGGCGGCGGCGTTCTCGACCGGCAGGTCGCCGCCGTAGGAGGACATGCCGCTGTCGCCCGCGTGCGCGGTGACCACGACCACGTCCGCGCCGAGGCCGCGGATGACCGGCACCCACTTCCTGGCGGTCTTGACCAGGTCGTCGAAGCGCAGCCTGCCCTCGACGTTGCCCTTGTCCCAGATCGCGACGCCGGGGTTGGTCAGGCCGAGCACACCGACGCGGACCGGCTTCTCGCCCCTGACCTTCATCGTCTTGATGACGAACGGCTGGTAGGCGGGCTTGCCGGTGGTGGCGTCAACGGCGTTGGCGCCGAGCACCGGGGCCTTCATCTGCTTGATCCACGTGGCCAGCAGCGGCAGGCCGTAGTTGAACTCGTGGTTGCCCAGGGTCACCGCGTCGTAGCCGATGGCGTTCATCGCGCGAGCCATGGGGTGGAGCTCGCCGGTCTGGGTGATCGGCTCGACCTTGGCGTAGTAGTAGGCCAGCGGCGTGCCCTGGATGGTGTCGCCGGAGTCGAACAGCAGGGTGTGGTCGGCGCCGCGCTCGGCGCGGATCTTGCCGACCATCGTCGAGACCTTGGCGAGGCCGACGTCGTTGCCCTTGCCGTCGTCGAACTCGGCGTTCTTGAAGTAGTCCCAGTTGAGGGTGTTCCCGTGCAGGTCGGAGGTGCCCATCACGGTCACCGTCACCGACTTGCCGGCCGAGGCGTGTGCGACCGACGGGGGGATGGCCAGGGCGGTCAGCCCGGCCACGCCGAGGACGGCGAGCTTCTTACTGTGCATGTCACGGGACAGTAACCATCCCAGGTTGCCGGAGGGTCACGGGGGCCTTACGGACAGGGTGAATGTAGGCGTTTCTATCGCCTAGGTGATCTTTGTCCCTTTCGTGGGCCCGTGGGTCCGTGGGGTCCGTGGATCCGTGGGTTCCGCCGGGACGAACCGGCCGGACCGGTGAGAGCGGGCCGCCCTGTTCCGTGGCCCTGTCCGGCCCGGCCGCGGAGGGGCCGGTGGTCCTGCCCGGCCTGACGGCCTGACCGGGGAGGCCGGGTGAGAGGCCGTCCTATCCCGTGACCCTGTCCGGCCTGGCCGCGTGGGCGGCCAGCGGGAAGGCCGCCCGCACGCCGTATCCTCCACCGGGCTCAGGGCCGGCGGAGAGGCTGCCGTGGAAGAGCGCGACCCGCTCCCGCACACCGGCCAGCCCGGATCCGGATCCGCCCGCCGCTCCGGTGCGGCCGTCACACGGGCCGCGGTCGGTGATCTCCAGGACCAGCTCCCGGGGCCGGTGGGCGATCCGAACCCTGACGGCGGTGGGACCCGTGCGCCGCAGGGTGTTGTCCAGCGCCGCCTGCACGATCCGATACGCCGACAGGTCCAGGCCCAGGGGCAGCGGGCTCGGCTCGCCTTCGACGCTCAGCCGTATGTCGAGGCCCGCCGCGCGCATCCGCTCGATCAGCTCGTCCAGGCGGGCGAGGGTCGGCTGCGGCGCCAGCCCGTCGTCCTCGGCGCCGGTGCGCAGCAGCCCCAGCGTACGGCGCAGCTCCTCCACCGCGGCCCGGCCGGTCTCCTCCACCACGTGCAGCGCCTCGCGCTCGGTGACCTGATCTGGCCGGAGCGACAGACGCGCGGCGCCCGCCTGCATGACCATCGCGCTGACGTTGTGCGCGACGACGTCGTGCAGCTCCCGGGCGATCCGCGCCCGCTCCTCACTCGCCGTCCACTCGCCGTCCGCCCGTTCGCCCGCCGTCAGGCCGCCGGCCGCCCGCGCGTTCGCCGTACGGCCGTTCACGGCGCGGCCGTTCGTCACGCGGCTGTTCGTCACGCGGCCGTTCACGGTGCGCTTCGCGCGTACCGGTTCGCGGGCGAGCGTCTCGCCGCGCTCCCGCGCGCGGCGGCCGATCCGCAGGTGCCGCCGTACGGCGAGGCCCGCGACGGTGAGACCCGCACCGGCGGCGGCGCAGACCGCCGTCGCCAGCGTCAGCGCGAGCAGTCGGCCGGCCGCGGTGGGGGGAAGGCGGAGGCTCATGGGGCGAGGGTAGGGCGGGCCCCGGACGCGCGGCATCCGCCGTGAGACTGATAGGAGTCACGACTCTCGCGCCGCCCGGAGGATGGGGGCCCGGTGCTCCGGCCCGGTGCGGTCAGCGCTCGATCAGCGACATGTTCACGTACCGCTCACCCCGGGCGCCGCCCGGCACCGCCGCCTCCAGCGCGGCGAGCTGGTCCGGGTTCAGCGTGACGCCGGCCGCCGCCGCGTTCTCCTCCAGGTAGCGCAGCCGCTTGGTGCCCGGGATCGGGATCACGTCCTCACCCCGGGTGAGCAGCCAGGCCAGGGCGAGCTGAGCCGGGGTGCAGCCCGCCTCCTCGGCGATCCCGCGCACCTTCGCCACGAGCTCCTCGTTGCGGGCCCCGTTCTCCCCGGTGAACCGGGGGTGGCGCTTGCGGAAGTCGTCGTCGGGAAGCTCCCCGGCGGGCGGCAGGGTGCCGCCCAGCAGGCCCCGGCTGATGGGGGAGTAGGCCACCAGGGCGATGCCCAGCTCCCGCGCGGCCGGCAGGATCTCCGCCTCGATGTCACGGGTGAACAGGGAGTACTCGCTCTGCAGGGCGGCGATCGGATGCGTGGCGTGCGCCCGGCGCAGCGTCTCCGCGCCCACCTCCGACAGGCCGAGGTGACCGACCTTGCCCTCGGCGACCAGTTCGGCCATCGCCCCCACGGTCTCCTCGATGGGCACATCGGGATCGCGGCGGTGCAGGTAGTACAGGTCGATGTGGTCCACGCCCAGCCGCTTCAGGGAGGCCTCGGCGGCCTTCCTGACGTAGGCGGGGCTTCCGTCGACGCCGTGGGCGTTGACGTCGTCGCTCCTGACGATGCCGAACTTGGTGGCCAGCACCACCTCGTCCCTGCGGCCGGCGATCGCCCGGCCCACCAGCTCCTCGTTGTGCCCCCTGCCGTACATGTCGGCGGTGTCCAGGAGGTTCACCCCCAGGTCGAGGGCGCGGTGGACGACCGCGATCGACTCGGCCTCGTCGGCCGCGCCGTAGAACTCCGACATCCCCATGCAGCCCAGTCCGACGGCCGAGACCTCGGGGCCGTTCCGGCCGAGACGGCGCCTGTTCATCGTGCCTCCATTGCGGTGTACAGGTCGATCTTGTAGTCGAGGGACCCCAGGTCCTCGGTGAGCCGCGCGATCCGCGTCCTGACCCGTTCCCGGTGGACCTCCAGCATCCGCCGCCGCTCGGCGGCGGTCCCCGGGCCCCGGCGGGACAGGTCGGCGTAGCGGCACATGTCCGCGATCGGCATACCGGTCGAGCGCAGCCTGGTCAGGAAGTCGAGCCAGGCCAGGTCGGTCTCCGTGTAGGCACGGTGCCCGCTCGGGTCGCGCTCCACCTCGTGGATGAGCCCGATCCGCTCGTAGTACCGCAGCGTGTGCGCGCTGAGCCCCGAGCGGCGCGAGGCCTCCTGGATGGTGATCCCCATATGTCTCACCCTGCCCCTTAGAGCGCGCTCGAAGTCAAGCGGCCCCCCGGGACGCCCGGTCCGGAGAGGTCCGGCGGGCGGGACACGCGGCTCCGGGGACGCGTCCCGCGAACGGGAACCCGGTCCCGGAGGCGTTCCGGAACCGGTCCCGGAGGCGTTCCGGAACCGGTCCCGGAGGCGTCCCGGCGCCGGGGCCGGAGGTCTTCGGCGACGGGTGCCGGTCCCGGCGGCGG
This sequence comes from Streptosporangium sp. NPDC053982, assembly GCF_055585205.1. Lineage (NCBI taxonomy): Bacteria > Bacillati > Actinomycetota > Actinomycetes > Streptosporangiales > Streptosporangiaceae > Streptosporangium > Streptosporangium sp. NPDC053982. The sequence goes on from NZ_JBVJKQ010000016.1 coordinate 93,133, forward strand.
GCGCCGGTTGCGGTAGGCGTCCCGCGAGGGGGCTTTCCGCTCCGGAGGCGTCCCGGGGGACCGACCCTGAGGGGGAAAGCCCTACCCCCGGCGGTTTCCGCGCAGCTCAGGGACGTCGCATGCGGGGCGTCCCCGAAGGGCGGGCCCCACCCCGGGCCGGTGCGCATCGGGGACGGCTCAGGGGCGCCTGGGGATCATCTCCAATACTCCGAGCCCCTGGTCGGACGCCATTTTTGAGTCATGGCGAGTCAGGTTTTCTCCGGAACAGGGATGATCCGCGGCGGTTACGCGGCGATCGGCGCGGGAGCCGCGTCGATGGTGGGGCTGCACGTGGCCACGGGGCTGGATCCGGTGCACACGCTGATCAGCGAGTACGCGTTCGCCCCCGACGGGTGGCTGCTGCCCGTGTCCCTCGCGTTCTTCGCCGCCGGCGCCGCGGCCTTCGGGATCGCGCTGGCCCGGCGCACCGCGGACCGCGGGGCCGCACTGCTGGTCGGAGCCTGGGGCCTGTGCATGCTGCTGATCGGCGTCTTCCCCACGGACGCGCCCGGCCTGCCGCTGTCGATGTCCGGGGGCATCCACCGCTACGCGGCGTTCGCGGCCTTCCTCGCCATGCCGGTGGCGGGCCTGATCCTCTCCAGACGGCACGCCGCGGGCCCCTACGCCCGGCCGGTGCGGCTGCTGAGCCTGGCGTCCCTCAGCGTGCTGGTGCTGGTGGTCCTGCCGTACGTGGTGCGGATGCTCGGGATCCCCCTGGCGGGCGACGACATCCCCGGAGGGGTGACCCAGCGGCTGGTCGTGGTCTTCGAGGTGGCGGTGCTGGCCCTGGTCGGGCTGTTGATCGCCGCCGGGTACCGTCGTACCCATGACCGTCCTCCGCTCCCTGCCGCTGTTCGCCCTCGCCGCGGTCGCCGAGATCGGAGGCGCGTGGCTGGTCTGGCAGGGCGTGCGCGAGGGACGCGGGCCGCTCTGGATCGCGGGCGGTGTCCTCGCGCTCGGCGCGTACGGCTTCGCGGCGGCGTTCCAGCCCGCGCAGGACTTCGGCCGGATCCTCGCCGCCTACGGCGGGGTGTTCGTCGCGGGCTCGCTGGTCTGGGGAATGGTCATGGACGGGTTCCGGCCTGACCGCTGGGACGTGGCGGGCGCGCTGATCTGCCTGGCCGGGATGGCCGTGATCATGTACGCGCCGCGCGGCTGACCGGCGGGCCCGGACGGCGGGCCCGGACGATGGGCCCGGACGATGGGCCCGGCGCCTGGCCCGCCCGGGTCCGGACGGCGGACGCGGCCACCGGGCGGCACGGCTCCGACCGGTGGCACCGCCTCGACCGGTGGCTCGGCGTTGACCCGCGGTACGGCGTTGACCCGCGGTACGGCCGCCGCCCGTGTGGGCGGCGGCCGTACCGTGTGGCGCGTCGGCGCCTACCGGTCGCCGCCGGGGCCGGTGAGCCCGGCGCGGCGCAGCGCGTCGGCCATCGCCCCGCCCGGCGCGTCGCGCCGCCGGTCACCCCGCCCCTGCTGGTCGCCTCGCCCCTGCCGGCCGCCCTGGCCGCGGTCACCCTGGCCCTGCTGCCGGCCGCCCTGGCCCTGCCGGCCCCCCTGACCCTGCCGATCGCCGCGCCGACCGCCGTCGGCCTGGTCGCGCCTGCCCCCGCCCCGGGCGGGCTCGTCGTCCAGGCGGAGGGTCAGGGAGATGCGCTTACGCGGGATGTCGACGTCGAGCACCTTCACCCGGACGATGTCGCCGGGCCTGACGACCTCGCGCGGATCCCTGACGAAGGTGTGCGACAGCGCGGAGACGTGGACCAGGCCGTCCTGGTGCACGCCGACGTCGACGAACGCGCCGAACGCGGCGACGTTGGTGACCACGCCCTCCAGCACCATTCCGGGTTCGAGGTCGGAGATCTTCTCCACGCCCTCCTTGAAGGCCGCGGTCTTGAAGGCCGGGCGTGGGTCGCGGCCGGGCTTCTCCAGCTCCGACAGGATGTCGGTGACGGTCGGCAGGCCGAAGGTGTCGTCGACGAAGTCCTGGGGCCGCAGCGACCGCAGGGCCGTGCCGTTGCCGATCAGCTCGCGGATGCCGCCGCCGGTGGCCGACAGGATGCGGCGCACCACCGGGTACGCCTCGGGGTGGACGCTGGAGGAGTCGAGGGGGTCGTCGCCGTCCGGGATACGCAGGAAGCCCGCGCACTGCTCGAACGCCTTGGGGCCGAGGCGGGGCACCTCCTTGAGCGCCCGGCGCGACCGGAACGGGCCGGACGCGTCGCGGTGGGCGACGATGTTGTCGGCCAGGCCCGCCGTGATGCCCGACACGCGCGCCAGCAGCGGCGCCGAGGCGGTGTTCACGTCGACCCCCACCGCGTTCACGCAGTCCTCGACGACCGCGTCGAGCGAACGGGACAGTTTGGTCTCGGCGAGGTCGTGCTGGTACTGGCCCACGCCGATCGACTTGGGATCGATCTTGACCAGCTCGGCCAGCGGGTCCTGGAGGCGCCGGGCGATCGACACCGCGCCGCGCAGCGACACGTCCATGCCGGGCAGCTCCTGGGAGGCGTAGGCGGAGGCGGAGTAGACGGACGCGCCGGCCTCCGACACCATGACCTTGGTCAGCCCGGGTACCAGCTTCACGAGATCGCCGGCGAGCTTGTCGGTCTCGCGGGAGGCGGTGCCGTTGCCGATCGATACCAGCTCCACGTCGTGCTTCTTCGCCAGCGCGGCCAGCGTGGCGAGCGACTGGTCCCACTGGCGGCGCGGTTCGTGCGGGTAGATCGTGGCGGTCTCCAGCACCTTGCCGGTGGCGTCGACCACCGCGACCTTCACACCGGTGCGCAGACCAGGGTCCAGGCCCATGGTGGCGCGGGTGCCGGCGGGCGCGGCGAGCAGCAGGTCACGGAGGTTGGCGGCGAACACGCGCACCGCCTCGTCCTCGGCCGCCTGCCACAGCCGGGTCCGCAGGTCGATGCCGAGGTGGACGAGGATACGGGTGCGCCAGGCCCAGCGGACGGTGTCGGCAAGCCACTTGTCGGCCGGACGGCCCCGGTCGGTGACGCCGAAGCGGTGCGCGATGCTCGCCTCGTAGGAACCGGTGGGCTCCGGCTCGGGCTCCAGGGTGAGGGTGAGGATCTCCTCCTTCTCCCCGCGGAACATCGCCAGGATCCGGTGGGAGGGCAGCTTGGTGAACGGCTCGGCGAAGTCGAAGTAGTCGGAGAACTTCGCCCCCTGCTCCTCCTTGCCCTCGCGGACCGCGGAGACCACGCGGCCCTTGTTCCACATCCGCTCGCGCAGCCCGCCGACGAGGTCGGCGTCCTCGGCGAACCGCTCGACGAGGATCGCCCGCGCCCCGTCCAGCGCGGCGGCGGCGTCGGGCACCCCCTCGCCGACGAAGGCCGCGGCGGCGGCCTGCGGGTCGACGGACGGGTCGGCGAGCAGGCCGTCGGCGAGCGGTTCGAGACCGGCCTCGCGGGCGATCTGCGCCTTGGTCCGCCGCTTGGGCTTGTAGGGGAGGTAGATGTCCTCCAGGCGGGCCTTGGAGTCGGCCGCGGCGATCTGCGCCTCGAGGGCGTCGTCGAGCTTGCCCTGGGAACGGATCGACTCCAGGATCGCGGCCCGCCGGTCCTCCAGCTCCCGCAGGTAACGCAGCCGCTCCTCCAGCGTGCGCAGCTGCGTGTCGTCGAGCGCTCCCGTGACCTCCTTGCGGTAACGGGCGATGAACGGAACCGTGGAGCCGCCGTCGAGCAACTCCACGGCCGCCTGTACCTGCCGCTCGCGCACACCCAGCTCGTCGGCGATCCGCTGATGAATTGACGTGGTCACGATCTCTCTTTCCTCGGACGGGCAGCCGGGGCGGGCGGCCCTGTGGGCAGCCCCAAAGTTACCGCGCGACCCCGACAGGGTCCGGGTGAGATCCGGGGGAGATCGGTGCCCCGGGGTCCGGGAACGGGGTGAGGGGCGGGAGGCGGCGGCGGGACGGGACCGGACGGTGGTCGCGCGGCGGTGGGACGGGACCGGACGGTGGTCGCGCGATGGCGGACGGGGCCGGGCGGGGCCGGGCGGGGCCGGGCGGGGCCGGGCGATGACGAACGGTGGTCAGGCGGTGGTCAGATGGTGGTCGGGCGGTGGCGGGCGGGGCCGGGGCGTACTCCGGTGGGCTCGGGGCTGATCCGGTCGGCGAGCCGGCGCATGGCGCGGGCGGTCCACCGGCGGGCGGGACCGGGACGCCGGGGGGTCAGGCGCGAGAGCTCGGCTTCGGCGATCGCCTCGGCGTGCGTCGTCCGGTACAGGGCGGTGATCTGGAAATCGTTGTTCACGGCTCTTCCCTTCCGGGGGCTGCGGGGGCTGCGGGGGGCACGGTGGGATCCGGGCGCGGGTCCTACGGGTGGGGGGTGCGCACCAGGGAGATGTCACCGCTCACGGTCTTGACGCGGATCTCGGCTCGCGGGGCCTCGTCACCGGGCCGTTCCGCCTCCTCCAGGCCGGAACGGAGGTCGCCGGAGATCGTGGAGACGTCGAGCCAGGCGCTGACCCCGTCGGCGACGCCGATCCTGACGTCGCCCGACACGCTGTTGACCGACACCCGGCCGCGGGTGACCGCCCCGATCCCGACGTCACCGGAGGAGGTGCGGGTCTCCACGAGGTCGCCGGCCGTCCCGATCGTGACGTCCCCGGAGGCGCTGATCGTCCGGAAGGACGCGCCGGCCGCCTCGACGGTGATGTCGCCGGAGCCGCTCCTGACGGTGATGTCACCGTTGACGGCGCCCAGTTCGACGCGCCCGCTGGAGGTGGTGATCTCCGCCCCGCCGCGCAGCTCGGGCAGCCGGATGTCACCGGAGGAGGTTCTGACGCCGGCTTCGGCGCCGGTGACGTCACATGTGACGTCACCACTCGCCGTCCTGACCTCAAGGCGGGCGCAGTGCTCGATCCGGACGTCGCCGGAGGCCGAGCCGACCGCGACGTCCCCCAGCGGGCCGGAGGTCCGGATGTCCGCGGAGGCGGTCTGGAGGGTGACGGCCGACCCCTCGGGAAGGGCGACGAGCACGTCCACGCGCGCCTGACGTCCCAGCATCGTGCGCTGCTCGGGCGCCTCGACCAGGATCGTGCCGTCGGCCAGCCGCTCGACGCGGGTCCCGCTCGCGGCCTCGGCGTCGGCGGAGCTTGAGGAGCGGGAGGGCCGGACCTCGACGACGGCGTCCTCACGTGGGGCGGCGGTGACCTCCAGGAGGCCGGCGGGCAGCTTGACCCGCAGGGTGACGGGTTCGGGGGAGGGGAACGAGGGCATGGCGAGATCTCCCTTTCGGGGGCGGAGGACCAGGAACGGTGTGGGGGCCGGAATGCCCGGGGGTGGGTGCCTGCGGCTCAGGCGCGGACGGACGGGCGCGGGGGCCGGAAGGCCCGGGACGTGGGTGCCCGCGGCTCAGGCGCGGGCGGGCGGGTACGGGCGTCTCAGCGCGCCCAGCCGCTGAGGCGCTTGCCGCCCCCGCGGGAGCGCGGCTCCGGCGGGCCGTCCCGCAGGGCGGTGGACAGCACGCGGACCAGCCACGCGTTGACCGACACGCCCTCGGCGCCGGCCGCCTCCTCGATGCGGCTCTTGAGCGACTCGGGCAGGCGCAGGGTCATCCTGGCCGTGCCCTCCTCGCCCGCCGGCGGCGGGGGCGACGGCGGGGCCGGGGGGAAGGGCGGCACGGGGAGGCCGGGCGGCCCCGGCGGGTACGGGGCGCCGGGCGGCGTGAACGTTCCAGGCGCCCCGGGCGGTGGCGCGAAGTCCGCGGCCTCCCCGAAGTCCGGCGGTGTCACCACGAACTCGGGTTCGCGGTTGCGGATCCGCACCTCGACCGAGCCGGGCGCGAGTTCGCGGGTGACCTCGTCGGCCGCCGCCGACAGCACCTCGATGAGGGTGAGCCTGACGGCGGAGTCGAGCGAGGTGGTGAGGTTCTCCACGGCGGCCCGGGTCTCGGCGTCGGCGACCGCCGCCGAAGCGGCCAGTGCGCGGCGGAGATTCTCGACGAAGGGCGTGACGTCCATGGGCATCACTATGACGCCACGAGTGACGCCATGTCAAGCGAAGTGACGTCATTCATGGCGCTCACTTGATGTCATATGACGTCAAGATGATGTCGACGGCTTCGCCCCGCGGGCACGTCCGGTCGTACGGATCTCCGTTCGGTGTCGTACCGGGACGGGTCAGTCGCGCAGTTCGCCCTCCAGCATGCTCATCAGGAACATGTCGTACCACCGGCCGTCGCGGCGGAACACCTCACGGAGCCGGCCCTCCCTGACGAACCCGACCTTCTCGTAGACGTGGATCGCGGAGACGTTCTCGGTGACCACGCTCAGCTCGATCGAGTGCAGCCGCATCCTGCCGAAGCCGTACCGGCACATCTCCCGGGTGGCATCGGTGGCGTAGCCGCGCCCCCAGCAGTCCTTCTCGCCGATGTAGACGTCGAATGTGGCACGGCCGATCTCCGGCTGGGCGTCGCTCAGACGGACGAGCCCGATGAGGCGGCCCCCGTCGAGGGTCTCGACTCCGAGGAGGACGTCGTCGTAGGAGTTGACCGGGCGGTCCTCGCAGCGCCGGGCGACCTGGGCGAGCGTCTGCGGGTAGCCCTCGTCCATCCAGCGCATCACCTCCGGGTCGCTGTTCCAGCGCCACAGGTGTTCCGCCTCGGACGGCTCCATCGGCCGCAGCCGCACCAGTTCTCCGGTCAGCACGGATCCGCTCCTCATGCTCGCTCTCATCGGAATCTCGGCATGTCTAGCAGTCGCGATCCCGCTCCTCAACCGGTTATCCGGTTGTCGGGCCGGAGGCGGAGCGAAAAGCCCTCACTTGAAAGGAATGGAAATCGTTGTCGTCGTGTTGTGCGTCCCGTCGGTCGGAGAGATCGACCGGAGGGGTCGGTCAGAGAGATCGACCGGAAGAGGAGAGGGCCATGGCTGGAAACGAGCTCCGTCCCGTGATCAAGCTGCGCTCGACCGCGGGCACCGGCTACACCTACGTGACGCGCAAGAACCGGCGGAACTCCCCCGACCGGCTCACGCTCGCCAAGTACGACCCGATCGCCCGGCGGCACGTGGAGTTCCGCGAGGACCGCTGAGGCCCCGTTCCGCGGCTTCCCGCCGTCCCGGGATCCCGGGACGGCCCCGGTGCGGCCCGTCCCGGGGCCGTCCCGGGCCGCGGGCGAGCCGGCCGCCCGACGCGTCTCAGGGCGTGGGCCGGCTTCGCAACAGGCCGTCGAGGTGGTCCAGGATCCACTCCCAGGTCTCCTGCGTGCCGGGTTCGCTGTGGCTGAAGCCGCCGGCCGCCTCCAGGCTGATGTAGCCGTGAAAGACACTGCCCAGCAGCCGTACGGCGTGCGTCCGGTCGGCTTCCGCCAGGTCGTAGCCGCGCAGGATCGCCCGTGTCATCTGCGAGTGCCTGCCTCCGGCGCTCGCGGCCGCGGTCTCCGGGTCGAGCCGGAGGCGCGTCGCGTCGTAGCGGCCGGGGTGCTCCCGGGCGTAGTCACGGTAGACGTTTCCCAGCGCTGCCAGGGCGTCCCGGCCCGCCCGTCCGGCCAGGGCGGTGGCGGCCCGGTCGGCGAGCTCCTCCAGTGCGAGCAAGGCGATCCGGGTCTTGAGATCCTGGGAGCCCTTCAGATGTGAGTACAGGCTCGCGACCTTGACGTCGAACCTCCTGGCGAGCGCCGAGACGGTCACCTGGTCGAAGCCGACCTCGTCGGCGAGTTCCGCCCCCGCCTGGACCAGGCGTTCCGTCGACAGCCCCGCGCGCGCCACGGCTCTCCTCCCAGTCGCCTGAAAGGATTATGTGATTTCCTAAAGCATTTAGGCAACCTGCTCCGCCGACGCCGTGCCGGGCGGCGCCGATGGGTGCACCGGCAGACGCGCGACCGTGTCATCGACCGGAAAGCGGGCAGCACCAGCGCTATGGTTCCCGCGCAAACCCGCTCCGCGGCGAGCACCCGATCCCACGGACGCCGCCCGGATCCCCGACCGGATCGGAAGGCCCCATGACGCCTGAGCCCGGCTGGGTCCGGCACGCGATCTGGTGGCGGCTCTACCCGCTCGGCTTCGTCGGAGCCTTTCCCGAGCCGCCCTCCGGCCCCGTGCGCCCCGGCGAGCACCGGCTGCTGCGCGTGATCGACTGGCTGGACCACGCCGTCTCCCTCGGCGCCTCGGGGATCGCGCTCGGCCCGATCTTCCTGTCGGAGACGCACGGCTACGACACGCTCGACCACTTCCGGCTCGACCCGCGCCTCGGCGACGACTCCGACTTCGACGCGCTCGTCGCCGCGGCACGCGCCCGCGGGCTCCGGATCCAGCTCGACGGCGTGTTCAACCACGTCGGCCGCGGTCACCCCCGGGTCCAGGCCGCGCTGCGGGACGGACTCGGCAGTGAGGCGATGCGGTGGTTCAGGCCGGCCTCCGACGAGGACGGGCGGGTACGGCTCGACACCTTCGAGGGACACGAGCAGCTCGTCGCGCTCGACCACGACGAGCCCGCCGTACGCGGGTACGTCGTGGACGTCATGCGGCACTGGCTCGACCGGGGCGCCGACGCGTGGCGGCTGGACGCCGCCTACCGCGTCCCCACCGCCTTCTGGGCGGACGTGCTGCCCCAGGTGCGCCACACCCACCCCGGCGCCTGGTTCGAGGCCGAGGTCATCCACGGCGACTACGCGGCGTTCGTCGCCGAGAGCACCGCCGACACCGTCACCCAGTACGAGCTGTGGAAGGCGATCTGGTCGAGCATCGAGCACGGCAACTTCTACGAGCTCGACTGGTCGCTCCGCCGGCACAACGACATGCTCGGCGCCTTCGCGCCCGCCACGTTCGTCGGCAACCACGATGTGACCCGCATCGCCAGCCGGATCACCGACCCCCGGCACCTTCCGCACGCCGTCGCCCTCCTCGCGCTCGTCGGCGGCACCCCCGCCGTCTACGCGGGCGACGAGTTCGGCTTCCGGGCCGTCAAGGAGGACCGGGCCGGCGGTGACGACGCGATCAGGCCCGAGTTCCCGCCGCGCGGGCCCGCCGCGCCGGACCACTCCGGCACGGAGACGCTCCGCCTCCACCAGAGGCTCATCGGGCTGCGCCGCCGGCATCCGTGGCTGCACCGCGCCTGTTCGAGAACGCGGGTGCTGAGCAACCGGCAGTACGTCATCACGCTCGAAGCGGACGGCGAGGCGCTCGACCTCGCCCTCAACCTCGACGACGCCGAGCTGCCCGTCGGCCCCGCGACCGTGCTGGACGCGGACCCCGCCTCACGCGGGCTCGACGGGGTCGTCGCCCCGCACGGCTGGTCGGTCAGCCGCAGGTGATCTCGGTGAAGGCCGGGGGAGCGGCGGCCGAGCCCACGAAGCCCACTTCGGAGACGGTGGCCCCCGGGGCGAGGACGGCCCCCTCGGGCGCGTGGATCATCGCGATGGGGCCGCTCTGCATGGGCGTGCCGTTCCACGCCTGGGTGAGCTTCGCCCCCTGGGGGAGCAGCCACTGGATGTACCAGTCACGCATCGGCCGGCCGGAGACGTTGCTGATCGTCGCGGCTCCCCGGTAGCCGCCGGGCCAGGACTCGACGAGGGTGACGGTGGCGGTGCAGCCGGCGGCGGACGCCGTCGCGGTCCCGGCGGCGTCCGGGGTCTTCGCCGCGGTTGCGGTGGAGCCCCCGGGGGGCGCGGCGTCCCCGGCGGTGTGCCGGGTGTCCGCCGGGGATCCGGCGGTGCCCCGGATCTCCCCGGTGTGCCCGGCGGCGTGCCGGGTGTCCGCCGTACGGCCGGCGCAGGACACCGCGAGCAGCGCCGCCGCGGCCCCCAGCGAGACGACGCCGAGCAGGGGCGCGATCCTCCGGGTCGCCACCGCGGGGCCTCCTTCCGTGATCGCTTCCGTGGCCGCGGCCTCCCGCGGCGCTCCGGGAGCACCTGCCGGGAGGAGTGCGGAGGCCCCGGCCGGCGCGGGATGCGGGCGCAGGCCGGGGCCGCCTCTCAGCGGGATCCGTCAGGGACTGGTGCAGGTCGGAGCGGGAGAGCCGCTGGTGCCGTTGGCGACGAACCCGAAGGTGGTCGATCCGTTCGCCGCGATGGTCCGGTTCCAGTCGGCGTTCCTGACCACGGCGACCGATCCGGACGCCGTGTAGGTGCCGTTCCAGACGCTGTTGATCGTGGTGCCGCTGCCCGGAGTCCAGCTCACCGTCCAGCCGTTGAGCGGGGAGGAGCCCGGGTTGGTCACGGTCACCTCGCCCTGGAACCCGCCTCCCCAGGTGCTGACCGTCCGGTAGGTGGCGGTGCAGGCGCCGTTGCCCGGCGTCGAGGTCGGGGTGGAGGTGGGCGTGGACGTCGGGGTCGAGGTGGGGGTCGAGGTCGGCGTCACCGTGGGGGTCGCGGTCGGCGTCGAGCCGGGACGGCCCACACCGGTCACCTCGCCCTTTCCGCCGTCGAAGACGACGTCGGAGCAGTTGTAGAAGGTCTCCGCGCTGTCGGACCGCTTCCACACCGAGTAGACGACGTGCCGGCCGGACTTGCCCGAGGGCAACCGGGCGTCCCAGTAGTAGTAGGCGTCCGCGGTGCCCACCGCGCCGACGCTCGGCGGGTGGTCGGCCGTGTAGAAGGGCTCCGCCTCAAGGTCGTCCCAGGTCAGCGGCCGGGTGGGGTCCCAGCTGTCCTTGGAGACGTAGACGTAGAACCAGCCGGGGTGCGCGGCCCACTTGTTGTACCGGAACTGGATGGAGCTTCCGGCGGTCAGGTGGGTCACGGGCCAGTCGGCGCTCGGCAGGTCGAACCCGCTGTAGGTGGAGTTGCCGCCGCTGCACAGCTGCCCGTCGGGGATGAACCCGCGGGTACGCCCGGCGCCGTCGGAGCGGAGCACGCCGAACCAGTTGTACAGGGAGTTGGGGCCGCTCTTCGCGACCGCCGCCGCGCAGGCGGGGTTGATGGGGACGATCTGCCCCGTCTGCGACAGGCCGTCCTGCCAGCAGAAGTACGTACGGCTGCCCGGCACCATCATCGCGCCGTGCGCCGACGCCGGACCGGGGACGAGGATGACCGCGAGTAACGCGGACAGGAGGGCTACCGCGCCCGCGGCGACGGCGCCTGGCCATTTCTTCACGGGATTACCTCCCCCTTCCGGGGATGACGAACCGCTGGTTCATGGCATGGCAGTGAAGCGCTCACGCGAAACGGACTTTAGGCCGTCGTTCCCGGGGAGTGAACGCGGTGCGGTCGCGGAGAGGGAGGCAGGCGTCATCGACGCAGGTCAGAGAATCGCGGGGGCGAGAGGACGAATGAAAGGTTCATCACCGGGACGTGCCGGGCATCCCGCCGGGGCCGCTCCCCCAGGGGTCTTACCGGGTGGCGAGCTTCTCCAGTTCCGCGCCGGTGAGCCGGTACATGTCCCACTCGTCGAGGTGCACGGCCCCCAGCGACCGGTAGAACTCGATGGAGGGGGTGTTCCAGTCGAGGACCGCCCACTCGAGGCGGCCGTAGCCGCGCTCCACGCAGATGCGCGCCAGCTCGGCGAGCAGTCGCCTGCCGTGCCCCCCGCCCCGGTGGTCGGGGTGGACGAAGAGGTCTTCGAGGTGGATCCCGTGCCTGCCCACCCAGGTGGAGTAGGTGAGGAACCAGAGCGCGAACCCAACGGGCTTCTCCTCACCCAGCTCGTCGCGCTCGGTGGCGAGGTGGCAGAACACCGCGGGGGAGTCGCAGAAGAGCGCTTCGCGCAGTTCCTCGGGGGTGGTCTGGACCTTGTCCAGTTCCTTCTCGTAGTCGGCGAGGTCGCGGATCATACCGATGACGGCGGGGACGTCATCCGGCGTTGCGGGGCGAATCATGGGTGAAGTTTAGGCTGTTTCCAGCTTCGTCGTCCCGGCCTCGCGGCCCTGACCTGGGAGTCCCGGTTCGGTCCTACGGATGGACGAAGCCGAGGAGGGCCACGTCGTCCCGGTTGTCCATGCCCTCGACGAGCGAGAGCAGCGACTCCAGCTGAGCCTCCAGGTCGAGGCCGGCCGTCCGCGCGGCCTCGGCGAGGAGCCGGTCCATGCCGGTGAGGATGCCCGTCGGCCGCCTCTCCACGATGCCGTCGGTGTAGAGCAGCAGCCGGTCTCCGCGCTCCAGGCGTACCTCGGAGGTGGGGAAGTCGACCGAGGGCAGCACCCCGATCAGCGGGGCGAGCGCCCCGTCGAGATACTCGGGCTCCCCGTCCGCCCGGCAGACCAGGGGCGGCGGATGCCCGGCACCGGCGTACCGCACGTGCCCGGTGGCCCGGGAGATCCGTACGCACAGGACCGTGGAGCGCATGCGCTCGCCCGGGCCGCAGGCCATCCGGTTGAGACGGGCGAGGACGCGGCCGGGCTCGGGGTCCTCCATGGCGTAGGCCCGCAGCGCGTTGCGCACCCGGCCCATCGTGGCGGCGGCCTCGACGCCCTTGCCGACGACGTCGCCGATCACCAGCATCAGCTCGTTCCCGGAGATCTGGATGACGTCGTACCAGTCGCCGCCCACCCCCGCCTCGTCGCTGCCCGGCAGGTAGCGACCGGCGATCCGCAGGTCGCCGTCGGAGGGGACCTCGGGCAGCAGGGCGAGTTGCAGCGTGGTCGCGATCCGGTGCTCCAGTTCCAGCCGCTCCAGGTTCGCCAGGCGCGCGAGGGCGAGTTGGGCGAGCCGGTCCAGCGCCGGTTCGCCGGTGACGGCGGCTCCGCCCATGACGGTTCCATCCGCGGTGGTCCCGTCCATGACGGTTCCAATCGCGGTGGCCCCGCTCATGACGGTTCCATCCGCGGTGGTCCCGTCCGGGGCGGTCTCGTTCGCGACGGTCACGTCCGGTGGGGTGACCGTGAGACCGCCGGAGGTGAGCTTCACCGCCGCCCCGGGGGAGTCGGCCAGCAGCCGGCCGTACCGCTCCGTCAGGGCGAGCACCTCGTGGGCCGTCGACGCCTCGTTGATCGCCAGCGCGGCCTCGGTCAGCTCGCGCAGCCGGCGGTTGTGCCGGGACCGTGCCTCGGCCAGCCGCAGGATTCCACGGACCCGGCCGAGCAGTTCACGGGCCGGGAACGGCTTCACGAGATACTCGTCGGCGCCCGCGGCCAGCCCGGCGAACGCCTCCTCCCGGCTGCCCCGGGCCGACAGCAGGACGATCGGAACGGTGCGGGTGGCCGGGTCGGCACGCAGCCGCCGTACCAGCTCCAGCCCGTCCATGCCGGGCATCATGACGTCGCTGACGACCAGGTCGGGCGCCCACGTCCGCGCCGCCTCCAGGGCGGCGGCCCCGTCGGCCACCGCGGTCACCGTCCAGTACGGTCTCAGCAGACGGACGAGGTAGTCGCGCATGTCGTCGTTGTCGTCCGCCACGACGATCCGCCCCGGAGGGGGACCGTCCACGCCGTCCGGGAGCGGATGGTCCGCGTTCCCCGGGAGCGGATGGTCCGAGTCGTCCGGGAGAGGGTCGTCCGTCGCGTCCCGTCCGTCCGGGCCCCGCCGGTCGGGAACGACCGCGGGGGCCGCGGGCGCCACGGGGAAGGGGGCGCCGGGCTCCGGCGGCGGAGGCCACGCGTCGACCGGCTCCATCTCGTACGGCGTCGCCGCCTCGGCGACCTGCTCCGGGGGGAGGTGGGCCGAGCCGTACGGCAGGCTGATCGCGAAGGTGGTGCCGGCGCCGACGCGGCTGGTCACCTCGATCCGGCCGCCGTGCATGGCGACCAGCTCCCGGACCAGGGCCAGGCCGATGCCCACGCCCTCGTGGCTGCGGGAGGGCGCGCCGGGCACGCGGTAGAAGCGTTCGAACAGGCCGGGCAGCTCTTCGGCGGGGATGCCCGCCCCGGTGTCGGTGACCGTGACCAGGGCGTGCTCGCCGCCGTCCCGCACGCCGACCGTGATCCCGCCGGTGAAGGTGTGCCGCAGGGCGTTGGACAGCAGGTTGAAGACGATCCGCTCCCACAGGTTCCGGTCGACGTGGACCGGCCGCGGAAGGGGGGAGCCCTCCATCCGCAGGGTGAGCCCGGCGCTCTCCACCGCCGAGCGGAACGCCCCGGTCAGCCCGGCGGTCTGCGTGGTCAGGTCGGTCGCCTGGTAGCGGGCGCGCAGCCGGCCGGATCCGGCGCCGGTGAGGGTGAGCACGTCGTTGACCAGGGTGAGCAGCCGTGTCGCGTTGCGGCGGGCCGTGGCGAGGACGGCGCGCCGCGCGGGTTCGAGGGAGGGGTCGCCGAGCAGTTCCTCCAGCGGTCCCAGGATCAGGGCCAGCGGCGTGCGCAGCTCGTGGCTGACGTTGGCGAAGAACGCCGTCTTGGCGCTGTCGAGTTCGGCGAGCGCGCGCGTCTGGTCGCGTTCCCGCTCGTGGGCCTCGGCGGCGGTCAGCGCCCGTGACACGCTCTCGGCGAGCACCTGGAAGAACTCCCGGTGGGCCTCGTCCACGGGCAGCAGGGGGTTCATCCCGCACACCAGCAGGCCCTGGAACCCGGTCCCGGAGCCCAGCGGCAGGACGACGACGGGGCCGGGCACGCCGAAGCGCCCGCCGGACGCCGCGATGACCGGTGCCCGGCGGGCGGCGGCCGCCTGCTCGTCACCGGCGGCGATCCGCCCGGGGGCCGTGTCCCGGGGTGTGGCGAGCCGGAGGCCGCCGTCGTCGCCGAGAAGGTAGACGAGGGCGGACGGCACGTCCTCGCGGCCGTGTCCGGCCAGAGCGGCGACCACGGCCGCCGCCACGTCCGGTCGCGTCGTCATCCCGCTCGCGGCCAGGCCGACGCGGCTCAGGGTGCGGATCCTGCGTTCTCCGAGCACCCGGCCGGTCGTCTCGCTGACCAGGCAGAGGACCCCGCCGACGGTGCCGTCGGGCAGCCGGACGGGGTCGTAGGAGAGGTCGAAGTAGGTCTGCTCCGGGAAGCCGTGCCGTGCCAGCAGGAAGGGGCGGTCACGGTCCCAGAACGACTCTCCCGACTCGCGTACCCGTTCGAGCAGCGGACCCAGCGTGTCCCAGATCTCGGGCCAGGCCTCCGCGCCGGGCCGGCCGAGGGCGGCCGGGTGCTTGGCGCCGAGCGCGGTGATGTAGGCGTCGTTGTAGACGCTGATGTGCTCGGGTCCCCAGAAGAGGATGATCTGGGTGCGCGATGACAGGACGATGTCGACGGTGGTCCGCAGCACCGCCGGCCACCGCTCCATCGGACCGAGCGGGGTGCGCGCCCAGTCGTGCTCGCGGACCCGCTCGCCCATCTCGCCGCCGTGGGGCCTCACCTCGGAGTTTGCCTTCCATCCATTGGGTAGTGTGACGATACCTGGTCGATCGATCTATTCCACCGTGGGGACATATGGGCATTCGTCTGGATAGGCAGACGGATCGAGAAGGCGCTCGGGTCCTCATCCCGATCGGTGACCTCGACCGGGACGCCGTGGAGCCGTTGAGCGCCGCGGTGGGCGAGGAACTCGCCGGACGTCCCGCCCGCCTGGTGATCCGGATGACCCACGTCCCGTTCTGCGACTCCTCGGGGATCGTCATGCTGCTCGACGCCCACACCGACGCGACGGGCCGGGGCGTCCAGCTCGTTCTCGCCGACGTGGGAGAGCATCTGCGGGGTCTCTTCCGGCTCTCCGCGCTCGACCGGGTCGTCCCGATCGTCGAGGAGCCGTCCCATGGCCGGTGACGCCTGTGGGGACGCGGTGGCGAGCTTCCCGATCGGAGGGGACCTGTCGGAGCTGCGTGAGCGCGCCCGGGAGTTCCTGACCCCCGCGAAGCTGGGCGAGAGGCAGGAGTCGAATTTCATCCTCGCCATAAGCGAGGCCGCCAACAACGTCCTGGACCACGCCCGCACCTCGGGCGTCCTCGTCCTGCGGCGGTGCGCCGACCGTGTCGTGGCCGAGGTCAGCGACGAGGCGGGGACGCTCACCGATCCCCTGGCGGGCATGATCGCGCCCGAGGTCGGGTCCCGCCGCGGCTACGGGCTCTGGCTGATGCGCCAGATGTGCGACGAGGTGGAGATCGTGTCCGGGCCGGCCGGTTCGACGGTCCGGCTCGTCATGCGCCGCGACTGACCGCCGGCGGCGCCGCTCCGCCGTTCACGGTCCCATACCGCGCCGCCGTCACGGTCCGGTGCCGCGCCGCCGCCCTCCACCATCTCGCCGTCCACCGCGCCGCCGTCGCCGTCCACCGTCCGTCGCCGTCCGCCGTCCGGCGTCGTGAAAGCTCGCCTCCCCGGTGCCGGATGCTCCGGCCGCACTTGCCTTCGAACATGTGAGATGTTCAAATGAACCGGCGAGGCTTGCGTATCGGCTTCGGTGGTCCTCCGTACGGTGAGCCGCCGGGGCGGTCTCCGGTGGTCCGCCCTGGCGGCCGGCCGGGTACGGCGGGCCGCCGCAACCGGCTCCGGTGCGGAGACGAAGTTCGTCATGAGACGGAGGAGAGGCGTGACCACCTGGACGCTGCTCGACTACGGCGAGGTCATCTCGCTGCCGCAGCCCGCCGAGGACGTGACGGCCATGGCGGTCCTCGCCGATCTCGACACCGAGACGTTCCTCGACCGCTACTGGCGCCACCGGGACCTCTACGACAGGGGGAGGCCCTCCCACGCCTACTGGGGCGACGTGCTGGACCGCAGGTTCTCCGAGGGGGACCCGCTGGTGGCCGCGCTCGACGCGGCCGACACCGCGAGCTGGTCGCGCCTCAACCCGGCGAGCCTGGACGCCCTCCGGGCCCTCGCCGGCCGCCACCGGCTCGCACTGCTGTCCAACGCCCCCGAACCGCTGGCCGCGGCCATCGACCGGGCGCCGTGGGCGCGGGCGTTCGACCACCTCTTCTACAGCTGCCGTCTCGGCCTGGCCAAGCCCGATCCCGAGATCTTCGAGAAGGTCCTGCACGGGCTCGGCGCGGAGCCCGGCGAGGTCACCTTCTTCGACGACCGGGAGGTCAACGTCGAGGCCGCGGCGGCGGTCGGCATCGACGCCGTCCTGTACCGGCCCGGCACGCCTCTGGAGCGGCGGCCGGGCTGACCGGGCCGCCGGGCCCGTGAGCCTGACGCCACGGCGCCGGTGTCCGGGCGGCGGCGAAAGCGGCGGCGAAAGCGATGGCGAAAAGCGACGGTGGAAGCCCGGCCGCCGGACGGACCGGGTCGCCGATCCGCCGACCCGGTGGCCCGCCGATCCGCCGGCCCGGTGGCCCGGCGGCACCCCCGGCGGCCCGGCGGCGCCCCGGTCCCTCAGCGGCGTCCGGTGGTGGCGATGCCCTGGACGAAGTGGCGCTGGCCGATGAAGAAGATCACGACCAGGGGGAGTGTGGTGATGACGCTCGCCGCCAGGACGATCTCCCACTTGGGATCACCGCCCTGGTAGAACTGGTCGACGACCGCCTTCAGGCCGCGGGGCAGCGTGTAGAGCGCCGGGTCCTGGAGATAGATCAGCGGCTTCATCAGGTCGAACCAGCTCGCCTTGAGCTCGAAGACGAAGGCGATGATCAGCGCCGGCCTGGACAACGGCACGGCGATCCGCCAGAACAGGTCCAGGTAGGATGCCCCGTCCACCCGGGCGGCCTCGAAGACGTACCGCGGCACGCCCAGCAGGAACTGGCGCAGCAGGAAGATGTAGAACGCCGAGCCGAAGAGGTTGCCCGCCCACAGCGGCACCTGCGTGCCGGTCAGCCCCACCGAGTTCCAGATGAGGTAGGTCGGCACCAGCGTGACCGCCGCGGGCAGCATCATCGTCGCCAGCACGCTGCCGAAGAGCAGGTTGCGGCCGGGAAAGCGGAAGTAGGCGAACCCGAAGGCGACGAAGGCACTCGACAGGGTGGCCGCGCCCGCCGCGACGACGCCGACGATCAACGTGTTGACCAGCCACGTCAGCATGGGCGCCGCGTCCCAGACCGCCAGGTAGTTCTCCGGCGCGAACGGGTGGGGCCACGGGACGAACGGGTCGGCGAACGTCCGGGACCGCGGCTTGAGCGACGCGACCACGAGCCAGACGAACGGGTACAGGAACAGGACCGACGCCGCGGCCAGCATGACCAGGAAGAAGACCTTCCGTGTCCCGCGTCCCGCGTCGTCGGCCGGGCCGCCGGTCACCACCCGGGGCCGTGCGTGGTCCAGCGTGGTGGTCATCCGGCGTGCTCCTCGGCTTCGTAGTAGACCAACCGGTTGCCCACCTTCACCTGGATGAGGGTGATCCCCATGATCACCAGGAACAGCACCCAGGCCAGGGCCGACGCGTATCCCATGTGCAGGAACTGGAAGGCCTGCTGGAACAGGTAGACGACGTAGAACAGGGCCGCGTCGCCGTACGACTGCTGGGCGATCTGGTTGCCGAAGAACATCGCGTAGACCTGGTCGAACATCTGCAGCGCGGAGATCGTGTTGATGATCACCACGAAGAAGACCGCCGAGCTGATCATCGGCAGCGTGACCGACCGGAACCGCTGCCACGGGCCGGCCCCGTCGATCATCGCCGCCTCGGCCAGCTCGCGCGGCACGTTGCGCAGCGCCGCGAACAGGATGATCGTGGTCGAGCCCAGGTTCCACAGCGACATCAGCACGATGCCCGGCAGGATCCAGTCCGGGTCGGTCGTCCACTGCGGACCCTCGATCCCGAACAGGCCGAGGAACTGGTTGACCATTCCGGCCTGGCCGTTCAGCAGGAACAGGAAGAGCACGCCCACGGCCACGTACGGGGTCATGGACGGCAGGTAGAAGACCGTGCGGAACACGCCCGCGGCCCGTCCGGTGATCCGGTTGAGCATGAGCGCCAGCGCGAGCGCGAGCGCGATGGACAGCGGCACGTGCAGCGCCGTGTAGTAGACGGTGTTGCCGATGGCCCGGAGGACCTTCGGGTCCTGGGCCATCTTGGTGTAGTTGCCGAGGCCGGCGAACTCCGGGCTGCCGATCAGGTCGAAGTCGGTGAACGACAGCACCAGGCTGGCGGCCATCGGGCCGAGCTGGAAGACCACCAGGCCGACCAGCCACGGCAGCAGGAAGACGTACGCCCACCGGGTCTCCGGGCGGATCCGCCTCACCGCGGCCCCCCGAGGACCGCGGTGAGGCGGATCACCGGGCGGACCGAAGAGCGGATCGCCGGGTCGGTCACCGGGTCGCCTCGTCGATGGCCTGTTGCGCCTGCTGTTGCGCCTGCTTCATGGCGTCGGCCGGCTTCCTCTCGCCGAGCAGCACCCGGTTGGCCCCGTCCTGCCACGCCTTGGTGAACTCGGCCGCGGCCGCCGACGGCGGCACCACGAACCCGGCCTGCTGCACCGAGCGGATCGTCTTGACCGCGTCGTCGTAGGCCTTGTGCCCGCTGGGCTTCACGATCTGGGAGAAGATGACGTCGTCGGCCTTGGCGTTGCCGGTGTAGGTGCCGATGTTGACCTTGCCCTCCTTGGCGCGCTTGTCGGCACGGGCCTTGGCCGCCGCGATCCAGGTGTCGGCGGAGGTCATGGTCTTCATCCAGCGGCAGGCGACGTCGGGATGCTTGGCGCCCTTGGGCATCACCCACGCGTTGCCGCCCACGTTGTTGACCGGGTTCCCCTGGCGGTCCCTGAACGGCACCACGGTGATGTCGGCGTCCGGCGTCGCGCCCGCCATGGCGCTCACCACGAACTGCTCGGTCAGCATGGCGCCGAGCTTGTCGGTGGCGAACGGGTTCTCCTCGCCGAAGTAGTCGAAGGTCTCGGTGAACGCCTTCAGCTTCTTCCAGCCGCCCTGCGACTCCACCAGCCGGTCGGCGTAGTCGAGGGCCTCGGCCACCTTCGGGTCGTCGAGCCTGGCGGTGCGGCCGTCCGCGGACAGGATGTCGGCGCCGTTGGCCTTGGCCCACAGCGGCAGGAACTCCGGCAGCTTGGGGTAGAAGCCGAACCGTTCGATCTTGCCGCCCCGGACGCGGTTCATCTTCTTCGCGAGCCCGGCCAGCGCGTCCCAGTCGGAGGTGTCGATGTCCGCCGGGTCGCCCCCGGCGTCCTTGGCCGCCTTGTTGTTCACCAGCAGGACGACCGAGTTGTAGAACTCGGGGACGGCGTACCACTTGCCGTCGTACTTCGACTGCTGCTGCGCCGCCGGGTAGAAGTCACCGGTGGCGATCTTCTCGCGGGAGACGCAGTCGTCCAGCGGCTGGATGGCCCCGCGTGCGGCGTAGCTGCCGATGCGCTCGCGGGCGAGGTAGACGACGTCCGGCGGGTTGCCGCTCGCCACCGCAGACAGGAACGCCTGCTCGTCGAACTGACCCTCGTTGATAGCGACCTTCACGTCGGGATACGCCTTCTTGAACGCGTCGACCCGGACGGTGGCGATCTCGTCGGGGAAACCGAATCCCATCGTGGTCAGCGACGACCCCGCTCCGCTGCCCGTCCCGCCTCCGCCGCCGTTGTTCGCTCCGACCCCGCCGCAGGCGCTGAGGGCCGCGACCAGAAGGGCCACGGCCGGGATGCGGCCCGAAAGGTGCTTGGGCATCCACGCCTCCTCGGTTCACTTGTGCAACAGGCGTCTTCCCGCAAAGGGACGGTTAAACGTGGCCTCGTCGGTAAGGAGCCTCCGAATCCGCTTTCCGGTCACCATCCGGCGGGCGTCCCGGGCGGGGCTCCGGGAACGGCGAACGGGCCGTACGGGGCGCCCGCACGGGGAAGCCGGGACGGAGGATCATCGCGGATCGGGCGGAACCGGCGGTCTCCCGGCATCTCACGGAAGATCCGATCGTCCCGGGGGAAGGCCCGGGTCAGAGGGGCAGTGGGACGCTTCCTTCGAAGGCCCGCAGGACGGACTCGTCCACGCTCGCGTCGATGGGGAAGGCGTCCCTGAGCCGGGTGAGGTCGAGCAGGCGGCCCAGGAAGCCGTGCACCCCGGCCAGTCGTAGCCAGCCGTTGCGCTCGTAGACGCGGCGCAGGCCGCTGAGCAGCGCCCAGACGCCGGTGGAGTCGCAGAACCTCAGCTCACGCACGTCGACGATGATGTGGACCCGACCTCGCGCCAGTAGCGTGGAGAGGGTCTCCTCCAGGGCGGAGGCGGACAGTTTGTCGAGATCGCCGGCCAGTGAGACCACGGTGAACCGCGGCCGGTCGTTCACGGCGATGGAGAGCCGGTTCATCAATGTGCCCCGCTGTCCACAGCTGTTGGAGGCAGTGCCCTCGCGACTCCTCCGCCCTCTGGAGAGAGCGGTTGCTCGCTTCCCCCGGTCGAGGTGGGCGACGGACATCCCTGCCCGTTTCGATCACGGGAACCATATCAGCGAGGCGCCTTCCCGCCGGGCGGACCCGGCGTTCTCTCACCACGCCTGACGGCTCCGCACGGAGCGGGCGGGGACGGTTGACCGTTGCGACCACCGTACGCCCAGGCCGGGCACAGTTCAATGCTCTCGGCGCCCGACCCGCCGCGCCCCGGGCCGGCGTTTGCCCGAGTCGGGGCCGGGCACCCGGAGACCATGGCCACCACAGACCGGGCGGTGCTCACCGTCAACGCCGGCTCGTCGAGCCTCCAGCTCCACCTCGTCCGCGACGGCGAGGTGCTGCGCGTCGAGCACAGCGAGCGGAGCCCGGACCCGGCGGAGGTCGAGCGGACCGTGGCGGACTTCCTGGACGCCGCCGGTGACTGCGAGATCACGGCCGTCGGGCACCGCCTGGTGCACGGCGGTGAGGCCGTGCGGCGTCCGACGGTGGCCGACGACGGCGTGGTGGCCGCGGTGCGCGGGTACGCCGACCTCGCCCCGCTGCACGTGCCGCCCGCGCTGGCGCTCGTCGAGGCGTGCCGCAGGCTGCTGCCCGGCGTCCCGCACGTGCTCTGCCCCGACACCGCCTTCCACTCCGGCCTGCCGGAGAGCGCCGCGACCTACCCGCTGCCCGCCGAGTGGCGCGAGAAGTACGGCCTGCACCGCTACGGCTTCCACGGCCTGTCCTACTCCTGGGCGCTGGGCCGGGCGGCGGAGCTGCTGGAGCGGCCCGCCGGGACGCTGCGGCTCGTCCTCGCCCACCTCGGCGGCGGTTCCTCGGTGTGCGCGGTCCGCGAGGGCCGCAGCCTGGACACCTCGATGGGCTTCACGCCGCTGGAGGGCGTCCCGATGAGCAAGCGGTCGGGCAGCGTCGATCCCGGCATGCTGCTGTGGCTGCTGTCGGACTCCCGGCTGACCCTGGAGGAGCTGCGCGACGGCCTGGAGCACCGTTCCGGGCTGCTCGGGCTGTCGGGAGGCAGGTCCGGCGACACGCGGGAGCTGGTGAAGGCCGCCGACCCCGCCTCCGCGCTGGCCCTCGAGGTGTTCGCCCATCGGGTGGCCAGGGAGATCGGCGCCGTCGCGACGAGCCTGGACCGGCTGGACGCGCTGGTGTTCACCGGGGAGATCGGCTGGGACCAGCCGGAGGTCCGCGAGGCGGTCTGCGCCCGGCTCGGCCTGCTGGGCGTCGAACCGCCGGTCCGCGCCGCCGTGGAGGAGGACGGGGCGGTGAGCGCGCCGGGCGCGGCCGTACCGGTCCTGGTGGTCCAGCCGCGCGAGGAGCTCCAGCTCGCCCGCGACACCCTCGCCGCGCTCGGCGGAGACGGGGAGAGGACGTCCGGCGGGGACGGGAGGCGGGCGTCCGGCGGGGACGGGGAACAGGCGCTCGGCGGAGACGGGAAGCAGACGGGAGAGATCAGGTGACGATGAGGAGTCTCGTACGCGGCGCGGTCGCCGGGGCGGGCGCGACGGTGATGATGAGCGTGGTGACGCTCGCCGGGCAACGGGCGGGGCTGATGCCCGACCAGCCTCCCAAGCGGATCGCCCGCGCCGTCCTGCCGGGCCACCGGCACCGTCCCAAGCCGGGGGAGAGGGCGCTCGGCACGGTCGCGCACTTCGGGTTCGGCGCCGCCTGCGGTTCCCTGCTCGCGCTGCTCCGCCGGGAACGGCGCGTGCCGGTCACGCTGGGCGTCGGCTACGGCCTGGCCATATGGCTCGTCAGCTACCAGGGCTGGGTGCCGGGCTTCGGCATCCTGCCTCCGGCCTCCGGCGACCGGCCCGGTCGGCCGGCGGTGATGGCCGCCGGCCACGTGGTGTACGGCACGGTGCTCGCCGTCCTGCTGAACCGTCTCCGCCGCGGTCCGGAGCGCGAGGCGTAGGCCGTCCCGGTGGACGGCCGGTGCGTACGGCCGGGGCCCGCCCCGGGTGGTGCCGGGTGCGGCCGGGCGCCGGGCGTCAGGCCGGGGAAGGGGCCGTGGAGGAGTCCTCGTGGCCCCTCGGGTTCAGCTGACAGCCGTGCTCGTCGCAGTGGTCGGCGTCGGCGTCGTCGAACCACACGCCGCCGTCGGCGAGGTAGCGGAAGCGGATGGGCCGCTCCGAGGGCACGGTGAGGCTCACCTGGTAGGTGCCGTTCCTGCGCTGCATCGGGTGGGCGTAGGGATCCCAGCCGTTGAAGTCGCCGACCAGCGAGACGCCGCCTGCGGCATGGTCGGCCGGCACGCTGAAGGTGAGCTTGATCTGCCCGTTCTTGGTCGGCTTGCTACGCTTGATCATTGAAGTTCTCCTGACTCGCGGTCTCCATGAGTAGCCGGCCGCGAGCGCGGTGACGGTGAGACACGAAGGTCACGTCGGCCTCCCGTCGCCGCCCCCGCCAGAGGGCGGCGCCGCCAGGGAGACCGGCGCCCAGTCACGGCCGAGCCGGTACGATCCATCAGGATCGTTACCGCGAGTGACCGATCGACAACCCGGACGTGCTGATTTTTGAGCGGGATCATGTCCGACTTTGACTGGATGATGGCGGTTGGCCGGGCCTCGGGGGGTGGGCGCGGTTTCGCCCCGATGGCGGAGCGTCCCGCGGGGTGCAGATTTCGCCCCGGTGGCGGAGTGTCCCGGTGGGTGCACAGGAGTTTCCGGGTGAAGCGGGAGTTTCCGGGCGGATGCCTGGGAGAGGATGTCCCGGTGAGGATACGGCCCATCACCCCGTCGCTGCTGGTGGAGGAGCTCGCCGACCGGATCTCCGCGGCTCCCCCCGGCGCCTGGACCCGGGTGGCGCTCGACGGAGCCCCCGCCGCGCGGCCGGAGGATCTCGCGGACGCGCTGGTCGGCCCGCTCCGCCTGCGCGGCCGGGAGGTGATGAGGGTCTCGGCGCGAGACTTCCTGCGCCCGGCCTCACTGCGCCTGGAGCACGGCCGTACCGACCCGGACGCCTACTACGACGACTGGCTCGACCTGAAGGGCCTGGTCCGCGAGGTCCTCGGCCCGCTCGGTCCCGGCTCCTCGGGGCGGGTCGTCCCCACGCTGTGGGACAGCGTCACCGACCGGGCCACCCGCGCGCCGTACGTCACCGTGCCGCCGGGCGGGGTGCTGCTGCTGGACGGCGAGCTGCTGCTGGGCCGGGGCCTGCCGTTCGACCTGACCGTACACCTGTGGCTGTCGCCGGGCGCGCTGGCCCGGCGGACCGACCCCGCACTGCGGTGGACGCTGCCCGCCTACGCGCGCTACGAGGACGAGGCCGGACCGGTGAAGAACGCCGACGTCGTCGTACGCGCCGACGATCCCCGGCATCCGGCGGTGGTCGAGCGGTCGTGAGCCCGGGGCCCGTGAGGGCGGGCCGGGCGGCGATCCGCCCTCGCGGACCCCGGGCGGTCCGAGATCCCCGGCAGGGCGGTGGTTCGCGTGGCGCCCGGCCGGGCGGACGGTCATGGCCGAGAGCGGGCCGCACTCCGGGCGCGGCCCGCTCGCGGTCGTCGCCGTGAACCTCCGTGCGGATCCCCGTGCGGGGATCCGGGAGGAATCTAGACCCCGGCGCGCGAGGGCATGATGCCTTCGGCGTAGGTCTCCTCGGTCATCTCCATGCCGTGCCCCCGGCCCTGCTCCATGCCCTGGTGGGTCTCCTCGATCCGCAGCGCGACACCCATCGCGAAGAAGGTGGGCGCCCACTCGCCGATGAAGATGCCCCAGCGGTCCGCCCGGTCCAGTCCGGCCTTCTCTTGCGAGAGCGACATGTACCAGACCGCGAACGACAGGCCGATGGACGCGAGGCCGGCCGTGTACATCGCGCCGGACTTCACGCCCATCTTGTGCAGCATTTTGATCATTTCGTCCCCCCGATGACGGTTCGTTCTTATGGTTACCCTTCGAGGTGTCATGTAACCGACCGTCGTGCGATGTGCCGTGCCACGCCCCGGAGAGACGCGCCGCGCCCGTGGAGATACGTGCCGCGCCGGTTCAGGACTCCCGCGTCTCCGTCTGGCCCGCCTCGCCGAGCTTCCGGTTCAGCCCTTCGCGTCTGACCTCCAGGTCCTCGGCCAGGGACTCCTGCTGCTCGGCCATGGTGATCAGCGTCGACCGCTCGACCGCGTCGGTCGGGCCGAGGTCGTTCACCTGCTCGCGAAGGTCGGCCGCCTCGGAACGCAGTCGCGCGATTTCCTCTTCGACCTCGTGAAGTTCGTCGTTGATGCTCATTCGCTGTCCATACCCGCGCTTCGGGACTGAATTCCCTGTCCCTCCATACGCCGTGGGGGACCGGGCGATCCGGCCGGCCGGGTGGTCAGCCCGCGGGCTCCGGGGAGAGGCGGGCCAGCGCACCGATCTCCAACGCCACCCACAGCGCGCCGTCCGGCCCGGCCGCGATGCCGTGCGGCTCCGACGACGGGGTCGGCAGGCCGTACTCGTCGATCCGCCCGCCGGGGGTGATCCTGCCGACGCGATCGGCGCCCCACTCGGTGAACCAGCAGTCTCCGTCCGGTCCGGCGACGATGGCGTGCGGGCGGGCGGAACGGTCGGGGAGCGGGAACTCCTCGATCCGCCCGTCCGTGGTGATCCGCCCGATATGACCCGCTCCGATCTCCACGAACCACATCGCGCCGTCCGTCCCGGCGGTGATGCCCACCGGGGCCGAGCCCCCGGCCGGCAGCCGGTGGACGGTGACGTCGCCGTCCATGCCGATCCTGCCGATCGCGTCCGCCTGGTTCATCGTGAACCACATCGCGTCGTCGGGTCCGGCGGCGATGGCCGACGGGAAGGTTCCGCGTTCCGGCAGCGGGAACTCGGTGATCTTCCCGTCCGTCGTGACGCGGCCGACCCGGTCGGCGCCGGTCTCGGTGAACCACATCGCGTCGTCGGGTCCCGCCGCGATCCCGAACGGCCCCGCCTCCGGGGTGGGCAGCGGGAACGCGGTGGCCTCCCCATCGGTGGTGAGGCGCCCGATCCGGTGACCGCGGTACTCGGTGAACCACAGCGCGCCGTCAGGGCCGGCGGTGATGGTCGTCGGCCCGCCCGTCGCCGGGTCGAGCGGGTGGGAGGTGAGCTCGCCGCCGGGGGTGATCCGGCCGATCCGGCCCTGGTGGACCAGGGTGAACCACAGTGCGCCGTCGGGCCCGGCGGTGATGCCGTACGGCCCGGCGTCCGGGCCGGACACGCGGATCTCCGTCACGGAGAAGGTCGGGGCGGATGACATGGGGGTTCCTCTCGTTCGAGGGTGGACTCGGGGAAGGGCGGCCCGCGGAGGTCCCGGAAGTGGGCTCGGGGAAGGGACGGGCCGCGGAGGCCACGGGGATGGGCTCGGGGAAGCGGCGGGCCGCGGAGGTCAACGGAGGTGGCCGTCGCGGAGCTCGATCTCCTCACCGGTGAACCGGCCGCGCAGCGCCCGGTCGTGGGAGACCAGGACGAGGGCGCCGGGATAGGCGGCGAGCGCCTCCTCCAGCTCCTCGACGAGCCTGAGTGACAGGTGGTTGGTGGGCTCGTCCAGCAGCAGCAGGTCCGCCTCCTCCGTCAGCAGGCGCGCCAGGCCGAGCCGGCGCCGCTGGCCGACCGAGAGCGCCCCGACCGGTGTCGGCAGCTGCTCGGGCCGGAACAACCCCATCGACAGCAGCCTCGCCCGGTGCTCCTCGGGGTGGCCGGGCCGTCCCTCGGCGAAAGCGGCGAGGAGCGGGCGCTCCGGCCTGTCGAAGGACGACTCCTGCGGCAGGTGGCCGATCCGGCCGCGGCGCCGTACGGTGCCCTCGTCGGGTTCGGTGACGCCGGCCAGCACCCGCAGGAGCGTGGACTTGCCCGCACCGTTCGGGCCGTGGACCAGCAGCCGCCGTCCCGGCTCGACGGTCAGGGAGCCGACGTGGAGCCGGTCGGCCACCCGTACGGCCCGCAGCTCGGCGATCGCGTCGCCCGCCGCACCCGTCGCCCCGTCGCCCGCCACGTCGGCGACGGGACCGGCACCGTCCGTCGCACCCGTCGTCGCGCCCGGGGTGGGGACGCCCCCGAAGCGCAGGGGCTCGGGCGGTCTGGGCACCGCGTTCTCGTGGAGCCGCCGCAGGCGCTCGGCGCCCTGGCGGACCCGGCCGGCGATCGAGCTCTGCACCCGCCCGGCGTCGCGGTCGTAGGCCGGCTTGTTGTTGTCCTTCATGGCGCGGCCGTGGGCGACGCGGTGGGCGGTGACGGACGCGAACTCCTCGGTCCGCCGTACCTCCTCGCACCAGTCGGCGTACGCCTGCTCCCAGCGGCGCCGGGCCGCGGCCTGTTCGGCCAGGAACCCGGTGTATCCGTTCCCGAAGCGGGTCACCCCGCCGTCCTCGACCTCCAGGATCGCGGTGGCCACCCGGTCGAGGAAGAGACGGTCGTGCGACACGGCGACGACCGTGCCCCGGTGGGACCGCAGCCGCTCCTCCAGCCAGTGCGTGGCGGCGGCGTCGAGGTGGTTGGTCGGCTCGTCGAGCAGCAGGACCTCCGGGGAGGCCGCCAGCAGGCAGGCCAGGGCGAGGCGGGCCCGCTCGCCGCCGGACAGGCCGCCCAGCCGCCGGTCACGCCCGACGGGGCCGAGGCCGAGGCCGTGCAGGGACTTGTCCACCCGGGCGTCGGCCTCGTAGCCGCCGCGCGCCTCGTAGGCGTCGAGCAGGTCACCGTACTCGGCCAGCCGGTCCTCGGTGAGGTCGGCGGCCAGCTCGCGCATCCGCCGCTCCAGGTCCCGCAGGTCGGCGAGCGCGGCGTCGACGGCGTCCTGGACGGTGTGGTCGTCCGGCAGGTCGAGGGTCTGGGTGAGGTGGCCGATCCCGCCGTCGGCGACGACGGTGATCTCACCGTCGTCGGGGGACTCGGCGCCCGCGATCAGCCGCAGCAGGGTGGACTTGCCAGAACCGTTCTCCCCGACGAGCCCGGCGCGCTCGCCGGGCCGGACGGTGAAGGAGACATGGTCAAGAACCGGCCGGTCGCCGTACGCCTTGGAAACGTCGCGAAGGGAGAGCTGGGTGGACAGGGTTTTCCTCCGGAGGACGGGATGAACGGGTCGTCGCGGTGTCCGGTGAGATGCCCATGGCTGCTGCGCTCCCTGGTCGCGGTGGCGAGTCTTAATGCAACTAGTTGCGTTAATCTGGAGTATGCCCGACGCGGCGCGGAACGGGCAAACGGATAAAGGGAGGGACCGTGGATTCCGGTGGGACGGCCCGGCCGGGCGGGCGCAGCGCAAGAGTGCGCGAGGCCGTACGGCAGGCGACCCTCGCCGAGCTGGGCGAGAAGGGGTTCGACGGGCTGACCGTGGAGGGCGTCGCCGCGCGCGCCGGCGTCCACAAGACGACGGTCTACCGGCGGTGGGGCGGGGTGGAGGGGCTCGCCGCCGACGCCCTCGACATCGCGGGCGGCGAGCCCTGGCCGGTCCCCGACACCGGCTCGATCCAGGGCGACCTGCGGGCCCTCAACCGCCTGGTGGCGGCCGGGTTCGCCGATCCGGAGCTGGGCCCCGTCTCGACCGCGTTCATCGCGGCCGCCATGCGCAACACGGCCACGGCGCGGGCGCTGCACGCCTTCTTCGCCGGCCGCCACGAGCAGTCGGCCGTCCTCGTCACCCGGGCGGTCGGGCGCGGCGAGCTGCCGGTCGGCACCGACCCCGCCGAGGTGGTGCGGATCGCCGTCGCACCGCTGTACTACCGGTTGTTCGTCAGCGGCGAGCCGGTGGACGAGGCGATCGCGGACCGGGCGGCCGACGCCGCCCTCGCCGCCGCCCGTGCCGGTATCCTCCGCGTCCGGGGGCCGGGGGACCCGAGGGGCCCGGGGGACCCTGCCTGAGATCCCGGCCGCGGAGCGTCTTCGGGGCCGGCGCGGCGGGCGGAGCGGCAGTGGTCCGTCCGCCGCGCCGGGGCGCGGTGTCCGGTCCGCGGGCGTCCGGAGGATCCGGATGTCAGTCCGCGAACATCCAGCGGGGCGCGTCACCGTGGATCAGGAGCAGCTCCCGCATCGCGCGGGCCGCGCCGGTCCGCCGGGACAGCGCGAGCGCCGCACGGGCCGTCGCGGCCGACCGCTCGTCCTCGTGCGCGTCGGCGTAGGCGTGGGCCAGGCGCGCCATGGCGTACGCCGTCATGTACCCGGCCGGGGCGCCGGGCAGCTCCCGCTCCAGCATCTCGATCGCGTCGGCGGGACGGTGCAGATCGATGAGGCAGTCGGCGGCCAGCTCCGCCCCGGCCACCCCGGCCGTCGCCGGCGTCCCCGGGGATTCCCGTTCCTCCGGCTTTCCCATGGCCGCCGCCTCCGCGCACTCCTCCAGGCAGCGGTGGCACATGTCCCCCTCGCCCGCCATGGCGTGCCCCCGCGCCTCGTGCCCGCGGGCCGTCGCGGCCGGCGGCTCGGCCGGCGCGACGTGCTCGCACACGGCGGCGGCGAGGCCGATCACCTCTCCGGGGTCGCCGAGGGACTCCGCCAGCCCGGCCCGGTGGGCGAGCGCATAGGCCACCAGCCGCTCGTCACCGGCCTCCCGCGCGGCGCGCAGGGCGCGGTCCGACCAGGCCAGCGCCGCCTCCGGATCACCGGCCTCGCAGCACATCCGGCTGATCAGGTCGGCGTCCTGGGAGCTGAGCCGCAGCAGGGAGCGGCGGACGGCCGGACGGGCGTCGCGGCGCAACCCCTGGATCGTGCCGAAGACCGGGGCCAGGACGCCGGCCAGGGTCGCGGGGCGCGTGTCCGTGCGGGTGTAGGCGTCGAGAACGGCCTCGAAGTAGGCGACCGTACGGTCGTCGGCCCGCGCCGGGTCCTCGATCGCCCGGCCGGTCCGTTCCTCGTCGTCGGGTGAGAACCGCTCGGGCATCAGCGGCACGCCCGTCAGGTGGTGCCAGAGCGTCGTACCGGCCGCCTCCCCGCCGAACAGGCCCTGCTCGCCGGTCTCGCCGGCGCCGAACGCCCGGCACAGCCATTCCGCGCACATCTCGTCCGGCCGCTCCCCGGCCTCCCAGGAGGCGACCATCCGGGCCATGCCCGTCGTCCCGGCCGTCCCCGCCGTCCCGGGCCGCCCGCCCGGCCCGTCCGGGAGGGGCAGCCGGTCGCGACCGGCGTCGCCCGCGGCCTCGGCGACCCGTTCCCCGAGCTCTCTCCGGCTCCACAGGCTGGCCCGCCGTCTCGCGCGCAGCCGGGCGGCCCAGAGGGGAGTGTCGATGGTGATCATTGCCGTGTCCTCTCGGCGTGTGGGCGCTCGCGCCCCGTTCGCTCCCGGACGACCGTTCCCATTCTCCTCCGCCGCAGGTCACCGCGTTGCCCCCGGAATCTCAATAACTCCGGAAACGTGCTTGGGCGTGTCTTGGGTCTCCCGGGAGCGGACGCCGGCCGGGCGGGGCGCGGCGTTCCGCCCGGTCCTCCCGCGCCCGCCCGACCCCATCGCGGTGCGGAGGTCTCACGGCGACGCGGAGGTGAAAGTCAAGAAAAGGTAACTGATCCGTCAGATCCACTTGTCAAAGCGGGAGGACGGCCTGACATTCTGAGCACGACCCCCGACAGGGGAGCACCCCCCAGGAGAGCAGATGAACACCCTCCGTCGCGCCCTCACCCTCCTCACGGCCGTGATGTTCGCGTTCGTCCCGGCCCTGGCCCTCGCGAACACCTCGCAGGCCGCCCAGGTCCCCGACGTCATGGCCTCGATGGGCGACTCCATCACCCGCGGTTTCAACGCCTGCGGCTACTACCTCGACTGCACGGCCAGATCCTGGTCCACCGGATCCAGCACGTCCGTCAACAGTCACCACCTGCGCCTGCGCGCCGCCAACCCGTCCCTCGTCGCCTACAACGACGCCAAGACGGGAGCCAAGGTCGCCGACATGGCCGGGCAGGCCCAGAAGGCCGTCTCCCAGAACGCCGGCTACGTGACGATCCTCATCGGGGCCAACGACGCCTGCACGTCGTCGGAGTCCACGATGACGTCGGTCGCCGACTTCGAGGCGAGGTTCCGTACGGCGATGCAGACCCTCGTCACCGGCCTGCCCAACGCGTCGATCTTCGTCGCCACGATCCCCGACCTCAAGCGGCTGTGGGAGGCGGGCAAGGGCAGCTCGTCCGCCCGGACGGCGTGGTCGGCCTTCGGCATCTGCAAGTCGATGCTGGCCAACCCCCTGTCCACCGCCCAGGCCGACGCCGACCGGCGCGACCGGGTACGGCAGCGCGTCGTCGACTTCAACGACGTCCTGACGCGCGTCTGCTCCGAGCAGGTCAACTGCCGGCACGACGGGGGCGCCGTCTTCTCCTACCCCTTCACGCTGTCGCAGCTGAGCACC
Organism: Streptosporangium sp. NPDC053982; assembly: GCF_055585205.1. Lineage (NCBI taxonomy): Bacteria > Bacillati > Actinomycetota > Actinomycetes > Streptosporangiales > Streptosporangiaceae > Streptosporangium > Streptosporangium sp. NPDC053982. Next base: position 124,496 of record NZ_JBVJKQ010000016.1, read on the forward strand.
TGGGACTACTTCCACCCCAACACCGGTGGCCAGGCCGTCCTGGCCGAGGTCACCTACGGGGCGACCGGCTTCCTGCTCTGACGGTGAGGATGTAGGCGAACGTCCCCCGCCGGGCCAAGGGATCCAGGGGCGGTCGCTCACCCGGCGTTCGCTCAGGCGCGCAGCCGGCCGGACGTGCCGAACGGGCCGGGGGATGACGCTACGCGCAGGTCTTCTTCTCCGGGGCGCAGAACTCGACCTCCGGGTGGTCCGCCGACGGCCCGTTCAGCAAGGGCTGCGGCTTCCCGCGCAGGTGCTGGTCGAAGAAGGCCGCGATGTACCTGCGGGTGATGGCCATGGCGCGGGCGCCGGGGATGTCGGCGCCGTCCTCGATGCCGAGCTGGTCCACCAGCACACCGAGGTCGGTGAAGGATGTGTGCGCGGCCCCGGTCACGAGCAGCCAGCGCTTCCAGCCGTGCAGCCCCGCCCAGACGTCCTCCCAGTTGACGCCGCCGAGCCGGCCCGGCGTGTACGTGGCGGGTTTGCCCAGCAGGAGGAACGGCCGGGACAGCCCGGCCTCGGGGAGGGCGGTCTCCACGATGCCGTCCACGTCGACGCCGGCACGCAGCCGGGGGTCGGCGGCCATGGCCGCGAGCGTGCTCGCGCCGCCGGCGGACTGACCGGACATGGCGATCCTGGAGGTGTCGATCAGACGCGCACCCTTCCACCTCGGGTGCGCGCCGGTCAGCTCGTCGAGCACGAAGGAGACGTCGGCGGCCCGGCCCCTCTCCAGCTTCTCCCACACGGTCGGGTCCTTCTTCATCTCACACGTGACGCAGGTCGTGACCCGCCCGTCGGGAAAGGTCTGGGCGACGTTCTCGTAGGTGTGGTCGATGGCGGCCACCGCGTATCCCCGGCTCGCCAGCTCCTCGGCCAGGGCCGTGAGCTCGGATCTGGGCTTGCCGTGCCCGGGGGAGAGCACGATGAGGGGCAGGCTGTGCGCGCCTCCCGCGGGGCGGGCGTCGGTGAAGGCGTTGGTGCGCACCCTGCTCAGCGTGTCGGCCGGGACGCTGGTGATGTCCCCGTCCTTGAGCAGCAGTTCGGACTCCTTGGGCGTCATGTACCGCGCCCGATGACGGCCCGGAGCCTTGGCCGGATACCACAGCGAGACCATGAGCTCGCGGGCCTCGACGCCGGGCACCCAGGGATCCGGGCGCGAGGTGTCCTTGAGGTACAGGGACGTGGTGCCGACCGGTCGTGAGCCGGTGGGCGCGGGCAGGTACGGCTCGGCGGCGCCGGCGGCGAAGGCGGGCCCGGCCTGGCCGAGGCCGGTGGCGGCCATGACGGCGACGAGCCCGGCGACGGCGGCCAGTCGGCCTCGCCGCCGAGGCCTGCGCGGTTCACGGGGCTCGGCCTGGATCCGGTGATCGTTCATCTGACTCATGCCGAGCGACTATACGCCAAGTATATACACTCGGGGTATAAGCGGTCGGACTCGTCGGTGACCCGGCAGGGTGGGGGCCGGTGGGAAAGGCTCTACCCTTCCCTCATGGTCGCCGCCCTGGAGCTCTATCTCGATCCCGCCGCGGAGAAACGCATCAGGACGCTGTGGGACGCGCTGGCGCGGGCGGAGGTGCCGTCGATGCGCGACCTGCTCAGCGGCCGGCACCGTCCCCACGTCTCGCTCATCGGCGCTCCCCGGCTCGATGGCCCCGGGGTCGTCGCGGCGCTGCGGGACATGCGGGTGGCGGTGCCGTTCGGGCTGCGCTTCGACTTCGTCGGGCAGTTCCTGGGCCGGGTGCTCTGGCTCGGCCCGATCCCGACGCCGGAGCTGCTCGCCCACCACGCGGCGGTGCACGAGCGGCTCGGCCGGGCCGGGATCGGCGGCTTCGACGTCTACCGGCCCGGTCGCTGGGTGCCGCACTGCACGCTGTCCATGCGGGTTCCCAGCCCGATGCTCGTGGACGCGATCCGCCTTTGTATGGACGTGCTGCCGATCGAGGCGACCGTGGTCGGCGCCGCCGTCGCCGACCACGCCCGCGACTCCTTCATGCCCCTGCCCTGAGCCGTCCCCGGTCCGGGTCGCTCCCTTTTCGGGGCGGCCGGGCTACCAGGTGACGGGCAGGCTGATGAGCCCGCCGGTCAGGGCGTTCGGGCGCGCCTGGATCTCCTCCATGGGCACCGCCAGGGCCAGGTCGGGGAAGCGCCGGAACAGCGTGCCGAACGCCGCCCGCAGCTCCACCCGGGCCAGGCTCGCCCCGATGCAGAAGTGCGAGCCGTAGCCGAACCCGACGTGCGGTTCCCCGGTGGGGCGGCGCAGGTCGAACCGGTCGGGGTCCGGGAAGGCCCGTTCGTCGCGGTTGGCCGACTGGATGGAGACGACCACCGCCTCGCCGGGTTCGAGGGCCACGCCGCCGACGGTGACCGGCTCCTGGGCGTAGCGGGGCAGGCCGTGGTCGCTCGGCGCGGCCAGGCGCAGGATCTCCTCCACCGCCGCGTCCGCCAGCGACGGGTCGGCGACCAGGGCGTCCCGCTGCTCAGGGTTGGACAGCAGCAGGAGCACGCCGTAGTCGATCCGGCTGACCGTGGTCTCGTGGCCCGCGAACAGCAGCCCTCCCGCGAGCTTGGCGGCCTCGTCGTCGGAGGCGTCCATGGTGGCCAGGTCGGAGAAGACGTCCTCGGCCGGGTGCGCCCGCTTCTCGGCGAGGATCTTCCCGGTGTAGTCGGTCATGGCGTCGATCGCCGCCTGGGCCCGTACGGGGTCGCCCAGCATCCCCATCTCGTCGGCCAGCCTCCTGAAGTGGTCGCGGTCCCCGTACGGCACGCCGAGCAGCTCGCAGATCACCAGGATGGGCAGCGGGACGGAGAGCGCCTCGTGCAGGTCGGCCGGCTTCGGCATCTCGGCCAGGCGGTCGAGGAGGTCGTCGACGAGCTCCTGGACGCGCGGCCGCATGGCGCTCATCCGGCGCGCGGAGAAGGCCGGGGTGAGCATCCGGCGCATCCGCTGGTGCCGGGACTTCTCGGTCTCGATGTCATCGCGCGGGCCGCCGAACAGCACCGAGTCCGAGATCCGGGAGGAGCGCTCCGGATCCGGGGACGAGCGGCCCAGGCGCGGGTCGGAGAGGGCCTGCCTGGCCTCCTCATAACCGGAGACCAGCCACGCGGGGTCGCCCACGTAGGTGCGGACCCGCGCCACCGGCTCGGTCGTGCGCAGCTCCCGGTACGTCTCGGCCAGGTCGAGTAGGTTCTCCCGCTCGAACGGCATCCTTTTCTCCATGCGAAACGTATCCCCCTGATACTCGCGATCGGACCTTCTTCGACCGTTACACGTCCGGCCGGGTACGGCAAGGGCCGCGTCCCGGTTCACCGGGGGCGTGACGGCCCGGTGCGCGCGTCACGATCGGCGGTACCGCCATGGCGGAGACGGGCCGAAATACCGGAACATTTCTCTGTTGTTTCGGTTGACCGTTGATCATCATGACCTTAACGTCCGAATTGTGCGAGGGTCGCCGGATTTCGGTGGCCTTCCTCCATGGCTGTCCGCCGGCCCCCCGGTAGCCGCATCGAGCCGGGTACGGCCCGCGCCGCAGCACGGCACGATGAGGAGGAGAAGTGACGGAATCTGTGAGAGCCCGGGGCATGCTCGGCGAGCTGGCCGCCGAGTTCGCGGGAACCCTGGTCCTTATCCTGTTCGGAACGGCGGTCGTCGCCCAGGTCGTCGCGGGCGGGATCGGCGATCACGACAGCATCGCCTGGGCCTGGGGCCTGGGCGTCACCCTCGGCGTCTACGTGGCGGGCCGGATCAGCGGGGCGCACCTCAACCCCGCCGTCACCGTCGCGCTCGCCGCGTTCAAGGGTTTTCCCTGGCGCAAGGTGCTTCCCTACTCGCTGGCGCAGACCGCGGGCGCGTTCGTCGCCGCGCTGATCGTGCGGTGGAACCACACCGAGGTGCTGCACGCCGCCGACCCGGGACTGACGATCAAGACGCAGGGCGTCTTCTCCACGCTGCCCGGCAACGGCACCCTGCCCGTGGACACCTGGGGTGCGCTGCGTGACCAGGTGATCGGGACCGCGATCCTGCTCCTGCTCGTGCTCGCCGTCTCCGACCTGCGCAACTCCGCGCCCGCGGCGAACCTCGCGCCCTTCGTGGTGGGCCTGATCGTGGTGGCGATCGGCATGGCCTGGGGCACGAACGCCGGCTACGCCATCAACCCCGCCCGCGACTTCGGGCCGCGCCTGGCGTCCTTCCTCACCGGCTACGAGACCGCCTGGCAGGATCAGCACGGGCATCTCTACTTCTGGGTGCCGATCGTGGGCCCGCTGATCGGAGGGTTGCTCGGCGCGGGCCTCTACCAGATCATGGTGGCCCGGTTCCTGCCGCCCGGCGAGGAGCCCGAGGCGGGCCGGGTGCCGGTGCCGGCCGACGAGCCCGAGGCGGGCCGGGCGCGGGCCGGCAGCGAGCCCGTCTGACGTGTCCGTCTGACATGTCCGTCCGGGGACCGTACACGAGAACGGCCGGGAGACCGCGCGCAGGCCGCCCCGTAAGCCGCCGGACCGGGAGAGGCCACGGCGGACCGACCGAGTGCCGAAGGAGACACGACCCTCATGCCTGACTTCGTCGGAGCAGTCGACCAGGGAACGACGAGCACCCGATTCATGATCTTCGACCACGGCGGCAACGAGATCGCCCGCCACCAGCTCGAACACGAGCAGATCCTGCCCCGGGCCGGCTGGGTCGAGCACGACCCCGTGGAGATCTGGGAACGCACCCGCTCGGTGGTCCAGACGGCTCTCAACAGGGCGAACCTGTCCGCGTCCGACCTGGCCGCCCTCGGGATCACCAACCAGCGCGAGACCGCGGTGGTGTGGAACCGGCGCACCGGCCGGCCGTACCACAACGCGATCGTCTGGCAGGACACCCGCACCGACCGCATCGCCTCGGCCCTGGACCGCGACGGCCGCGGCGACGTCATCCGCCGTAAGGCGGGCCTGCCGCCGGCCACCTACTTCTCCGGCGGGAAGATCCAGTGGATCCTGGAGAACGTCGACGGGGTCCGGCAGGCCGCCGAGGACGGCGAGGCGATCTTCGGCAACACCGACACCTGGCTGCTGTGGCATCTCACCGGCGGTGTCGACGGCGGGGTCCACGTCACCGATCCCACCAACGCCAGCCGCACCATGCTGATGGACCTCGAGACGCTGGAGTGGGACGACGAGCTGCTGTCGTTCTTCGGCATCCCCCGCGCCATGCTGCCGAAGATCCTCCCCTCCTCGCATCCGGGCCTGTACGGCACGACCCGGCCCGACGGCCCGTTCGGCGGGGAGGTCCCGCTCTCCGGTGACCTGGGCGACCAGCAGGCCGCGACGGTCGGGCAGGTCTGCTTCGCCCCGGGTGAGGCCAAGAACACCTACGGCACCGGCAACTTCCTGCTGCTCAACACCGGCCACGAGCCGGTCCGCTCCAAGAGCGGCCTGCTGACCACCGTCTGCTACCGGTTCGGCGACGAGCGGCCGGTGTACGCGCTGGAGGGGTCGATCGCGGTGACCGGCTCGGCGGTGCAGTGGCTGCGCGACCAGCTCGGCATCATCTCCGGGGCCGCACAGAGCGAGGCGCTGGCCCGCCAGGTGGCCGACAACGGCGGCATCTACTTCGTGCCGGCGTTCTCCGGCCTGTTCGCCCCCTACTGGCGCTCCGACGCCCGGGGCGCGATCGTGGGCCTGTCGCGCTACAACACCAACGCCCACCTGGCCCGCGCCACCCTGGAGGCGATCTGCTACCAGAGCCGCGACGTGGTCGAGGCGATGCGGCAGGACTCCGGCGTCACCCTGGACGTGCTGCGGGTCGACGGCGGCGTCACCGCCAACGACCTGTGCATGCAGATCCAGGCCGACGTGCTGGGCGTGCCCGTCTCCAAGCCGGTCGTCGCCGAGACCACCGCCCTGGGCGCCGCCTACGCCGCCGGGCTCGCCGTCGGCTTCTGGAAGTCCACCGAGGAGCTGAAGCAGAACTGGAACGAGGACCGGCGCTGGGAGCCGCGGTGGTCCGACGAGCAGCGGGCCGAGGGCTACACCGGCTGGAAGAAGGCGGTGAACCGCACCCTCGACTGGGTGGACGTGTCGTAGCCGCCGAGGCTCCCCGCTCGCCGTCACAGAACGCCCCGGGACGTCCGAGGACACCTTGAGACGTCCCGGGGCGTCCCAGATCACTATGTGCGACGTCCTGGGGCGTCCCAGTCCATCTTTGAGCGTCCCTGGACGTCCCTAAACGTCTTGGCACGTCGCAGGACGCCCGGGTCGTCCGTTCGGCCGGGCGGTTTGGGCGGTGCGGAACCGTACCGGCAGCCGGTCCAGGCAGATGTGCCGGCCGTTCTCGTAGTAGCGGCGGGTCTCGCCCGCGAGCTCGTAGTCCGGGTGCCGGGCGAGCTCGCGCAGGACGGCGAGGAACTCCACGCGGGCCAGGTGGGCGCCGACGCAGAAGTGGATGCCGTGCCCGAAGGTCAGGTGCCGGTTCGGCGTCCGGTCCAGCCGGAACTCCTCCGGCCCGGGGAAGGCCCGCGGGTCGCGGTTGGCCGCGCCGGCCAGCAGGACGACCCGTGACCCGCGCGGGATGACGACCCCGCCGACCACGACGTCCCTCGTGGTCAGCCGGGTGCCGTGGTCGACCGGCGTCCACAGCCGCAGCGCCTCCTCCACCGCCGCGGGCATCAGGTACGGCTCGGCGCGCAGCCGGTCCTGCAGATCGGGGCGCTCCGCCAGGTGCCGCAGCAGGTGCGCCAGGGTGTTCATGGAGGTCTCGTGGCCGGCGATGGCGTAGGCGACCAGCATGACGTGCAGCTCGGCGTCGGTGACCGGGCGGCCGTCGATCTCCTCGCGGACCAGGACGGACAGGTGGTCGCCGCCGGGCCGGGCGCGGGCCCGGCGGATCTCCGACTGGAACAGCTCGGCGAACGCCGGCCAGAAGCCGCCCGCGTCGCCGTCCCTCGGCATCCGCGCCCAGGTGTTGCTGGTCAGGTCGCGGATGCGGTCGCGGGCGTCCGCCGAGAAGCCGACGGCGAGCGACACCACCGCCAGCGGCAGCGGCACGGCCAGCTCACGCACCAGGTCTCCGCCGCCCCGCTCGACGACGGGCCGTACGGCGCGGGCGACCAGGTCCGCGATCTCCGGCGCCAGCCGACGGGCCTCGGGCAGCAGCAGCGGCGGCTTCATCAAGGCGCGGAAACGGGTGTGCTCGGGCGGGTCGTACTCCAGGGGCGCGAACGGCGGGGTGCCCTCGGCGCGCGGGAAGAAGACCCCGGAGGCCGAGCTGAACGTCTCGTGGTCCCGGAGTGCGGCGCGGACGTCGTCGTAGCGGGACAGGATCCACATCCCGCCGTGGGCGCGGGAGTAGGCGACCGGCGTCGTCTCCCGGATCTCCCGGTGGACCATGAGCGCCAGGTCGGGCGTGAGTTCGGGGTCGTGGTGGTCGAAGTCGGCGGCCAGCCGCTCGACGGTCCGCCGCGGGTCCTCCACCGTCCCGCCGTTCGCCGGAGCCTCGTTCGCCGTGTCCCCGGCAGCCGTCCCGCCGCCGGCCGGAGTCCCGGTCACCGCGGCCCCGTTCACCGGGCCGTCTCCCGCGCCCCGGACGCCGCGCGCGCCCGTCACGACCGCCCCCAGGGCTCCGCCCGAAGGTCCAGGTGACCGAGGGGGTGGACGTCGCCGGGGGAGCAGGTCTCGTCGACGATCCACTTGACCATGCGGCGGACCGGCTCCATGGCGTCCTGGGGCACGTCCGGCCGGAACCGGGTGGCGTAGCCGAGCGAGACCAGGCGCTGCACGCCGTACAACGGGAGGAGGTCGCGCAGCCGCCGCTTGAGCGACTCGGGGTAGACGCCGACCGTCTGGGTGTAGGCGTTCATGGCCTTCAGCGCGTCCCGCGGCGAGGCCACCGGCACGACGTTGGCCACCCGGCCCGACAGCGCGGTGTGGAAGTCGACCGGCTCGGCCACCCGGGAGACGACCACCGCCCCCTCGTCGTCGCGGCCGCCGATGACGCGGTACCAGTCGGGGCTGGTCCGCAGCGCCCGCAGCGACGCCCGCAGCTCCGGGTCGAACCACCGCGCCGGGGTGCTCACCGCGGCGGGCAGCCGCAGGATCTCCCGGTGGAGCAGCTCTCCCCAGCGCTCGGCGCGTTCCAGGCCCGCGGCGTCGAGGCCGGTGACGACGTGGACGACGCGGGCGTTGAAGCAGCCGAGCTGGTTCAGCGCGCCGACGTCCACGGCGGCCAGCCGGGCGGTCTCGGCCATGCTCGCCTCGTCGGCGAACGCCTCCGCGCCGACGATCGTGGCGCTGAGCTTCGGGTCGAGGGTGACCAGCTCCACGCCGGGCTGGATGTAGCGGGTGACGTGCCGGACGGACGCGAGCCCGCCCCACGCCACGATCTTGTCGATGTTCCCCGGCTGGTAGAGGCGGTCCTCGACGGCGGCGCTGCCGCCCTTCCAGTAGGCGACGGCCAGGTGCCGGGTGAGCGGGTGGCCGGGCGCCGTCTCCGCCATCGTCCGGGCGATGGCCACCGCGGTGAGCGGGTCGTTCGCCGGGGTCTTGATCACGGCGTCGCCGCGCACGAGGGCGTTCCTGATGATCGTGACGGCCGCGATGATCGGGCTGTTGCCCGCGATGACGTGCACCGCGCGGGCCCCCACGGCCCGCACCGCCGCGGTCCCGCCGCCGGGCGAGGCCACCTCCTGCCAGCCGTCCAGGAACCGGGAGCCGACCGTGCCCTCGGCGACGGCCCGGACGGCCTCGGGTGTGAACAGCGACGGGAGCTGCTCGTAGCAGGCGAGGAGGACCGGCGGCGTCATGTCGGACCACGCCGCCGAGTGCTCCAGGGCCTCCCGCAGGAAACCGTTCACCGAAAGGCGGAGCCGCGGCCCCAGTTCGGCGAGGTAGTCGACGACGTCGGAGGTGGTGACCCCGGCCAGGTCGCGCATGCGCAGCGGGTCGGTCAGCGGCAGCCGGTCCAGCAGGGTCACCGGGTCGGGCGCGCGGAACGCGCACGCCTCACCGGTCCCGCCGAAGCCGACCGGGTCGTCCCAGACCGTCTCGCCCCGGACGAACGCCGGGATCGTCGGCGCGCCCATCAGAGCAGCGCCCCGTTGAGGAAGTCCAGCGCGTCGTTGAGAGCCTCCGGGGTCGCCGCGCAGGTGATCTTGTCGTCCCCCCGCCGGTCGCTGTAGCGGCCGATGTCCATGGACAGGTGGGGGGTGGTGCGCCCGCAGCCGCACGGCGACCAGTCGACGGTGACCTCGTCGCCGGAGACGAAGCCGCCCCAGCAGACGTCGGCCAGCAGGTCGAAGAACGCGGCCCGGCCGGTCCGCGTCCCCTCGCGGGGCAGTGGGGCACCGGTGTCCGGATCCAGGACGTACAGGATCACCCACGGCTCGATGTGGTAGCGGCCGCGCGGGCAGATCAGGTTGAGCGCGATGACCTCCGCCATCGCGTAGCAGTACCGCAGGGCCGGCACCCCGGCGAACCGCTCGACGTCCCCTGCCCAGTCCGCGGGCAGGGCCGTGCCCTTCGCGCCGCCGCCGGGGAAGATCACCGAGTCCGGCGCGAAGACGCCCTCGATGCCGCGGGCGAGGCCCGCCGCGGCCATCTCGTGGTAGGTGGCCCAGAGGCCGAGCGAGACGACCCGCCGGCCCGCGAGACGCCCGGCCAGCTCCTCGACGTACCGGCCCATCCCGGCCGCGGCGGCCCGCTGCGCCTCCTCGAACTCCGCGCGGCGCTCCCGGAGCGCCGCCGGGATCTCCACGCGTCCCGCCTCGCCCCGGGCGGCCGCGGCCCGCAGCCGGGCGGCGAGGAACATCACGTCGGCGCTGAGCGGCCCCGGGTGGGCGCTGTGGAACCGGTCCGGCGACCCCGCGATCCGCTCCGCCATGGCGGCGGCGTGCCGGTCGATGCCGCTGCGGCCGGTGCGGAACCCGGGCCAGACGACGTCGAGGCGCTCCTCGCGCCGCTCCGAGCCGGGGAGGACCTCCAGCCGCACGATGTCGTAGAGCCCGGTGTACTGCTCGCGCGTGTGCGGGATGAACGACATCGTGCCCGAGGTGCCGGAGGAGTGGGCCAGGCGCAGCTCGGTCCGGTCGTCCAGCAGGCCGAGCCATCCGTCGATGGAGTCGCACCCGGAGACGTCGAGGCCGGACAGGTCGACGGTGACGAGCCGCGACAGCCAGGTCGTCAGCCGGTCGAACCTGCCCTCCAGCAGCAGCGCCGCCGGGTACGACTTGTAGATCGTGTGCGGGAACAGCAGCGGGGCCGCGTCGTCGAGCCGGGTGATCCCGTCGATGCCCTGCTCGTCGGCCATCGCGCGGAGCACCGGCAGCCGGTCGCGCAGCTCGGCGAAGCGCAGCCGCAGCGCCGCGAGCTGGAGGGCGGCGAGGTCGTGCGGGGGCAGGGCGTGCATGGCGTGGCGTGAACCGCCGAAGAACTCCATCGGGTCGTCCGCGAAGAGGCGGACGTCGGGGCCGGTGATCATGATGTGCTCCTAGAACCTGTCTCAGGGGAGGGAAGAGCCGGCCGCGCGCAGTTCGGCCAGGTAGTCGGCGATGTCGGAGATCGCGGGCCGGTTCCACAGCAGCGTGGCCGGCAGGGTGAGCCCCAGACGCTCCTGGAGCCTGGACCGCAGCAGCGTCGCCAGGAGGGAGTCGACGCCCATCTCGGCGAGCGGCCGGTGCGGGTCCAGCGCGCCGGGCTCGGCGCGCAGGGTCTCGGCGGCGGCCCGTCCCGTCTCCGCCAGCAGGAACGCGCGCAGCTCGGGGCCGTCGAGGTCCCTCCAGGAGACCCGGGCTCCCCCTCCGGTCCCGCTTCCGGCCCCGTCTCCGGTGCCGGTGCCGGTCGCCGCCTCGCCGGCGGGGCCGGTGGCACCGGACGCGGTGGCGTCGGGGATCGCCGCCAGGACGCGGGGACGCCCGGCGCGCGCCCCGCCGGGCAGGACGCGCAGCACCGCCAGGTTCCCCGCCGCGCGCGGGTCCGCGCGGTCCCACGCCCGCAGCGCCTCCTCGGCCGTGATGCCCGCGGTCCCCCGGACGCGCAGCTCGGCGTCGGTGACCGCGGACGACACGGACATGCCGAGCCCGTGCCAGCTCGTCCACGCCACCGAGACGGTGTCGCGGTCCCCCCGGCACCGCCGGTGCCGTGCGAGGCCGTCGAGGAAGGCGTTCGCCGCCGCGTACGCGCCCTGCCCCGGCAACCGCAGCAACTGCCCGGCGGAGGAGAACAGCACCAGGAAGTCCAGGCCGCCGGGCGGGTAGAGATCGTGCAGGATCAGCGCCCCGGCGACCTTCGGCCGCATCGCCGCCCGGATCGCCGGGCCGTCGAGGTCGCGCAGCAACCGGTCGTCGACGACCCCGGCGGCGTGCACGACCCCCCGTACGGCAGGCATGCCGAGGGCGTCGGGCGCGAGGAGGCCGGCCATCCGGTCGTGGTCGGCGACGTCGGCGGCGATCGTCCGGACCGTCACTCCCGTCGCCTCCAGTGAGCGGACCACCGCGACGGCGGGATGGCCGTCGCCGTTCCACCGCGCGCGCGGAGGCAGGGGGGTGCGGCCGATGAGGACCAGCCGCCTGGCGCCCCGCTCGGCCAGCCGGCGGGCCACCCGCAGCCCGAGCGCCCCCGTCCCGCCGGTGACGACGTAGGTGGCGTCCGCCCGGCACCGGACGCCGGAGGCCGCGCCGGCCGGAGCGGCGGGGACGAGCCGCGTGGTGGAGGCCGCGCCGCGGTCGACGCCGATGACGTCCTCGTCCCACCGGCCGCCCAGCAGCCGTGCGAGGGCCGCGACGTCGTCCCTTCCGGGGCGCGGGGGCAGGTCGGCGAGGCCGCCCCACAGGTCGGGGTACTCGCCCGCGACCACCCTGCCCAGGCCCCACAGGGACGTCTGCGCCAGCGCCGCCTCGTCCCGCGCCTCGCGCGCGCCCCGGGTGACGCACCACAGGCGCGGGCCGCCGACGGGCACGGTCGCGGCCAGCAGCCGCGCCGTCCCGGTGAGGAGGATCGCATGACGCGCCGCCGCCTCCGCCGGATCGAGCCCGTCCGGCCACGCGGACCGACGGACGCCGTCCGGTGACGCGAACGGATCGGCGCCGCCCGGCGGCGCGGACCGACCGGCGCCGTCCGGCCACGCGGACGGATCGGGATCGCCCGGCGGCGCGGACCGGCCGGGACGGTACGGCGACGGGACCGCGTCCAGGTCGTACGGCGCCGCGGACGGCGACAGGCGAGGAGCGAGGAGCACCGCGTCGGCGGCGGAGAGCCGCCCGGCGCGCCGTACGAGGTCGTCCGGGCCGGCGGCGACCTCCAGGGACGATCCGGCGCCGGACAGGAAGGCGTCCAGCGCCTCGCGGAGGGCGGGGTCGGCGCCGGTCAGGAGGACGGTGCGCGGAAGACGCCGCTCGGTGACCTCAAGGGGGTGCCAGGCCACTTCATGGACGAGGCCCGCCGTGCCGCCGGTGCCGCCGGTGCCGTCCGTGCCGTCCGTGTCCTTCGCGTCCTCCGTGTCACGGTGGGAACCATCGCCGTGGGAACCGGGGTACGGGCCGGCGTCCGGCTCGCCGAACCGCAGCCCGAGCAGCCGGGCGACGGGGACGCCCCGCCCGTCGAGGATCTCGACGTCCACGGCGGCGCCGGATCCGGTGCCCGTGCCGCCGACGGCCGCGCCATCGGTGTCGGTGTCGGTGTCGGTGTCGGTGTCGGTGGCGAGCGTGATGCCGTTGCCGGACCCGGTGCCCGTATCGGCGGCGGGTGTGACGCTGCTGCCGGACGGCTGCCCATCGGGTGTGCGGCCGGTGCCGGTCGGCCGTACCTCGATCACCGCGCGGGACGGCGGCTCGCCGGTCAGAGCCGCGTGGTCCACGTGGGCGGGCATCCGCAGGCGCACCGGGCCGGGAAGGGCCACCGAGGCGACGGAGAACGCGGCGTCCAGGACACCGGCCCAGGCAGGGGAGTCCGGGCTCTCTCCGGGAGCGGCGGTGACCGCGTCGGTGCGCGCGCCGTCGGTGACCGCCGCGACGCGGGTGTCCCCGGCGTGTCCCGGTTTCTCGGATACACCCGGCTTCTCGGAAATATCCGGCTTTCCGGGTGCGTCCGGCTTCTCAGGGGTGCCCGGCTTCTCGGGGACGACGGTGACCGTCGCGATGAGCGTGCCGCCGGCCCGGCGCAGTTCCTCGATCCGCCAGGGGAAGCCCATCGACGCCACCCCGACCGAGGCGAGCCGGCCGACCACGAGACCCGGGTCGAGCGCCTTCCCGCCGGGCGTCTTCCCACCGAGCACTTTCCCGCCGGGCGTCTTCCCACCGCATGCCTTCCGGCGGACGGGCGGGGACGACGGCCCGAGGGCCTCGCCGCCCGGCGGGACGACGGCCGCCGTCGTGTGGGTGAGCCACTCGTCGGCCGTCTCCCCGCGTCCGCCCGGCCCGTCCGCTCCTTGACGGGACCCGTCCGCGCCCCGGCCGGTCCCGTCCGCGCCGGTGGACGGCGGCGGTCCGGCGGGGGCGTCACGGAGCAGCCGGGAGGACAACCTCAACGTCCCGTCCTGGCAGACCACCTGGACCTCCCGGGGAACGGCGGGGGACAGGGGCACCCGCAACGACACCCCGGCCAGGTCCGGCGTCCCCCCGAACACCTCCCCGGCCGCCGCGAACAGCGTGTTGAGCAGCACGGCCGCCGGCACCACCTCGGTCCCCCGCACGGGGTGCTCCCCGGGGTAGGGACGGTTGCCGTACCGGAGCCGGGTGCGCCACACCTGCGCCGGGGAGGCGCCGTGCACCGTCTCCCGTCCGCCCAGCAGCGTGTGGCGGTCCGGGTCGTGGCCCGGTCCGCCGGCCGTCGCGGGCGGAGGGGCCGCCCAGTGCGTCCGGTGCCGCCAGGCGTATCGCGGCAGATCCACCAGGTCGTCACCCGGGCAGAGCACCGGCCAGTCGACGGGCACGCCGTCGCAGTGCAGGTCGGCCAGGCCGCCGAGGAGGACGCGCCGTCCGGGCCGGCCACGCCGCAGGCTGTGCGTGACGAGGGCGTCCGTCGCCCCGGCCGCGGCGAGGACCTCACCGATCGAGTGACTCACGACCGGGTGCGCCGAGACCTCCAGGAAGGTCCGGTGGCCGTCCTCCACGGCGGCGCCCACCGCCGCGGCGAAACGGACGGGGTCGCGGAGGTTTCGCGCCCAGTACGCCGCGTCGCGCTCGGCCGGGTCCCTCGGGTCGGCCAGGGCGGTCGTGTAGAGGGGGACCGGGGCGGGGCCCGCCGGAAGGTCCTTGACCGCGGCGGCGAGGTCGGCGACCAGGGGGTCCATGTGGCGGCTGTGGAAGGCCACGTCGGAGGCGACCTCGCGGACGGCGATCCCCCGGGCGCGCCAGCGGCGGGCCGCCCGCTCCACCGCCTCCCGGTCACCGGCGACGACGGTGGAGTACGGCGAGGCCCACACCGCCGGACACAGCTCCCCGTCCCCGTTCCCGCCCCGGCTCCCGTCGCCGGTGAGCAGGGCGGCCGTCTCCTCGCGGGACAGGCCGACCATCACCATCGCCCCGGCCCCCGCGACCCGGCGCAGCAGCCGGGAACGGCGGCAGGCCAGGCGCGCGCCGTCGGACTCGGTCAGGACCCCGGCGGCCACCGCGGCCGCGATCTCGCCGACGGAGTGCCCGATGACGGCGCCGGGCCGTACGCCGTACGAACGCCAGACGGCGGCCAGTCCGGTCTGCAGTGCGTAGGTCAGCGCCTGGATCCGGTCCGTCCCGCCCAGGTCGGCGGCGCGCAGCGCGTCGGCGGGGGAGAAACCGAGCTCCTCGCGGTACACCGGCTCCAGGCGGTCCAGCGTGGCGGCGAAGGCCGGTTCGTCGGCGAGCAGGTCCGCGCCCATCCCCGCCCACTGCGCCCCGTGCCCGGAGAACACCCACACCGGGTCGCGCCGCACCTGCCGGACGTCCGCGCGCGGGCCGGGTCGTGCGGGTTCCGGGGCGGGCCGTACGGGTTCGGGCGGGGTGCGGCCGGCCACGGGGCCGGGTCGTGCGGGTTTCGGGCTGGGCCGTACGGTTTCGGGCGGGGTGCGGTCGGCCGGGGCGGCCGGGTCACCCGACGCCAGGGAACGCAGCCGCTCGACCAGCTCGGCCCGCCCGGCCGCGACGACGACGGCGCGACGGGCCAGGTGGGTGCGGCGGCGGGCGAGGGTGGAGGCCACCGCGGCGAGCGGCGGGTCCTCGTGTTCCGACAGCCAGGCGGCCAGCCGGGCGGCGTTGGCCCGCAGGGCCTCTCCGGTGGCGCCGGACAGCGGGTACGGCCGGACCACCCCGTCGTCCGCGTCGTCCGTGTCGTCCGGGGAACCGGCGGAGGCCGGGAGGAGGTCCATGGGACGTGGTGGCGCGGCCGGGAGATCCGGGGCGGGGATCGACGTGGAGGCCGGGAGATCTCTGAGGGGTGGTGGCGCGGCCGGGAGACCCGGGGCGGGGACCGACGTGGCGGCAGGGCCGGATCGGCCGGGTGCGGAACCCGGGACGGGCGGGGCCTCCTGGAGGACGAGGTGGGCGATCGTGCCGCCGTACCCGAAGCCGGAGACCCCGGCCCGCCGGGGACGCCCGGCTTCCGGCCACCGGGTCGCCTCGGTGACCAGCCGCAGACCGGAGCTCTCCCAGGGGATCGCCGGGGTGGGCCCGGCGGTGGTCGGCGTCGGCGGGATGAGCCCGTGTCCCAGGCACAGCACGGCCTTGATCAGCCCCGCCACGCCCGCCGCCGCCTCCAGGTGGCCGATGTTGGGCTTGAGCGAGCCGATGAGGCAGGGGCGGCCGGCGGGACGCCCGGCGCCCAGCACCGACGCCAGGGCGCCGGCCTCCACCGGGTCGCCCACGCGGGTCCCGGTGCCGTGGGCCTCGACGTAGCCGACGCCGGCCGGGTCGACGCCCGCCGTCCGGTACGTCCGGCGCAGCAGGTGCTCCTGGGCCTCGCGGCTGGGGGCCATGATGCCCGGGGTCCTGCCCTCCTGCAGCACCGCGCTCCCGATGATCAGCGCGAGCACCCGGTCGCGGTCGGCGACGGCGTCGCGCAGGAGTTTGAGGACGACGACGCCGCAGCCCTCGCCGCGCCCGTAACCCGTGGCCGCGGCGTCGAAGGCCCTCGACCGCCCGTCCGGGGAGATGGCGCCGGCGGCGTCGAGCACCACGCTCAGCTCGGGGCCGGCCATCAGCATCACGCCGCCGGCCAGCGCCAGCGGGATCTCGCCGAGCCGCAGGCTCTGGCACGCCTGGTGGATCGCCACCAGCGAGGCCGAGCAGGCGGTGTCCACGGCCACACTGGGACCGCGCAGGTCGAGGGCGTGGGAGACGCGGTTGGCCACCCCGCAGGGGGAGGCGCCGATGCCGGTCCACGCCTCGATCCGGGGCAGGTCGGAAAGCAGCCGCCGGCCGTAGTCGTCGGCGCTGACGCCGGTGAAGACGCCCGTGTCGGAGCCGGCGAGGGAGTGCGGCGGGATGCCGGCGTGCTCCAGGGCCTCCCAGGCGACCTCCAGTGTCATCCGCTGCTGCGGGTCCATCAGCCGGGCCTCGCGCGGGGATATCCCGAAGAACTCCGCGTCGAACCCCGCGATGTCGGGAATGAAGGAGCCGCGGGCGGTGGTCGTCCGCAGCACAGCGGAATTTTCCGGACTTATGTTGAAATAAGGGGACCATCGGCCGTCTGGAACCGTTCCCGACGCGTCACCGCGTTCGATGAGAAATCGCCACAGCGAGTCGGGGGAGTCTATGCCGGACGGGAAACGACACCCCATCCCAATTACCGCGATCGGCTCACATCGGCTTTCCGTCGGACCTGGTGAGGGGGCTGCTGGGTTCACCCGGCGGGGAATTTGCTTCCTTGATATGATTTCTGTGTTCGAAACGGGCAGGGCTTGTCCGTCGCCTACCTCGTCAGAGGGAAGCGAGAAGCCGCTTTCTTCAGGAAGCGGAGGAGTCACTGGGTTCTCCAAGCTCGCGTTCGCTCATGGGCGGAGATCCGACGGAAACGCGGGAGCGGTCCCCGGCGCGGGCGCGCCGCGCCGGGGACCCGTCCCGGTCCGGTCAGAGCTTCACGCGCGGGCCGTTCTAGGCCTCGTCGCCCCAGATGTCACCGAAGAGCCAGTTGCCGGCGGCCTGTGGGTCGGGGCTGGTGTAGTACTCCTGCCAGGCGGCCAGCAGCTCCTCCACCGAGAGCGTGCCGCTCTTGTTCGTGTCGAGCTTGTCGAAGGCGATCCTGCTGTTGGCCGGCGACGTGCCGAAGGCTCGCTGGAAGGCAGCGAACTCGTTGGGGCCGACCGTCCCGTCGTCGTCCCGGTCGCAGATGCTCCACAGGGCCTCGGCCAGGGGGCGGAACCCCTCGTCGAACGCCTTGGAGTCACCGGCGAACGCGCCGATCATCCCGGTGCGCCACTCCAGGGGAGTGACCTTGCCGTCCTGGTTGGTGTCCATGCGGGCGGAGACGTGCTTCCAGAAGTTCTCGAAGGCGTCCAGCAGCGCCTGCGCCTTGGGGGAATTGAAGGGCTCGCCCAGGTAGGCGATGATGCGCGCCGCCAGGGCCAGGGCGTCGGCCGGCTCCAGGATGCCGTCGCCGTTCTGGTCGCCGTGCCCGAAGCAGACGTCGATCTTGCGGTTGAGGAGCTGGTTGCCGTTCAGTTCCATCGGTTTCTCCTTCTTTTCTGGGCACCCCCTGCCCCAAATGATTGCTCTGACATTCTTGTGTGATCCGGATGTCATTTCTTCATCCGCGCAGAGGGGGAATTCTGGCCGTGCGGCCAGAGAAGAGAAACTCGGGGGAGTATTGCGGAACGGCGGTTGATCTGATGTTCGGGGGCGTTCTCAATTGCTTTTCCGGCATATTTCTTATATAGCACTTAAGGTGTTCAGGGTAAATGGGCCCAATAAGGTATATGTCGCCCGGCGGGTCGCCCGCGCCGTGGCGCGCCGTCCATGCGGTGCCGTCCGTGTCGTGTCGTCCGCGTTGCGCTGTCCGCGTCGCGTCGGAAGGCCGGAAGGCCGGAAGGCCGGAAGGGGGACCGGGCCGGTTCGCCGGGGCCGCGTCCACCGGGCCGGGCCCTCGAAGCCACGCCGGACATCGCGTCGCCGTCATATCCGTAAAACCCGCCATGACCGGCGAACACGGCCGCAGCGGGTGAAGCCCGCCCCGGCGGGAGAGCTGTTCCTTCCCGCCGGGGGTTTTACGATTCGTACGTTCGCCGGTCGACGGAAAGGTGCCGGAGGCAGATGTCGGATGTCCATCCCCCGGAGCCGGGCGATCCCACGGTGCTCGGCCCCTACCGCGTCATAGGCAGGATCGGCGAAGGCGGGCAGGGCGCCGTCTACCTCGCGGAGCTCGCGGAGCCCGCGGATCCCCCGGGGACGGGCTCCGGCCTCCGCGTGGCGGTCAAGCTCTACCACGCCCGGGTGGGCGGGGAACCCTCCGTGCACGACGACCTCGTACGCGAGGCGGAGCTCGCCAAGCGGGTCGCCCGGTTCTGCACGGCGCAGGTCCTGGACTTCGGCCTGTACGGCATGCGCCCCTACCTCGTCAGCGAGTACGTCCCGGGCCCGTCGCTGCAGCACGTGGTCGTCACCGAGGGACCGCGCTCGGGCAGCGCCCTCGAACGCCTCGCCGTCGGCACGGCCACCGCGCTGGTCGCCCTGCACGACGCGGGCGTCGTCCACCGGGACTTCAAACCGCAGAACGTTCTCCTCGGCCCGGACGGCCCGCGGGTCATCGACTTCGGCATCGCCCGTTCCCTCGCCGCGACCGGCACGATGACCAGCGGGATCGTGGGAACGCCCGCTTACATGGCGCCCGAGCAACTCGACGCGAGCGAGCCGGGTCTGCCCCTGGACGTGTTCGCCTGGGCCTCCACCATGGCCTTCGCCGCCATCGGCCGCCCGCCGTTCGGCAACGACTCCATCCCCGTGATCATCAACCGGATCCTGAACGAGGAGCCCGTCCTGGACGGGATCGAGCAGCCCCTGCTCGATCTCCTCCGCGAATGCCTCGCCAAGGATCCGGCGCGGCGGCCGACGGCCCAGCAGATCCTCGCCCGCCTCGTGCGCGGAGGACGCGGAGGACGCGGAGGACACGAAGCGCACGCAGGACACGGAGAACCGGGAGGGCAGGGAGGGCGCCGGGGGCCTGGAGGGTACGGGACGGCCTCCGGCGGTCTCCCGGTCCCGGGCGGGCCGGTTCCGGCGGGCCCGCCGTACGGCGGGCCCGCGTCCGGCGGGACGGCGGGCACGGCGGGGACGGCGGGGACGGCGGGCACACGGCCCCCGGCCACGCGGGGAGGACGGCGCGCGCCACGCGTGGCCGTCGCCGTCGCGGCGGTGGCCGCGGCGGCGGCGGCCGGGGCCGCGGGCGTCGTACTGCTGCCCCGCGGAGACTCCGCCGGAGCGGGTTCCGGCGCGGTCCGGACCTCACGGGCCGCGGCCGCGGAGGTCACGCCGGAGGCGCCCGCCGACCTCGGTACGGGTTCTCCCGCCGAGGAGTTCCACAGCACGGCGACTTCCGCGACCGCCCCGGAGAGGTCCCCACGGACCTCACCGCCCCCGCCGACGCGTGCCCCCCGGCCCCGGGTGAGTGATCACCCCACGGCCACCCGCACACCGGGCGGCCGGGACCAGCCGAGGCCGCCCGAGACCACCGTCCCGCCCTCCCCGCCGGAATCGGAATCGCCGAAGTCGCCGAAGCCGTCGCTGTCCCGGCCGCCCGAGCGCCGTTACGCCGAACTCGGCCCCGGCCACTTCACGCAGTACTGCGTCAAGCTGGGCTGGGAATGGGTGGAGTACCGGGAGACCCCCCGCCCGGGCGCCTACTGCGTCAAAAGGAAGGGCGGGACCATGTACCTGACCGGCGACCGGCTCGACGAGGGCTGCCGATGGCGATACCGGAAACCGGACGCGTTCCACCGGTTCAAGAACAAGTCCAACTACTGCTACACACTCCAGGCTCCCGGGTGACCTGACGGCGATCCGATGGCGACCTGACGGGAGGACCGGCCGTGTGCGTTGCGCTGCTGCGCGGCCCCCGGGCCGTCGTCCGGGCGATCCGACTGGCCGCGGAGCGGACGCCGCCGCACCGCGACCGCCACCTCGACCTGCTGCGCGCCGTCGCGATCCTCGCGGTGGTGCTCGGCCACTGGCTGGCCGTCGTGGTGACCTACCACGGCGGGTTCGGCGGCGACACCGTCCTGGCGGCCGTCCCCTGGACCCGTCCGCTGACCTGGGCGTTCCAGGTCATGCCGGTGTTCTTCCTGGTGGGCGGCTTCGTGAACGCCGCCTCTCTCGACTCCTACCGGCGGCGGGGCGGCACCGCCACGGGCTGGTTCCTCGGCCGCACCGACCGGCTGATCCGCCCCACCACGGTGTTCCTCCTCACGCTGAGCGCCGTGGCGCTCCTCGCCGTCCTCCTCGGGGCCGGAGAGGGGACGGTCGCCACGGGCGTGTGGCTCGCCGTCATGCCGCTGTGGTTCCTCGTCGCCTACCTCGCGGTGGTCCTCCTGACGCCGGTGATGCTCGCGCTGCACCGCCGGGCGGGGCTCGCCGTGCCGGTCGTGCTCGCCGCGCTGGTCGGGCTGGGCGACGCCGTCCGCCTCCGGTCCGGCCCGCCGCTGCTCGGCCAGGCCGGCTTCGTCTTCGCCTGGCTGGCGATCCACCAGCTCGGCATCGCCTGGCGGGAGGGGGCGCTGCCGGCCCGCCGTACGGTGGCCCTGCCGATGGCGGCCGGGGGGCTCGCGGTCCTGGTGCTGCTCACCACGGTGGGGCCGTACCCGGTCAGCATGGTGGCGGTCCCCGGCGAGCGGCTGCAGAACACCTCTCCGCCGACCCTCGCCCTGCTGGCCCTGGCGACCGCGCAGACCGGGCTCGCCCTGCTCCTGCACGGTCCCGCCGACCGCCGGCTCCGGCGCGCCCGCCCGTGGGCGGTCGTGGTGGGGGTCAACTCCGTGATCATGACCGTCTTCCTCTGGCACCTGACCGCCGTCGTGGTCGCGGCCGTCGCGCTCTACCCGGCGGGCCTGATGCCGCAGCCGCCCGCCGGTTCGGCGTCGTGGCTGCTGCTCCGCCTGCCCTGGATCGCGTGCCTGCTCGTGGTCCTGGCGGTCCTCGTCGCGGTGTTCGGCCGGGTCGAACGGCGCGCCGGGCCGGTCCCCGGCGCGGACGGGCCCGCGAGCGGGGTCCCGCGCGCCGTCGCGGCGGTCGCCGGCGCGGCGCTGGCGGCCGGGGGACTGCTCGGCGCCGCCGTGACGCTCCCGGCCCGCCTGCCCGTCCCGATGCTCCTGGCGTATCTCGCCGGGGCGGGCCTGCTCCGGTTCCTCCGGAGACGCCCGGGGTCGTGACCGGCCACCGGGACGCTGCTCCTGGAATGCGGCTCCTGGAATGCGGCCCCTGGAACGCGGCCCCCGGAATGCGGCCCCCGGAATGCGGCCCCCGGAACGCGCCCCCAGGACGAGGCCACCGGAATGCGGCTCCCGGGACACGGCCGGCGGGGGCGCCGGATC
Organism: Streptosporangium sp. NPDC053982; assembly: GCF_055585205.1. Classification (NCBI taxonomy): domain Bacteria; kingdom Bacillati; phylum Actinomycetota; class Actinomycetes; order Streptosporangiales; family Streptosporangiaceae; genus Streptosporangium; species Streptosporangium sp. NPDC053982. The sequence continues at coordinate 145,989 of NZ_JBVJKQ010000016.1, forward strand.
CGGCGGCCGTGGGGCCTACGCGGTCGCCGCCGCCGTACGGCTCCGCGGGCGGGGCCGGATCCGGCCGGGGCCGCGTTCAGGCCTCGCCCATCACCAGGCCCTCGATCGTGTGCTTCTGGACGATCGGCCGCAGCTCGTCCACCACGGGGCAGGGCAGATGGTCGCGCACCAGGGCGGGCAGGGCGTCCCGGTAGCCGCGGGTGACCGCCATGTCGTGGCGCTCGGCGTTGCCCGCGCCGGGGGCGTCGACGCCCAGGACGAGCACCGGGCGGTCCCTGGCCGAGTGGTTGGCCGTGCCCCGGTGGACGGTCAGCGCCGAGCGGGCCGAGACGTCGCCGCGCCGCGGATGTTTCCGCACCGCGCGTTCCTTGTAGCGGGGATAGGCGTCACGGGGCGGGAACATGCCGTGCTCGAACGATTCGCCGTGGTCCCACTGCGTACCCGGGGCGATCTCGAACGGCCCCATGTCCGGTTCGGTGTCCACGGCGGTCAGGTTGAACGCCAGCGAGGTGAGCCGCCGGTGCGCCCTGGTCTCCTCGGGCATCGGGAAGTCGCGGTGCCAGGGCTGGCCGACCGCCCCGGGCAGGGGCACGTCGAAGCCCAGCTCGACGATCTCGTACCGGGGGCCGAGCACCGCCTCGCAGACCGCGGTGACCCACGGGTGGGTGACCAGGTCGACGAAGCCGCGCATCTGCTCGGGGTGGATCTCGACGTAGTAGCGGTTGGGGCCGCGTCCCACCGCGCCGCCCGGACGGGCGAGCGCCTCGCGGAACGCCGTGTCGATGTCCTCCCGCATCCGGTCGGCCCACTCGGCGGTGAATGCGCCCGCGCGGGCGGTGATCCCGTCGCGGTGGAGGTCGCCGAGCGCGGTCGCGACGTCGGCCTCGCTCACCCCGGCGTTCCGCCATCCCTCCGGGACGGCCTCCGGCCGCCGGTCCGCCGCCGATTCCCGATCCCGCGCGGGCACGGGGTTCGTCGTCTCCGCCATGGTCCTCCTCCTCGGCCGGTTCCGGATCATCCTCTCCCGTTGTTTGCAACGTTGCAAGAGTGATTAGCTGGATCAAGGTCGTCCGGTCGCGGCCCGCCGTACCGGAAGTGCGCGGCGGTGGAGCGGCGCCGTGCGGCGACGGGAGCGGCGCGGCGGTGGACCGCCGGGACGGCGCCGCGCGGGAGCGGGACCGGCCCGTTCCGGACCGGGCCGGACACGGCGGCGCGGGCGCGGCCGGTGAGCGGGAGGGGAGGCGGAGCCGTGGGTGCGAGCCTGAAGGACGTGGCGGCGCGGGCCGGGGTGTCCGTGCGCACGGTGTCGAACGTGGTCAACGACTTCCCGCTGGTCGCCCCGGAGACCCGCCGCCGGGTGCGGCAGGCGCTGGAGGAGCTGCAGTACCGCCCCAACGCGGCGGCGCGTCAGCTGCGCGCCGGCCGGTCGGGACTGATCGGACTGGTCATCCCCGAGATCGACTCGCCGTACTTCGGCGAGCTGGCGTCCCTGCTGGTCCAGGAGGCCCAGGAGCACTCCTGGACGCTGCTCGTGGACCAGACCGACGGCGACCCCGACCGCGAGCGGCGGCTGCTCGACGACATGCAGGGGCAGATCGTCGACGGACTGATCATGAGCCCCTGGAGCCTGTCCCCGGCCGACCTGCGGCGGCGCGCCGACGCCGTGCCGCTGGTCCTGCTCGGCGAGCAGGACGCCGCAGGGCTGATCGACCACGTGAGCGTGGACTCCGTCGCGGCCGCCGCCGACGCCACCCGGCACCTGATCGAACTGGGCCGCCGCCGGATCGCGGCCGTCGGCGTGCAGCCGCACCTGGCCAACGGCACGGCGGAGCAGCGGGTGACCGGCTACCGGCAGGCGCTGGACGCCGCCGGGATCCCCCGCGACCCCGCGCTGGAGGTGCCGGTGACCGCCCTGCACCGCGCCGACGGCGCGCGGGCGATGCGGTGGCTGCTGGAGGAGGGGCACGCCCCGGACGCGGTGTTCTGCTTCAGCGACCAGCTCGCGCTGGGCGCGCTGCGGGAGGCGCTGGAGCACGGCCTGGCCGTACCGGGGGATCTCGCGGTCTGCGGGTTCGACGACATCGAGGACGGCCGGTACGCCACCCCGTCCCTCACCACCATCGCCCCCGACAAGCCGGAGATCGCCAGACAGGCCCTGTCCTGCCTGGCCGACCGGCTGCGGCGACCGGCGCGCGGCGCGGCGCCCGAGGAGCCGCGGCCGGCGCGCAGGATCGTGGCGGCCCACCGGCTCGTGGTCCGGGAGAGTACGGCCGGCCGCCGCGCGGCGACCCGGGCCTAGACACGGCGACCCGGGCTTGGACACGGCGACCCGGGCTTGGACACGGCGGCCCGGGCTTGGACACGCCGGGCCGGGTGTCACCGTGCCGGGCCCAGCCCGGCGGCCAGAGCGGTGAGGGTGGGGCCGAGCGGCGCGTCGAGCGTCAGGAGGGCGTCGCCGTCGCCCCGGGTCGGACCCTGGTTGACGATCGCGACGGGGATGCCGTGCCCGGCGGCGCGCCGTACGAACCGGTAGCCCGACATCACGGTCAGCGAGGACCCGAGGACCAGCAGGAGACCCGCACGCTCGACCAGTTCGTAGCACTCCTGGACGCGGGGAGCGGGGACGTTCTCCCCGAAGAACACCACGTCGGGCTTGAGGACGCCGCCGCAGTCACGGCAGTCGACGATCCGGAAGGCGTCGATCAGGTCGTCGTCGAGCACGGCGTCGCCGTCGGGGTTGATCACGGCGGTCCGGGTGTGCGCGTACCAGCCGGGGTTGGCCTCTTCCAGGCGTCGTTCGAGCTCGTGGCGGGACGTCCGCCGGCCGCAGGACAGGCAGCGCACGCGGTCGAGGCCGCCGTGCAGCTCGATCACGTCCCGCGCTCCGGCGGAGCGGTGCAGGCCGTCGACGTTCTGGGTGATGATCCCGCCGACCAGCCCGCGCTCCTGCAGACCGGCGACCGCCCGGTGACCGGCGTTGGGGCGGGCGTCGGCGATGTGCCGCCAGCCCAGGTGGCTGCGCGCCCAGTATCGCCTCCGGGCCGCGGCGCTGCCGACGAACGTCTGGTACGTCATCGGCTCGGCCCGGCGTCTGCGGCCGGTCTCCCCGCGGTAGTCGGGGATGCCGGACTCCGTCGACAGGCCGGCCCCGCTCAGCACCACCACGTCGCCGTCGGCGACGAGGTCGGCGAGCATGCGGAACCGGGGGTTCGCCGCGCCGTCCGGGGCACCGGCCGGCCCGCGGTTACGGTCGCCGTCCGGTGCCTCGCCCGGAGTGCCGGGCAGGGCGTCGGTCGGGACACCGGGGCCCTCGTCCACCTTCCACGTCACCCCTTCATGGTGCCTCACGCCCGTGGCTGCCCGGACCACACCCGGCGCCCGCCAGGATCGCCCGGCGGCGCGTCACCCGGTGGCGAAGTACTCGGCCATGACCCGCGTGTGCAGGGGGAACGCCAGCTCCCGGGGGCCGTCGGCGACCAGCCACTCCGTGGTCTCGGCGGTGGGTGTGACCGGCGGAAGCCCGGCCGCGCCGATCCGCGGCCCCAGGGCGAAGACCAGCACGGTGCCGTCCGGGGCGCTGTGCACGTCGAACAGCCGGACATCGGCCGCGTCGACGACGACTCCCGTCTCCTCCCGCAGCTCCCGGACGGCCGCCTGCTGCCACGACTCGCCCAGGTCGATGAAACCGCCGGGCAGCGCGAGGCTCCCGAGGCGCGGCTCGACGCCGCGGCGGACCACGAGGAGTCCGTCGTCCACCGGCAGCAGCATCACCGCCACCGGCAGCGGGTTGAGGTAGCTCGTGTTCCCGCAGGCCGGGCAGGTCCGCGGCCACGGCTGGCCGGGGGCGTAGGCCGCGCCGCAGAAGGAGCAGTGCGAGTTCCTGGTCGTCGTCACGCGGTGAGGCTACCGGGCCGTCCCGCCGCCGGACCGGGAGCCCGATGCCGTGCGGCCGCGCCCGGACACGGTCGCCGGACCGGGAGCCCGATGCCGTACGACCGCCGCCCGGACACGGGGAACCCGGAGTCCGCTCAGGTGATCGTCCCGTTGACAGGCGACCGCCGAATGGTTGTAATGGTCGGCGTGCCACGTGGCGCCGGCCAAGAGCGATGGGCCGGTCGGCTGCCGGGTGAGCACCTTCCAGAAGGGATCCCGCCATGAGGTCACACTCCGCGTCCCGCATCTGACGTAACCGTCGCCGCGCGCCGTACCGGGCGTCGCCGCGCCGTACCGGACGTCCCCGCGCGCCACCTGCCGTGCGCCGGTCGCCTCCGGCCTCTGTGACTCCGGCCGTCCCCGGCCTCCACCGCACGCCGTCGCCGCGACCGCCGAGGTCCCGCATGTCGTCCGGGGTGGTCCCGTACGTCGTCCGGGGCGGTTCCGCATGTCTCCTCACGCGTACCCGCGCGTCCTCAGCACCCCAGCAGTACCCCAGCGTTCCCGACCTTCGCGTTCTCATGAGAGAAAGGCCCCCACGCCGCATGCCCATGTCCTTCAACCAGTCGATCATCGAGGAGTTCCGGGCCAACGGCGGGAAGGTCGGCGGCCCCTTCGAGGGTGGCGACCTCCTCCTGCTGACCACCACCGGCGCGCGGTCCGGCGCCGAGCACACCGTCCCCTTGGCCTACGTCCGCCACGACGACCTGCTGCTGGTCGTCGCGTCCGCCGGCGGCGCGCCCCGCCACCCCGCCTGGTACCACAACCTGCTCGCCCACCCCATGGTGCGGGTGGAGATCGGCACCGAGACGCAGTGGGCGATCGCCGTCCCCGCCGAGGGCGAGGAGCGGGACCGGTTGTTCGAGCACGCCGTGCGCGCGGCCCCCGGCTACGCCGACTACCAGGCCCGCGTCGAGCGGTCCCTGCCGGTCGTCATGCTGCGGCGCTCCGGGCCCGACGAGGACCCGCACGACGTCACCGACCTCGCCGCCGTGCTCCTGCGGATCCACGCCTGGCTGCGCTCGCAGCTGCGGCACGTGCGCGCCGAGGCCGACGCCCACTTCGCCGCGCGGGCGGCCCACCGGGGGCCGGGCGAGCCGCCCGCGCCGGGGCTGGGGCTGCAACTGCGGCAGCACTGCCTGGCGTTCTGCCAGTCCCTGGAGGCCCACCACGGCCACGAGGACGCGCACATGCTCCCCATGCTCGCCGCCCGGCACCCCCGTCTGCGCGACGTCGTCGACCGGCTCCGCGAGGAGCACCGTACGGTCGCCCGCATCCAGGCCGAGCTGGTCGTCCTGCTGGACGGCATCGCCGCCGACGACCCGGACCGTTTCCGTGCCGAGCTGGACCGGCTGTCGGAGGAGCTGAGCGCGCACCTCGACCATGAGGAGGAGTCGTTGCTCCCCGTCCTGGCCGAGATGCCGTTCCCTCCCGTCCCGCCCGCCTCCTGAGGCTCTGTTACGGTTTACCGCGACGCGGGGTGCCCGGTGCGCCGGGCTGAGATCACACCCGTTGAACCTGACCTAGCTAGTACTAGCGGAGGGACGTCACCGCCGGTCGTGTCCCCGGGCGCGGCCGGCCGCGGCGCGCGGCGCCCGCGGGTCTCCCGCGGGCTCCCGCCCTCCCCGAGACCCGGTGAGTGAGGGGACACGATGTTCTGCGAGGAGATCTGGGCGCGTACCGCCACGCTGCTCAAGGCGATCCACGACCACCCGTTCAACGCCGCCCTCGGCGACGGCACCCTCGACCGGGAGCGTTTCGCGTTCTACATGGTCCAGGACGCCCGTTACCTGGCGGCGTTCTCCAAGGCGCTGGCGGCGGCCTCGGTGCGGTCCGCCGACCCCGGCGACGCGATGTTCTTCGCGCGGAGCGCGCACACGGCGCTGGCCGTCGAGCGCGGCCTGCACGCCTCCTACCTGGAGGAGTTCGGGGTGAGCGCCGAGGAGGAGGCGGCGGTCCCCACCTCGCCGACGTGCCTGGCCTACGCGTCGTTCCTCCAGGCGACCGCCCTCGCGGAGCCCCTGCCCGTGCTCGCCGCCGCGGTGCTGCCGTGCTTCTGGGTGTACCAGGACGTCGGCACCGCGCTCCTCGCCCGTACGGCGGGCGTGGCCGGCCACCCGTACCGGGCGTGGATCGACACCTACTCCGACGAGTCCTTCGCCGCCTCGGTCGAGCAGATCAGGGCGATCACCGACCGGCTCGCCGGGGCCGCCGGCCCCGAGACGCGCCAGGCCATGGACGAGGCGTTCCGCCGCGCGACGGAGTACGAGTGGATGTTCTGGGACAGCGCGTGGCGGCTTGAGACCTGGCCCACCCGGCAGTGGCTCGGATAGCCGGCCGGGAGCCTCGCCCGGACGGCGAGCCCCGAACGGGTCACCCCGCCCGCCCCGGAGACCGGGTCCGTCCGGACGGCGGGCACAGTGCGGATCGCGTGGGTCGCCGGGGCCGCGCCGGGCGGGCCGCCTCCCCGGTGTGGCTGCCGCTGCTCCTCGCGGCGGTGGCGCTGGCGCTGACGGTCGCGGGTTCCTGGGCCCCCTCGATGTGGGCCGACGAGCTGGCGACCGCGCAGACCGTGACCTCCTGGGACACGCTGTGGGAGACGCTCCGCGAACGGGACGCGGTGTTCCTGCCGTACTACCTGCTGATGTACGTCTGGTCCCGGGCGGGCACGGCCGACTGGTGGCTGCGGCTGCCCTCCGCGCTGGCGGTGGCCGCCGCCACCGGGCTGCTCGCCGATCTGGGCCGCCGGCTCGGAGGCGTCCGCGCCGGAGTGGTCGCGGGAGCCGTCCTGCTCGCGCTGCCGGCGATCTCCCGCTTCGGGCAGGAGGCCAGGCCGTACACGCTGGCCGTCGCCGCCGCGGTCTTCTCCTTCTGGTGCCTGCACCGGGCGCTGGAGACCGGGCGCTGGGGCCGCTATGTCCTGTCCGTCGCGCTGCTGCCCTGCACGCATCTCTTCGCGGTGCTGTCCCTCCCGGCCCACCTGGTCGTCTCCCGGCGCTGCCTGCGGTGGCTGGCGCTGGGCTCGCCGGTCACGCTCGCCGTCGCGGCGATCTCGGCCGGGCAGGTGGGGCAGGTCAACTGGCTGGAGGCGCCGGGATGGGAGAACGTCGTCCTGGTCCGCAGCGCGATCACCGGCTGGCAGCCGCAGCCCGAGCCGGGGGACCTGCCGGCCGTGCTCCTCGGCTGGGCCGTCGCCCTGGCCGGGCTGGTCTCGGCGGCGGTCCTGCTCCTGCGGGGAAGGCGGGGGAACGGCGACCGGGAGGCCGCCGGGCCGCCCGCGGGTGATCCCGCGCTCCGGGCCTTCGCCGCGGGGGCGGTGGTGTGGGGCGTGCTGCCGATGCCGGTCCTGGTCGCGGTGTCCCACCTGGTCACCCCGGTGTACAGCTCCCGGTACGTCCTGTTCGCCGCGCCCGCCTTCGCGCTGCTCGCCGGGCTGGGGGCGGCCCGCCTGCCGCGTGCCGTACTGGTGGCCGGGCTCTGCGCGGCCGTGGCGCTGGGGGCCCGGCAGCAGGTCCTGCTGCGCACCGAGCCGGGGCACCAGGTGAGCTACCGCGTCGCCGCCGGGATCGTCGCCGCGCAGCGCGAGGTCGGCGACCGGACCGTCTACGTGGTGCCCTGGGCACGCCAGGGCCTGACCCGTTACGGGGCCATGCCGCCCGAGAGGCGTTCCGGCGACGCGGCGGGGGAGCGGGTCTGGCTCGTCCGGAGCGACTTCGGACGGGCGGTCCGCCCCGGGACCGCGCTGCCGTCCAGGAACGGCGTGGCCCCGGCGATGATCCCCAAGATCGACGCGCTGCTCAGGGAGCGGTTCACCGTGACCCGGACCTGGCCGCTGCGCGGCGTCACCGTCCTCCTGCTCGAACGCCCCCCGCGCGCCGCGCGCCGGTAGCGCCGGCCGTACCGGCGCCGAAGCGGGCGGCCACCAGATCGTCGGCCCAGCGCCGCAGCGCCTGTTCCACCGGCGGCATGCGCAGCCCCGCCCGCTCGGCGAAGGCCCGCGCCGGGGCCGTGTCGTAGCGGTCGCCCGACAGGAACGACAGCGTCTCCGGGTCGGCCCCGGTCAGCGCCCGGGGCAGCCGCCGCAGCAGCCAGACCGGGATCGACCGGCGCGGGGCGCGAACCCCCAGGTGGGAGGCGAGCAGCGCGACCAGCTCCGGCAGCTCGGGCGTGTCGTCGTCGAGCACCCAGTACGCCCTGCCCGCTGTCTCCTCGTGCTCGGGAACCGCGGCCATGAAACGGGCGAGGTGGCCGGCGTCCACGACCGGGACGAAGACGCCGGGGCCGCCGGGCAGGAGCGGCAGCCGCCCCCGCCACAGGTCGTGGACCAGCGAGGCCAGGCCGATGAACTGGCCGGGACCGATCACCGTGGCGGGGTTGACGATCGTCAGGGGGACGTCCAGCTCGCGGGCCCGGCGGCGGACCGCCGCGTCCCCCTCGGCCTTGGACGCCTCGTACGCGCCCAGCCTCCGGTAGTCCGGCTCCACCCCGCTGACGCGGTAGCCGCTGACGTGGACCAGGCGGCGCAGGCCGGTCCGGGCCGCGGCCCACTCGGTCACGTTGACCGCGCCGGTGACGTTGGCGAGCCGCGCCTCCGCCACGTCCATGCCGAAGGCGAAGCGGGCGGCGGTGTTGTAGACGTCGCGGACCCCGGAAAGGCCGGTGATCCCCAGCCCCGGCGCGGTGATGTCGCAGGTGACGACGGTCAGTCCCGCGGTGTCCACCCCCTGCCCGGCCAGCCGTGAGGTCAGCCGGTCTCCCGGCCCGCGCACCGCGGCGGCCACCCGGCGTCCCTGGCGCAGCAGCTCGGCGACGAGGGACCGTCCGATGAAGCCGGCGGCGCCGAAGACGACCGAGTCGGGCGGATGAGAGGTCATGACACTCCTTGTAAATAGATCGGTCTACATATTTTTTGACCGAAAAGAAGGCCCGCCGGGAAGCGGGCCCTCGCGGGACGGTGTCCGGGCTACAGCAGCGCCTCGATCCGGCGGGCGACGCGCTCCAGCGGGTCGCGGCTCCGGTGGGCCCTGGCCAGCAGCAGCGCGCCCTCGATCAGGGCGAGGACGGTGACGGCGGTGTCGGCGGGCTCGGGATGCCCCTCGGCGGCCAGGCGCCGGCGCAGCCCCTCCTCCCAGGAGTCGTAGACCTCGGCGCAGACCCGCTGGAGCGGGTCGCTCGTGGCCGCCGTCTCCAGCGCCACCGTCGCCACCGGGCAGCCCTTGCGCCACCCCGACTCCTCCAGCCGGTCGCCCAGGAACGCCAGCATCCCGGCGACCATGCCGCGGGTGCCGGACGACGACTCCGCCAGCGCGCGCAGCGCCAGGCCGATCTCCTCGCCCGCCCGCCGTACGGACTCGCCGACCAGCTGGTCCTTGCCGCCGGGGAAGTGGAAGTACAGGGAGCCCCGGGGCGTGCCGCTGGCCGCGATCACCTGGTTCAGCCCGGTCCCGAAGTAGCCCCCGGTCTCGATCAGGTCCCGGGTGGCGTCCAGCAGGCGTCCGCGCGTCTCCTCACCTTTCTGACCCACGGGATGAAAATAGACCGGTCTGCCGATTCTTGGCAAGGGCACGGACAGGCGGAACCGATGGGTGACCCTTCCGCCCACGGCACGGCCGGCGCCCGGTCCCGTGGTCCGCCGCCCGATTCCGCGCCGTGCCGTCCGGCCCCGTTCCCCTCCCGGGTCCGGGCGGCGCCGGCCCGCGCTAACCCGCCGGATCGGTGATGCGGTAGCCCACGCCGGGTCTCGTGGTGATGGGTGACGGGTCACCCAGCTTGCGGCGCAGACGGCCGACGGTCACGGTGTTGGTGAAGGGGTCGGCGTTCTCATCCCAGACCCGCTCCAGGAGGGCCTCGGCGCTGAGGAAAGCGGGGGCGACGCTCAGGAGGGCTTCGAGGAGGGCGAACTCCTTGGGCGAGAGATCGAGGGGACGGCCGTCGCGGATGGCGACGTGGCGTGCGGCGTCGAGTTCGATGCCGGCCGCGCGCAGCGTCCGCGGGCGGGCGGAAGGGCGTCGCCGGGCCAGGGCCTGGATCCGCAGGACGAGTTCGGGGAAGTGGAACGGCTTGGCGAGGTAGTCGTCGGCTCCCAGGGTCAGGCCGCTGACCCTGTCCCCCGGTGAGCCGGCCGCGGTGAGCATCAGGACCATGGGGCGGTCGGCGCGTTCGGTGATCATGTGGCAGAGCGTGTCGCCGTGGATGCCGGGCAGGTCGCGGTCGAGGACGACCACGTCGTAGGCGTTGAGATCGAGTTTGGCGGCGGCGGCCAGACCGTCGTGGGCCGTGTCCACGGCCATGCCCCGGTCGCGCAGACCCTCCGCCAGGACGTCGGCCAGCGCGCGGGCGTCCTCGACGACCAGGATCCTCATACGGCGGCACCCGCCGGCGCGGGCGCGGACGGCACCGAGACGGCGACCCGCAGGCCGCCTTCCGGCCGGGCGAGCAGCTCCAGACGTCCGCCGTACGCGCCGACGACGGCCGCGACGATCGACAGGCCGAGGCCGGAACCGGCCTCCGATCCGGTCCGGTCCGCGGCGAGCCGCCGGAAGGGCTCGGTGAGCCGGGCGACGTGTTCCTGGTCGAGGACGGCCCCGCCCGTCTCCACGACGAGCCGCGCCGAGGAACCCGCCGTCGTGGTCGCCACCCGGATCCAGCCGCCGCGCCGGTTGTGGATCACCGCGTTGTCGATCAGGTTCTCCGCCACCCGGGACAGCAGAACCGGGCTGCCCCGGGTCCACGCGCCGTCCCCCGTGTCGGCGTGGACGGTCAGGTCCTTCGCCGCGATGGCCGCGGAGCGGCCGGTCAGCGCCTCGGACAGCAGCCGGGCGAGCGAGACCGGCGCCCGGCCGGGAAGCGCGCCGTGCTGCGCGCGGGCGAGCAGGAGGAAACCCTCCAGGAGGTGGTCGATCCGGTCGAGCTCGGTGCGGAGGCGATCGGTCAGCGCGACCGTCTGGGACGTCGCCGACGGCTTGGCCGCGGCCACGTCCAGCGACGCCCGCATGGTCGCCAGCGGCGTGCGCAGCTCGTGGGAGGCGTCGGCCACGAACCGGCGCTGGGCGGCGAAGGACGCCTCCAGGCGCTCCAGCAGCCCGTCGACGGTGTCCGCGAGGTCCTTGACCTCGTCGGCGGGGCCCGGTACCGCCAGCCGCTCGTGCAGGTTGTCGGCGGAGATCCGCCGGGTGGCCGAGGCGATCGTACGCAGTGGACGCAGCACCCGGCCGGCGACGATCCCGCCGAGCAGGACGGAGACCGCCCCCATCACCGCCAGCGCGATCAGGGAGCCCGCCAGGAGCTGCCGCGACTGCGTCACGTGGACGTCCGCCAGCTGTGCCTGGAGCCGCTCGACGTGCCCCCGGAGGGCCGTGAGATCAGACTGAGGATCGGGCGTCCCGGGGGCGGCCCGGGACGCCCGCCACCCCACGGCGAGCAGATTCGTCATGGTCAGCAGGGCGGTCCCGGAGGCCAGGAACAGCGCGGCGTACATGACGGTGAAGCGCTGCCGTACGGTCCGGCCCCTCAGCGTGAGACCTCGCGGCTTGCCCATCGGTCCTCTCCCCGGTGACGTGCGGACCACCAGGATGCCCCGTCGCGCATAACAACGGCATGACGGCGGCGGTTCGCGCGGTGTCGGGCGCGGAGCCGTAGAACCGGCCGCATGACGTCAACCGACGAAACCACCGCCATGTCACCTGTCACGTCCGCCGTGCGCCGGGAGTGGGCCGTATTCCGCAGCCGGGGCCGGGTGATCGCCATGATCGCGGCGGCGCTGGCCGTCATCGTGCCCGGCCTGCTCACCGCGTACGGCGACCGCGCCTCCTGCGGCGCGGGGGGCGTGGAGATCGCCTGTCCCACGGATCCGGCCGGGCCGGACGGCCGGGCGGTGAGCGACCAGTTCTTCTTCGTGCACCGGCCCCTGGGCGAGAACGGCGTCATCACCGCACGCGTGACCTCGATGACGGGCGTCATCACCTATCCGCCCCCGGACCACGACGAGATCGTCCCGGGCCTGGTGCCCTGGGCGAAGGCCGGGATCATCGTCAAGGACGGCACCGGGCAGGGTTCCACCTACGCGGCGCTCATGGTCACCGGGGGCCACGGCGTGCGAATGCAGCACGACTACGTCCACGACACGGCCGGCCGCCCGGAAGGCGTCTCCCCCCGCTCCCCGCGCTGGCTGCGCCTGGTCCGCTCCGGTGACACCGTCACCGGGTACGAATCCGCCGACGGCCGCCGGTGGACGAGGGTCGGCACGGCCCGCCTGGCCGGAGCGCCCCGCACGGTGGAGGCCGGGCTCTTCGTCACCTCCCCCGGAGATCTGACGGTACGGCGCACCGGCCTGGGCGGCGGTACCACGGAGACGCGCTTCACCCAGGCCACCGCCGTCTTCGACGACGTCAGCCTCGACGGCGCGCCGGCCGGCGGATGGCGGCACGGTGCCGTCGGCGAGATGGGCCATACCGACTGGGAGCGGAACCACCGGGCCCCCGGGCTCGTCGAGGCGGACGGCACGTTCACCGTCACCGGGTCCGGGGACATCGGCCCGGCCGGCGCGGAGGGCGGCCACGACATGGAAGACACCCTGGTCGGGCTGGCCGCCGGTCTGGCGGTGGTCATCGCGGTGGCGGCGCGCTTCGCCGTCGCGGCTCCCCGCACGGCGCGTTCCGTCACCACCGAGCCCCGCATGACACGCTCCACCACCGCCGCGGTCCGTACGGCGCGCGGCGGCGTCCCGCCATCCGGCGGCCGGGATCTGGCCGCCAGGGCGGTCGTCGCCGGCGCGGCGGCCTTCTCGGCCGGACTGGTCGCGGCCGGGGTCACGATGCCGGTCGGCGCGGAGATCCTGCGCGCCAACGGCAACGCCGTCCTCCCGGTGTCCTGGCTCACCCTGTCGCGGGTCGTCCTCGGCGTCGCCGTCCTGTTCGCGGTCACCGCGGTCCTCGCGCTCGCCCTCGGCGCGCTGCTGCGGCGCACGTGGGCGGCGGTCCTCGGCGCGATGTCGGCGATCATCCTCCCGTACGTCCTGGGAGCGTTGCCGCTGCTGCCCGACGAGGCGGCCCGGTGGTCGCTGCGCCTCACCCCGGCGGCCGGGTTCGCCGTACAGCAGACCGCCGTCCGCTACCCGCAGGTGGTCGCCCACTACGTGCCGTCGGAGGGCTACTTCCCCCTGCCGTGGTGGGCGGGGCTGGGCGTGCTCTGCGGTCACGCCGCCCTGGCCCTGGCCCTGGCCTCGTCACGGTGGCGCCGGCCCGCTGTGTGAGAACACGACGGTGACCGCGGCGGACGGCGTCTCAGCCCTCCAGGATCGCCACGGTGTCCGGCGGCAGCGTCAGGTCCGCCCCTGACAGCGCGACACCCGGGTCGGAGGAGGCCAGGACGCCGCCGCGGCCCCGGGCCGGCACGGTCAGCGTCTCCGCCCCGAGGTTCACCGCCACCAGCACCGGCCCCCGCTCGACGACCAGCAGTCCGGCGTCCTCGTCGCAGTCGGCCAGGACCCGGTCCGGCCGGCCGTCGGTGAGGGCCGGTACGCGCCGCCGCAGCGCGATCAGCTCCCGGTGCCAGTCGAGCAGCCGTCCCTGGGCCTCCTTGTCCCGCTCGCTCCAGTCCAGCCGGGACCGTTCGAAGGTGGCCGGATCCTGCGGGTCGGGCACCTGGTCGGGCTCCCAGCCGAACGCGGCGAACTCCCGGCGGCGGCCCTCGCTGACCGCCCGGCCGAGCTCGGGGTCCTCGTGGTCGGTGAAGTACTGGAACGGGGTCGTCGCGCCCCACTCCTCACCCTGGAAGAGCATCGGGACGAAGGGCGCGGTGAGCAGCAGCGCGGCGGCGATCCGCAGCCGGCCCTCGCTCATCAGCGCCGGGTTCCGCTCGCCCTGCGCCCTGTTGCCCACCTGGTCGTGGTTCTGCGCGCACACCACGAACCGGTGCCCGGACAGCCCCGCCGGGGATCTGCCGTGCACCCGGCCGCGGTGCGGCGACCACGTGCCGTCGTAGACCCACGCCTGCCGCAGCCCCTTGGCGAGCAGGGACAGCGGGCCGAAGTCGGAGTAGTAGCCGCCGCGCTCCCCGGTCAGCACCGAGTGCAGGGCGTGGTGCCACTCGTCGGCCCACGCCGCGTCGAGGCCGTACCCGCCGGCCTCGCGCGCCCGCACGAACCGGGGGTCGTTCAGGTCGCTCTCGGCGATGAGGAACAGCGGCCGGCGCACGTGCGCGGCCAGCGCCTCCACCTCCTCGGCCAGCCGTTCCAGGACGTGCACGGCCGAGTCGTCGGCGATGGCGTGGACGGCGTCCAGGCGCAGCCCGTCCACGTGGTAGTCGCGCAGCCACATCAGCGCGTTGCCGATGACGAACGCGCGCGTCTCGTCGCTGCCGGGGCCGTCGAAGTTGACCGCGTCGCCCCAGTTTGTGGTGTGGCGGCCGGCGAAGTAGGGGCCGAACTCCGGCAGGTAGTTGCCCGAGGGCCCCAGGTGGTTGTAGACGACGTCCATCACCACGCCGAGCCCGTGGGCGTGGCAGGCGTCCACCAGCCGTTTGAGGCCGTCCGGCCCGCCGTAGGCGTGGTGCGGGGCGAACAGCGACACCCCGTCGTACCCCCAGCCCCGGCCGCCGGAGAACTCCGCCACCGGCATCAGCTCGATCGCGTCGACGCCCAGCTCCACCAGGTGCGGGAGACGCTCGATCACCCCGTCGAAGGTTCCGGCGGGGGAGAAGGTGCCCACGTGCAGCTCGTACAGCACCGCCCCCGGCAGCGGCGTCCCGCGCCAGCGGTCGTCGGTCCAGCGGAAGGCGGCGTGGTCGACCAGCCGGGAGGGGCCGTGCGGGCCGTACGGCTGGTACGGCGAGCGCGGGTCGGGCCGGGGCGGTCCGCCGTCCAGTGAGTAGGCGTAGTCGGTGCCCGGCCCGGCCTCCTCGACGGCGCGCTCCCACCAGCCGCCCCCGGAGCGCCGCATCGGCAGCCTGCGCTCGCCGAGCACCAGGTCGACCCGCTCACGCGCCGGCGCCCACACCCGAAATCCGTGTCCCACCCGTCCCCCTAGGGTCCAGCCGCCACCGGACATCGCGAGCGGCCCGCCGTACCACTCCCGGACGCGGACGGGCCGCGCCGGGCGGCTCACGACCGGCCGCGGATTCTCCCTACCCGCTCGGGCTCCCCGCATGCCGCAGGACGGACGCCGTTGATGACGGCGCTGGAATCAATGATCATGCGGGTAGACCGGTGCCCGGGTCGTAGAGGTCATCGGTGGACAGGTTGTTCTGACCGAGGTGAACCCGCATGTCGGCGGCGATGCTCAGGATGCGTTCGGCTCTGTCTGCGGCCCCGCCGCGGCGTTCCAGCGCTTCCAGACGTCGTTCGAGCACCTGAGCGGCCTGCTGGGTCTCCTCGGCCAGTCGGATGACCCGGCGGGCGAGGTCATGAATGGGCTCATGTTCGAGATCCACGCTCACCGTGGCTTCACTCCTCTGGTCGCGTCGCCTGGTCGTGAATTCAGCGTAGCCTCTGGGCCGGATTCCGCTCATGCCGATGAGTGACGTTCTGCCACCTCACCGGGTTTTCTCCGTGCCCTGCCGCACCCCGGCGGATGAGCCTCCCGGTGATCTCCGGGGTCGCTCGGAGCCGTTCGTCATGCCGGATCGGGGCCGTGCCCGCCGTACGCCCGGGACCGGTGGCTCCGGACCCGGGCGTACGGCGGGACCCGCGCCGTCGTCAGGCGTAGGTCTCGTACTCGGCGACCTTCGGCGTTCCGGTCGAGCCGGTGATCTCGAAGGTGAGCTTGCGCAGCGAGGTCCGGGGGAAGGTGATGACGCCCGCCCCGCTGCCGGAGGTCAGCACGGCTCCGGTGTCGCCGTTGAGGACCCTCCAGGTCCTGATGGCGCCCGTGGAACCCGCGGCCTCCCTGATGTTGATCCTGGAAACCGCGGTGGCGGAGCCCCACTTGATCGAGATGGAGCCGGTGGAGCCGGCCGGTGACCAGTAGGTGCCCATGTCGCCGTCCCGCACGTCGCCGTAGCTCGTCCCGCTCGCCTTGCTGGATCCGTCGGAGCCGGCTCCGAGGCTGAGGTTGGTGCCGCCGGGCTGGGTCGGCCCGGTGGTGGGCGTGGCGCTGGGGGTGGAGGTCGGCCCTGAGGTGGGCGTGGCGGTCGGGGCGGGGGTCTGCGGCGAGCAGCTGCCGTCCGACACCTTCAGCCCCTTGTTCGCGCCCGCCGTCTGGCTCACGACGCCGGGCACGCAGCTCGCCGCGTCGAGGCTGTAGGAGTAGGGGACGCTGACGGTGGTGGTGGACCGCATGCCGGGGCCGGCGGGGTTCGTCTCGCTGCCGGGGGCCGACCACGTCACGTTGTCCAGGATGTTCCCGGCGGCCTGCCAGTAGCCGGCCTCGCTGGTGTAGAAGGTGCCCAGGACGTCGCGGGAGTCCTTGAAGTAGTTGTTGTCCACCTTGGCGCGGGCCCCGGCCCGGGAGTTGATGCCGGACTCGTTGAGACGCACGTAGTGGTTGTTGTAGATGTGGGCGACGCCGCCGCGCAGCAGGGGTGTCCGGGAGTCGATGTTCTCGTACAGGTTGTGGTGGTAGGTGATGAAGCCGTTCGAGCGGTCGCTCTCGCTGGACCCGACGAGGCCGCCGCGGCCGGAGTTGCGCAGGACGCTGTAGGACAGGGTCACGTACTGGGTGTTGTCCTTCATGTCGAAGAGGCCGTCGAAGCCCTCCGACTCCCCGCCCGACGCCTCCAGGGTGACGTGGTCGACCCAGACGTTGCGGACGGTGCTCTCCATGCCGATGGCGTCGCCGCCGTTGGACGTGGGGGAGCCCGACTTCTTGACGTTCTTGACCGTCACGTTCTGGATGATGATGTTGCTGGAGTCGCGGATGTGGATGCCCAGCTGGTCGAAGACGGCCCCGCCGCCGACCCCGATGATCGTGACGTTGCTGATCTGCTTGAGCTCGATCACGCCGGCCGCGGTGTTGCAGCTGTCGCCCGACACCTTGGCGGTGTTGCCGTGGTCGATGGTCCCCTCGACCTCGATGACGATCGGGGTGCTGCTGGCGGCCCGGCTGCACAGGGCCTGGTGGATCGCGGTCCCCGTGGTCGCCCGTACCGTCCGTCCGCCCGCGCCGCCGGTGGTCCCGCCGTTCTGGGTCGCGTAGCCGGTGGCGCCGCCGGCCGCCGCCGAGGCGCCGGGCGAGGACAGGACCGTGCCGGTCGCGGCCGCGACGGCCGTCGTGGCCAGTGCCGCACAGAGTCGCAGCGCGACTGGTCGTTTCATGATGGATGTCCCTTCCGTTGCTGAACGCTGGATGCTGCCGCCGCATATCGGGGTGTTCCGGCGGGCCGTGGACGTCGGCGGCCCGTCGCCGGGCAGGCCGCCGGTCGATCCGGGCTCGGGCGCGCAGGCGCCGTTTCCGCCAGAGTGGCTCTTATTGGGGAAAGCGCTTTCCGGCGAGAATAGAGCGGTACCCGCCGGAATGGCAAGGGTGGGTGCCGGAAATCCGTTCCGCTCGATCCGGGCGGCGCGCGGAACCGTGGAAGAGGTCGCCGGGATGTCCCGCCGAAGACTGGCGAGGAAGAGCCTGACGTGCGGAGATTCGATGGAACGATACAAATAACGGTTCTGTCGCGGATTTGCCGGTCAATGAAAGTTTCATGGCGCAACCACGGCGCTTTCCTGGTGTCAATGAGTTTGCGACGGCGATATTTTCGAAGACGCCGCCGGTAATGAGAGGGCAGGGTGGCCCGGGGCGACATGCGACCCGGACCGCGTCGACGAGGCTTCCGGCGGGTGCTCCTTCCGGGGCACCGTCACGTGTCGGGGCGCCGTCCTGTCCGAGCCCGCACACGGCCGGGCCGGTCGGCCGCCGCCAGCGCGAAGGAGACCCGATGAGCACCGATCAGGAGCGCGCCCACCACCTTGAGAACCCCGACGGGAGCGGGCCGCCACCGAAGATCGACGTGGTCGGCACCGTGCCGGGGGCGCCGCCCGTGCCGGAGGGGGCCGAGGTGATGACGATCCTGGTCACCTCGCCGCCGAACAGCCCGGGACTGCCACCTCACCGGCACTCCGGCCCCGCGTTCGGCTTCGTGATCAAGGGAGCCGTCGACTTCGAGGTCGAAGGCGAGCCCGCGCGGGTCGTCCGGGCCGGTGAGACGTTCTGGGAGCCCGGCGGGGACGTGATCCACTACCAGGACGGCAACCATCTCACCGACGAGGAGACGGTGTTCGTGGTGACGATGTTCTGCGCGCCCGGACAGCCGATGCTGACCCTGGTCGAGCCGGAGGAACTGGAAGCGCGGCGGGACCGCCGCGCGCCGCGGCCGTGACCACCGGACAGGCGGTGCGGGGACCCGCGTCCCCGTCCGCCGCCGCGCGCTGAGAAGCGCCGGAGCCGGAGACGGGGGAGGTGGGAACCGGGTCCGATCCCCACCTCCGGTGCCGTCCGCTAGGCCGTACGGCCGTCGGCGCCGGGCCGGGGCGCGCCCTCCAGGGCCTCGATCGCGCCGAGCAGACCTCGCAGGCCCGTCTCCTCGCGTTCGGCGTCCATCGGGTCGAACAGCCACTCGGTGACCGGCAGCCCGAAGGCGGCCTCCGGATGGCTGGACTCGACCCGGTTCACCTCGATCTCCACCTCGGCCTCGAGTTCGTGCAGAAAGTCATTCCGGTCGCTCGGAGCGCTCATCGTTCCTCCTGTCTGCCTATCTGCCGGAGGCGGCGCTGCCGAGCCAGTCGCGGTAGCCGATCGTGCCGAGGGTGGCGCCGCCCTCCGGGACCAGTGACCGCTCGCTCAGCTCGCTGCCGAAGTAACGCGCGTGCGGGTCGGTGACCACCTCACGCGGGTCGCCCCAGGCGGCCAGCGCCTGACGGAAGAACTCGTCCATCCGGAACGATTCGGGCCCGGCGATCTCGGTCCTGCCGTTCAGCGGCGACCCCACCGCGGTCCGGCCGACAGCCTGGGCGACGTCGTCGCCCGCGATGGGCTGGAAGAGCACGGGCGCGATGTGCACCTGACCGTCCACCGTGGCCTCGTCGGCGATGCCGCGGGCGAACTCGAAGAACTGGGTCGAGTGCACGAGCGAGAACGGGATCCCCGACTTCTCGATCAGCCGCTCCTGGGCGATCTTCGCCGCGAAGTAGCCGTTGTCGGGCATGCGCTCCGTGCCCACGATCGACACCGCGACGTGGTGACCCACGCCCGCCGCCGCCTCCGCCGCGAGGAGGTTGCCGGTGGAGGTCTCGAAGAACCTCATCACCGCCTCCCTCTCGAACGACGGCGAGTTCGACACGTCGACCACCACCTGCGCGCCCGCCATCACCTCGGCCAGCCCCTCACCGGTCAGCGTGTCGACGCCGGTGCTCGGCGCCGCCGCAACCGCCTCGTGGCCGTGCTCGCTCAGCTTCCTCACCAGCTTCGACCCGATCAGGCCGGTTCCGCCGATTACCACGATCTTCATCGCGTTCCCTCTCCGTCCGCCGGGCCGCGTCGTCGCCACCCGGTCGCCAGCCAGGACCGGGCAGCCTCCGGGTTTGTGACGGCCGCCGCGGAATTCTTCCCGGATCACCGGCACGTCAGCGGCGGCGAGCCGAACCTTTGCCGCCTGTTCGCCCTGGTACGGCGGAGAACCCACGCCGGATGACCTCGCTCAGAGAATCTCCGTCGGATGACCCGCGGCGGAGGACGGTCGCCTCACCGCGCTCCGGCGCGGGCCCCGGCGGCGGCCGTCCACATCGTGACGGCGACCAGCAGAACGCAGACGGCCGCGATCGCGCCGACCACGGCGGCCACGCCGATCCAGGGCGCCGCGAGCGGCAGCGCCAGGACGGCGACGACGCATCCCGCGGTCGCGCCGGTGAGGAGGAGGGGCTCCGCGCTGACGAGCACGTGCACCGCCCACAGCAGGGCGAGGTACACACCCACCGGGACGGCGACCGCGTAGCCGAGCGCCAGCGGCGACACCGCGACGTCGTGCCCGCTCCGCTCCACCGCGACCTCCAGCCCGGCGCCGAGGGCCGCAAGGGCCGCGAAGATGCCGTAGTGGCCGTATCCCCACAGGTAGGAACGCCTGCGGCGGTCACTGAGACCGTCCCCCGCCGGTGCGAGGAAGTACAGCCACCAGAGAGCGAACAGCAGGACGAGGCCGGCGCCGGCGATCACGACGAGGCGACCGCCGGCCCCGCCCGTCTCAAGCGCTCCTCCGACCCCCCGGCTCGCGGCCAGGACGCTCTCCCCGAGCAGGATGATCGTGAACAGGCCGTAGCGCTCGGCGATGTGGTGCGGGTGCCAGCTGGTGGCCCTGATCCGCTCCGCCCACCACGGCACCGCGAGCTCGAAGGCGACCAGGAGGACGAAGGACGGCAGGCCGAAGGGGGAGGACAGGACCCCCGTCTCGATGAGGGCGAGCCTGGCCAGCCAGCCCACCTGAAGGAAGGCGATGCCGCCGGCGTAACGGAACGCGGTGCGCCGCCCCTCCGGGTCCTCCAGGCCGGCCCGCAGCCACTGGACGACGAGCCCGATCCTCATGACGAAGTAGCCCAGTGTGATGATCCCGTAGTCGGAGTGGTCCGCCGCCGCGGGCACGCCGGCGGCGAGGACCAGCACACCGGCCATCTGCACCATGGTCAGCAGCCGGTAGGCGACGTCGTCGGTGTCGTAGGACGAGGCGAACCACGTGAAGTTCATCCACGCCCACCAGATCGCGAAGAACACCTGGAGGAACGGCACCAGCCCGGCCAGGCCGTGACCGCCGGCGATGCCGTGCGCGAACTGCGCGGTGGCGGCCGCGACCGCGACCACGAAGGTCAGGTCGAACAGCAGTTCCAGCGGGCTCGAAACGCGGTGCGGCTCGTCCACGGCACGGGCGTTCATCCGGACCCGGATCCGGATCGTGGTGCCTTCTGAGGGCAAGGTCTCGCTCCTGTCGTTCCGCGACGTACGGTCGTCTCGAAGATAGACAGGGCGGCGTCCCGATCCGTGACGCGGCCCCGGGATCACGTACCCGCCGTCGACGGGACCGGCCGGCGGCCCCGGGATCGCGCGCCCGCCGTCGGGGAGACCGGTCATGGGACCGGTCAGGGGCCGGACGGGCGGCGGGACGCCCCGGCCGGATATGTCGGTCCCGGTCTGTACGTTGATGCCCTCGTCAGCACGTGATCCTTCGGATGGGAGTGGAACGGCGTGGGTGCTTGGGACAGCGGTCCTTTCGACAACGACTCGGCCGCCGACTGGTGCGGTGAACTGGGCGACGCCGCGCCGGAGGACCGGGCGGAAGTGGTCCGGCGGGCGTTGCTCGGCGCCGCGGAGTCCGCGGACTACCTGGAGGTGGACGAGGGATCCGCGGCGGTGGCGGCGGCGGCCGTCGTCGCGGCGGAGTGCTGCGGCGGTCCGCCGGTCACCTCGGCGTACGCGCCGGACTTCCTGCGGGAGGGCGGCGGGATCGGGCTCTCCGGCGACCTCGTGCCGCTCGCGCTGCGCGCGCTGGACCGCGCCCTCGGCGAGGACTCCGAGCTCTGGGAGCTGTGGGAGGAGGCCGACGGCGGCCGATCGCTGCTGGCGGAGGTCGAACCCCTGCGCGCCGCCCTCGTCCGGGGAGCCACCGGCTGAAAGCCCCGGGCGCCGTCCGCGGAGGCCGCGTACGGCGACGGGGCTGATCACCCGCGAAAGCCCAGGCCGTACGGCGGGTGGCCTGGTCTGGGTGGCGCGCCCCGCAGCGCGGTGTCTCAGGACATGGGAAACCCCCGAACCTACGGGTTCGGGGGTTTCGTCGTGTCGGGGCCTGCCTGGGGCCGGCGGTCGCGGGCGGGGTCGATGGTCAGGCTCGCGCGCCCGAACGGTCCCCCCGACGCCCCGGGCCGGTCGCTGTCCGATCTTCCTTGAGGAGCGTCGGGTCCTGAGGCCCTGCCACCTCGGCCGACGGGCATTTAGGACATCCGAATTAACACCATTGACATCTACGCAAAATGCCCCCTAGGTTTTGCGAAACGTTTCGACAACCGTATCGGCCCGGTTCGGGCCGATCGTGTCCAGGGCCGGAGTTCTATGACCTCGCTACGTGATGTCGCCGAGCGCGCACAGGTCGCCATCAGCACCGTGTCCGCCGCGCTGAACGGCACCCGCCCGGTCGCGGCGGCGACCAAGCGGCGCATCGAGCAGGCGGCCGTCGATCTCGGCTATCGGCCCAACCTGCTGGCCCGCGGCCTGCAGAGCAAGCGAACCAAGATCCTGGCGCTGTTCTACCCCGCTCCGCGTGGCGGCCTCGGCGTGACCGAGATGCAGTTCGCCACCGGTGCCGCCGAGGCGGCCAGCGAGCTGGGCTACCACCTGCTGCTGTCGCCCGAGAGCGCCGACCCGGTCGAGGAGCTGCGGCACATCACCGGTCTGGGGCTGGTGGAGGGCGTGCTGCTGATGGAGGTGCGGCTGGACGACGAGCGGCCGGACTTCCTGTCCGAGGCCGGGGTGCCGTTCAGCATGGTGGGGCGCACCCGCGACCCGGGCACGATCGACTACGCCGACATCGACTTCGCCGCCACCGCGCGCGAGGCCGTGGCGCACGTGGCCGGGCTCGGCCATCGCAAGCTGGCCTTCTTCAACCATTCGACCGGCGCGTACGCCGCCCAGTACGGCCCCACCATCCGGGCCGGCGAGGAGTTCGCGGCGGCCGCCCGGGAGGCCGGCATCGCCTACGTGGACGACCACCGCGCCGGCTCCGCCGAGGAGGGCGGCGAGGCGTTCGAGCGCCTCCTCGCCGCGCATCCCGACGTGACGGCCCTGGCCGTGATGGACGACCACGCGGCCGTCGGCGTGATCGCCGCTGTGGCCCGGCGCGGATGGCGGATCCCCGATGACCTGACGCTGATGCTGGTGCTCTCCTCGGAGCGCGTGGCGGAGATGTTCCATCCCAGGCTGACGGTGCTGGAGCCGCCCAGCGCCGAGCTGGGACGGCTCGGGGCGCAGATGCTCATCGACCGGTTGCGGGGTGACGGCCCGCCGCGGCAGCGGCTGGTGCCCTGCCGGCTGGTGGCCGGGGACAGCTCCGCGCCGCCGCGTGCGGAGGTCTGACATGGAACCGGGCATGCACACGCTCACCGAGGGCCGCGGCCTGCTGTTCGGCGGGGACTACAACCCCGAGCAGTGGCCGGAGCACGTGTGGGCCGAGGACGCCGAGCTGATGCGGGCGGCCGGGGTCAACCTGGTCACGGTCGGCGTGTTCAGCTGGGCGCGGATCGAGCCTGAGCCGGACGCGCGCGATTTCGCCTGGCTCGACAAGGTCCTCGACCTCATGGCCGCGAACGGCATCGGGGTGGACCTGGCCACCCCGACCGCCTCGCCCCCGCCGTGGCTGGGCCACCGCTGGCCGCAGACGCTGCCGGTCGACGAGTCGGGCCACCGCCTCTGGTACGGCTCCCGCAACCAGTTCTGCCCGTCCTCGCCGATCTACCGCGAGCGCGCCCTGGCCCTGGTCACCGACCTCGCCGACCGCTACGCGAGCCATCCGGCGCTGGCCCTGTGGCACGTCGGCAACGAGTACGGCCAGATCTGCCACTGCGACGAGTCCGCGGCCGCGTTCAGGACCTGGCTCCAGGCCCGCTACGGAGACCTGGCCACTCTGAACGAGGCGTGGGGCACCACGTTCTGGAGCCAGCGCTACTCCGACTGGGCCGAGATCGTCACCCCGCGCCGCGCCCCCTACCTCCACAACCCCGCCCAGCTGCTGGACTGGCGGCGCTTCTGCTCCGACGCGCTGCTCGACCACTTCCGCGCCGAGCGCGACGTGCTGCGCGAGCGCACCCCGGGCACGCCGGTGACGACGAACTTCATGGGCCTGTTCAAGCCGGTCGACTCCTGGGCCTGGGCGCGGGAGGAGGACGTCGTCTCCAACGACTGGTACCCCGACCCGGACGACCCGCTCTCCCCCGCGCGGGCGGCGCTGACGCACGACCTCATGCGCGGCCTGGCGGGAGGCCGGCCGTGGCTGCTGATGGAGCAGGCCACCGGAGCCGTCAACTGGCGGCCGCACAACCTGCCCAAGCCGCCCGGACGGCTGCGCCTGGAGTCGCTGCAGGCGCTGGCGCGCGGCGCGGACGGCCTGTGCTACTTCCAGTGGCGGGCCTCCCGCTTCGGCGCGGAGCGCTTCCACTCGGCGATGGTGCCGCACGCGGGGGCGGACACCCGGTTGCACGCCGAGGTGCGCGCCCACGGGCGGGAACTGCGCCGGCTCGCCTCCGTGGCGGGCACGCCGGTGCCCGCGCGGGTGGCGATGGTCTTCGGCTGGGAAAGCTGGTGGGCGCTGGAGGAGCGCGGCCTGCCCAGCGACCGGATCGACGCCGTGGACCAGTTGCTGAGCTACTACGTGCCGTTCTGGGAGCGCGGGGTCGCCGTGGACGTGGTGCCGCCGGGCGCGGACCTGTCGGCGTACGCGCTGGTCGTGGTGCCGAACCTGTTCCTGGTCGCCGACGAGGACGCCGCCGCGCTGACCGCGTACGCGCGGGGCGGGGGAGTGCTGGTGGTCGGGCCGTTCTCCGGGGTCGTGGACCCGCGGGCGCAGATCCGTACCGGGCGCTTCCCCGCGCCGCTGCGTGAGGTGCTCGGCGCGGCCGGCGAGGAGTGGCGGCCCGCCCCCGACGGCCCTGTGCGCTGCCGGTGGAGCGGCGGCTCCGAGTTCGCCGCGCGGACCTGGACCGAGCTGGTCGCCGCCGAAGGCGCCGAGACCGTGGCCGAGTTCGCCGAGGGTGACCTGGCCGGACGGCCCGCCGTGCTGCGGCACGCCTTCGGCGACGGCTCCGCCTGGTACGTCGCGACCATGCCCGACGAGAGCGCGCTCGCCGCGCTGGCCGGCCGGGTGCTGGCCGACGCCGGCGTCGAGGGCGTCCTGCCCGGCCTGCCGGTCGGCGTCGAGGCCGTGCGCCGCGGCGACGTCCTGTTCCTGCTCAATCACGGCGCCGCCACCGTGCGGGTGCCCGTTCCCGGCCTGGCCGACGACCTGCTGACCGGGTCCCCCACCGAGGGCCACGTCACCCTGGCCCCCCGCGCTGTCGCCGCGGTGCGCCCACGTGTTCACGCAGAACCTGGAGATCCCCATGCGTAGAAGAACGTTCCTCGTCTCGTCGGCGGCCACGCTGTTCCTGGCCGGCTGCGGTGCCGACGACTCCGGCGGCGCCGCCCCGGCCGCCTCTCCCATCGCCGGCGACGAGAACGCCCCGGCCAACCTGGTCTTCTGGAGCTGGGCGGAGAACATCCAGCGCGTGGTGGACCTGTGGAACCAGAAGAACCCCACGCAGAAGGTCACCCTGAGCGGCCAGGCCGCCAGCGACGAGCTGATCGCCAAGTTCCTGACCGCGGTCAAGGCGGGCAACGCGCCCGACGTGCTGCAGGCGGAGTACCAGTCGCTGCCGACGCTGATCACGAACAACGCCCTGCAGGACCTGACCGGTGCGATCGCGCCGGTCAGGTCGGCCTTCCCCGACGGCACCTGGAACCTGACCTCGTTCGGCGGCACCACGTACGCGGTACCCGCCGACGTCGGCCCGATGATGCTCTTCTACCGCGCGGACCTGTTCGAGGAGATGGGTCTGGAGGTGCCGAAGACCTGGGAGGAGTTCGGCGCGCTGGCCGAGACCGTGCGGAAGAAGAACGCCAAGCGCTACCTGACCACGTTCTCCCCCGGCGACGCCGGCTGGGTGGCCGGGTTCGCCCAGCAGGCCGGCGCCGACTGGTGGACCAACGAGAACGGCGCCTGGAAGGTCGCCATCGACGACGAGGCCACCCGCAAGGTGCTGGGCTTCTGGGGCGACCTGGTCGACTCGGGCGCGGTGCTCGGCGACCCGATGTACACCCCGCAGTGGAACGCCCAGATGAACGACGGCACGATCATCGCCTGGCCCGGCGCCGTCTGGGGCACCGGCGTCCTGGCGGGCGTCGCCCCCAAGGGCAAGGGCAAGTGGAAGATGGCCCCGCTGCCGCAGTGGAGCGCGGGCGAGAACGTCACCGGCTTCTGGGGCGGCTCGTCCACCGCCGTCAGCGCGACGTCGAAGCAGAAGCCGCAGGCCGCCAAGTTCGCCCGCTGGCTGAGCACCGACCCCGAGGCCCTGAAGGTGCTGGTCGAGATCGGCCTCTACCCGGCCGCCACGCTCGGCCAGACCTCCGGCGGGCTCGACACCGCGCCCGAGTACATGACGAGCCAGCCGGACTACTACGAGTCCGCCTCGAAGATCTCCCAGACCGCCCGCGGCTTCAGCAGCTGGGGTCCGAACACCAATGTCACCTACGGCCGGTTCGAGGACCTGCTCCCGACCGCGGTGAAGAACAAGGCCGACCTCGCGGCCGTGGCCACCCAGGTGCAGCAGGCCAGCGTCGCTGACCTGAAGAAGCAGGGCTACCAGGTCGTCGGCGGATGACCGGGAGGAGAACCCGCGCGCCGTACCTGATGGCGGCCCCGGCCGTCATCCTGTTCGTGGTCTTCATCCTGGTGCCGATCGGGTACGCGGTCTGGCTCAGCCTGCACGCCATGCGCGTGCGCGGCACCGGGTTCGGCATCCGGGCCGAGGTGTTCGTCGGCCTGGAGAACTATCTGGAGGCCGTCCAGGACACGGCGCTGTACGAGGCCATGCGGCACATGCTCGCCTACGGCGTGATCATGGTGCCCGCCACCATGGGCCTGGCCCTGCTGTTCGCGCTGCTGCTGGACGCCCCCAGGGTGGGCGGCAAGCGCGCGTCGCGGATCACGATCTTCCTGCCGTACGCGGTGCCGGGCGTGATCGCCAGCCTCCTGTGGGGCTTCATCTACCTGCCCGCGGTCAGCCCGGTCGGCGCGGCCTTCGAAGCGGTCGGGCTGGACGCGCCGGACTTCTTCGGCGACGTGTCGGTCTTCTTCTCGGTGGCCAACATCGCCGTGTGGGGCTCGGTCGGGTTCAACATGGTGGTGCTCTACACGACGCTGCGGGCCATTCCCAAGGAACTGTACGAGGCCGCCCGCCTCGACGGCGCCAGCGAGTGGCGGATCGCGTTGCGGATCAAGGTGCCGTTGCTGCGCCCGGCGCTCGTCATGACGTCGGTGTTCACGCTGATCGGCATGCTGCAGGTGTTCAGCGAGCCGGCCACGCTACGGCCGATGAGCAACACCATCACCCAGGACTGGGTGCCGTTGATGCGGATCTACCAGCAGGCGTTCGTGGACAACGACACCTATCTGGGCGCGGCCAGCTCGGTGCTCCTGGCGGGTGCGACGGTGCTGCTGTCGCTGGGCGCGCTGGTCGTCTTCAGGTCCCGGAGCGCGAGGAGCGAGCGGTGAGAGCGCGTACGAAGATCGTTCCCACGCTGATCCTCGCCCTCGGCGGCGTGTACGCGGTGCTGCCCCTGCTGTGGGTGATCTTCGCCTCGACGAAGTCCTCCGACGAGCTGTTCACCACGTTCTCGGGCTGGCCCAGCTTCAACGGCGGGTTCACGGAGAACATCGCGGCGCTCGGCTCGTACGGCGACGGCCGGTTCTGGCTGTGGATGCTCAACAGCCTCATCTACGCCGGCGGCGGCGCGTTCCTGACCGTGGTCATCTCGGCCGCGTGCGGGTACGCGCTGGCCAAGTACCGCTTCACCGGGCAGCGGCTGATCTTCGCCTCGCTGCTGGCCGGCGTGCTGGTGCCCGGCATCACCCTGGCCATCCCGCAGTACCTGCTGCTGTCGGAGATGAATCTGGTCGGCACCTACTGGTCGGTCATCCTGCCCAGCGTGATCAGCCCGTACAGCATCTACCTGTGCCGCATCTACGCCGAGGCGGCCGTGCCGGACGAGATCCTGGAGGCCGGGCGGGTGGACGGGGCCGGGGAGTTCCGGCTGCTGTGGTCGGTCGGCGTGCCGATCATGACGCCGGGGCTGGTGACGGTGTTCCTGCTGCAGTTCATCGGCATCTGGAACAACTTCCTGCTGCCGTACATCATGCTGGCGAACGACGACCTCTTCCCGCTCACCGTGGGGCTCTACTCGCTGCTCAACCGCGGCGCCTCCCAGCCCGCGCTGTACACGCTGGTGATCAGCGGCTCGCTGCTGTCGATCATTCCGATCGTCGCGCTGTTCCTGTTCCTGCAGCGCTTCTGGCGGCTCGACCTCGTGGCCGGCAGCGTCAAGGGCTGACCTCCTCAAGAACGGATCGACATGAAGTTCAAAGACGGCTACTGGCGGATGCGTCCAGGGGTGCGGGGCGACTACGCCACCGCGGCCTACGACGTGACCGCGGACGCCGGCTCGCTGCGCGTCCTCGCCCCCACGCGGGAGATCACCCGGCGAGGAAACACCATCGACGGGCCGGTCCTGCGTGTGGACCTGTCGTCCCCGATGCCGGACGTGATCCGCGTCCGCGCGGTGCACTTCGCCGGATCCGTGCCCGACGCGCCCGCCTTCGCGGTACGCGACGACGGCCCCGAGGTGAAGATCGCCGTGGACGGCGAGGAAGCCGCTCTGACCAGCGGCGGGCTCACCGTACGGGTGCGCAGGGACGCCCCGTGGGAGATGACGTTCAGCGCGGACGGGCGCGAGCTGACCCGCAGCGGCGGCAAGAGCCTGGGCGTCATGCACGACCCCGACGCCCGCCACTTCATGGTGGAGCAGCTGCGCCTGAGCGCCGGCGAACTGGTCTACGGCCTCGGCGAGCGCTTCGGCGCCCTGGTCCGCAACGGCCAGTCCGTCGACATCTGGAACGAGGACGGCGGCACCAGCAGCGAGATCGCCTACAAGAACGTGCCGTTCTACCTCACCAACCGCGGCTACGGGGTGTTCGTCAACCATCCCGGGCGGGTGTCGTTCGAGGTGGGCTCGGAGACGGTCTCACGGGTGCAGTTCAGCGTCGAGAGCCACGACCTGGAATACCTGATCATCCACGGGCCGGCGCCGGCCGACATCCTGCGCCGCTACACCGCGCTGACCGGCCGTCCGGCGCTGCCGCCGGCCTGGTCGTTCGGGCTGTGGTTGTCCACCTCGTTCACCACGGACTACGACGAGGCGACGGTGACGTCGTTCGTGGACGGGATGGCCGAGCGGGACCTGCCGCTGAGCGTGTTCCATTTCGACTGCTTCTGGATGCGGCAGTTCCGCTGGTGCGACTTCGAGTGGGATCCGGAGGTGTTCCCCGACCCCGAGGGCATGCTGCGGCGGCTCAAGGAGCGGGGGCTGAAGGTCTGCCTGTGGATCAACCCGTACATCGGGCAGGCGTCGGCGCTGTTCGAGGAGGGTGCGGCGGCCGGCCACCTGCTACGCCGCCCGGACGGCACGGTCTGGCAGGACGACCACTGGCAGGCGGGCCGGGCGCTGGTGGACTTCACCTCCCCGGCCGCCCGCGAGTGGTACGCGGGCAAGCTGCGCGGGCTGCTCGACATGGGGGTGGACGCGTTCAAGACCGACTTCGGCGAGCGCATCCCGACCGACGTCCTGTACGCCGACGGCTCCGACCCCGAGCGCATGCACAACTACTACAGCCTGATCTACAACCAGACCGTCCACGACGTGCTCGCCGAGCGGCGCGGGGCCGGCGACACGGTGCTGTTCGCGCGCTCGGCCACGGTCGGCGGGCAGCGGCTGCCGGTGCACTGGGGCGGCGACTGCGAGTCGACGTTCGAGGCGATGGCCGAGTCGCTGCGGGGCGGGCTGTCGCTGGGCATGGCCGGGTTCGGGTTCTGGAGCCACGACATCGGCGGGTTCGAGGGGCGGCCCGACCCGGCGGTGTTCAAGCGGTGGGTGGCGTTCGGGCTGCTGTCGTCGCACAGCCGGTTGCACGGCAGCCGGTCGTACCGGGTTCCGTGGTTGTTCGACGAGGAGTCGGTGGACGTGCTGCGCTCGTTCACGCGGCTGAAGGCGCGGCTGATGCCGTACCTGTACGGGGCGGCCGTGCAGGCCGCGGCCGAGGGCATCCCGGTGATGCGGGCGATGCAGCTGGAGTTCCCCGCGGACCGGGCCTGCGACCACCTGGACGCCCAGTACATGCTGGGACCGGACCTGCTGGTGGCGCCGGTGCTGTCGGCCGGGGGCGATGTCTCGTACTACGTCCCCGAGGGCGTGTGGACGCGGCTGCTCGACGGGGAGACCGTGTCCGGACCGGGCTGGCGTACCGAGCGGCACGGGTTCGAGAGTCTGCCGCTGCTGGTACGGCCGGGCGCGGTGATCGCGACCGGCGCCCGTGAGGACCGCCCCGACTACGACTACGCCGACGGCGTCACCCTGAACGCCTACCGGCCGGCAGACGGCGACCGCCGCGAGGTCACCGTGCCGGGCCGGGACGGCACCGCCGCGGCGGTGTTCGAGGTGTCCCGCACCGGCGACCGGGTGCGCGCCCGCCGCCTGGAAGGAGTGCCCGCCGTGTGGAGCCTGCTGCTCGCCGGGGTGCACGACGCCCGTCATCCGCAGGCTCAGCCGACGCCGGACGGGGTGCGGGTCACCGCCGATCCCGGCGCGGGAGAGATCGAGATCACCCTCCATGACCCCGTCCGGCGGACCGGCACGGCAGCTGAGGAGCAGCACGCATGACGACTTTCCCCGAGCATTTCCTGTGGGGCACCGCCACCGCCGCCTACCAGGTGGAGGGCGCGTGGAACGAGGACGGCCGCGGCCCGTCCATCTGGGACACCTTCTCCCACACGCCCGGCCTGGTGGCGGGCGGTGACACGGGTGATGTGGCGTGCGACCACTACCACCGCCTAGAGGAGGATCTCGATCTCCTGGCCGCGCTGGGCGTGGGCGCCTACCGGTTCTCAATCTCCTGGCCGCGGGTGCAGCCGGGCGGCACGGGACCGGTGAACCGGGCGGGCGTGGACTTCTACTCCCGCCTGGTGGACGGCCTGCTGGCCAGGAACATCTCCCCGGTGGCCACCCTCTACCACTGGGACCTGCCGCAGGAGCTGGAGGACGCGGGCGGCTGGCCGCACCGGGACACCGCCTCGCGCTTCGCGGACTACGCGCGGCTGGCGGGCGAGGCGCTCGGCGACCGCGTGCGCACCTGGATCACGCTGAACGAGCCGTGGTGCTCGGCGTACCTGGGCTACGCCTCCGGCGTGCACGCCCCGGCGCGGACCGAGCCGGCCGCCGCGCTGGCCGCCGTGCACCACCTCAACCTGGGTCACGGCCTGGCCGTGCAGGCGCTGCGCTCGACCGCCGCCGAGGACGCGCAGATGTCCGTCACGCTCAACCTGCACCACGTGCGCGGGACGTCCGAACGGGACGCCGACGCGGTGCGGCGCGCGGACGCGCTGGCCAACCGGGCCTTCCTCGGCCCGATGCTGGAGGGCTCCTACCCGCGCGACCTCATCGCCGACACCGCCTCGGTGACGGACTGGTCGTTCGTGCGGGACGGCGACGAGGCGACGGCCCGCCAGCCGCTGGACGTGCTCGGGGTCAACTACTACAACCCCACCCTGGTACGCCGGTGGGACGGTGACGGCCCCCGGGAGACCGCCGACGGGCACCAGGACGGTGCCGCCTCTCCGTGGATCGCGTGCGAGGACGTCGAGTTCGTCAAGCAGCCCGGCCCGTACACCGAGATGGGCTGGAACATCGACGAGACCGGCCTGACCGAACTGCTACTGCGCCTGCACCGCGACTACCCGGACATGCCCACGATGATCACCGAGAACGGCGCGGCGTTCCCCGACCCGGTGGCCGCCGACGGCCGCGTCCACGACGCGGACCGCATCGACTACCTGCACCGCCACCTGGCCGCCGTCAGCGAGGCCATCGCGGGCGGCGCCGACGTGCGCGGGTACTTCGTGTGGTCGCTGATGGACAACTTCGAGTGGGCTCACGGGTACGCCAAGCGCTTCGGCATCGTGCGCGTGGACCGCGAGACGATGGAGCGCACCTGGAAGGACAGCGCCCACTGGTACCGCGACGTGGTCGCCGCCGGCGAGCTGCCCGCTCAGGGCCTCGCGCGCCACGCCTGACACGAAGGTGTGACGCGCGATCCCCGGGGATGGCACGGTCGCCGGAGCCGGGGGCGCCGCTCTACGAGCGACAGCGGGCCGGACCCCACGGCGAATGGATCACGGTGTGTGCTGGCTCGGTGCGGGCGAGCGCTGGACGAGAATTCCAGAACGTATCCGGCCCCACATCACCGCAGGTCAATCCATGATCAAAGCGCGCCCTGCAGGATTCGAACCTGCGACCGTCGGATTAGAAGTCCGATGCTCTATCCAGCTGAGCTAAGGGCGCTCCCGCCTAATTGTGCATGATTCAGGAAGCGGTCACGCATCAGTTATCAGGCTGTGTTGTGAGGATCACTGTAGGGGATCCGGAGGCCGTCCGGTGCGCTGAGCGTCAGCAGGTCGGCGGCGCGCCCCGGAAGGCGGGAGTCCTCCGGGGTCGAACCCCGATCCGATGGGATCCGGGGTGGGCCGGACCCGGGGGCGGGCGAGGACCGAACCCGGGTCCGGCGTGAGCCGGGCCGAGGTCCGGTGCGGCTCGGGCCGAGGGCGCGACGGGGGCCGGGCGGCCGGACGGGTTCGCACGGACGCGTTCCCGGCCGCCCTCGCGCGGGTCTACCCTCGTATGCCATGTCCGCTGTCACGGCCCACGAGGAGATCCCCTTGCTGGGCGGTGACGTGACCTGCGGGGTGGTCCGGGTCGGGGAGACCGTCCGCAGGCCCGTCCGGCCGTCCACACCCGCGGTCCACGCTCTGCTGCGGCACCTGGAGGCGTCCGGGTTCGACGGCGCGCCCCGGGCGCTGGGAACGGACGAGCGGGGCCGGGAGATCCTCTCCTACGTCGAGGGCCGCTCCGCTCCCAGGCCGCTGCCCGGTTACGCGCTCACCGACGAGGCGCTGGCCGCGCTGGCGGTCCTGCTGCGCCGGTTCCACGACGCGGCGGCGGGTTTCACCCCGCCGCCGCGCGCCGTGTGGGAGGCGGGTTCCAACGACGACGCGGCGCCGGAGCTGGTCGGGCACTGCGACGTCAACCTCGACAACGTGATCTTCCGTGACGGCCTGCCCGCGGCGCTGATCGACTTCGACATGGCCCGGCCGACGACCCGGCTGTTCGACGTGGTGACCACCCTGCGCCACTGGGCGCCGCTCGCCGACCCGCTGGACCTGGAGCCGCTCCAGCGCTCCCTGCCGGCCGGGCCGCGGCTGCGGCTGTTCTGCGACGCGTACGGCCTGGCCCCCCGCGACCGCCGCCGCCTGCTCGACCTCGCCCGCCTGCGCTTCGGCCGCTCCTACCACGTCATGCGGACCAGGGCCGTCACCGCCGGCGGCGGCTGGGCCCGCATGTGGGAGTCGGGCGCGGGGGAGCGTATCCGCCGGGCGCTCGCCTGGCTCGACACCCATCATGATGAGCTTCATGCCCATCTCCTCTGACCGTCCTTCCTTCTCCTCCGGGGGCCTCTTCGCAAGCCTCTCCGCAGGCACCGTCACCGGTCTCTCCGCAGGCACCTCCGCCGGTCTCTCCGCGGGTCTCTCCTCCCGGTCCTTCCTCCGGCGGACCCGCGCCGGAGGAAGGACCCGGCGGGTCTCCTCGCGGGGAGCCCTCGGGGTGAGGCCCGGCCGGGCCGAGGCGTTCGGCGTGCTCGCCGGCGTCGCCCTCGACGCGCTGCTCGCCGACCCCCGGCGCGGCCACC
Source organism: Streptosporangium sp. NPDC053982 (assembly GCF_055585205.1). Taxonomy (NCBI): domain Bacteria; kingdom Bacillati; phylum Actinomycetota; class Actinomycetes; order Streptosporangiales; family Streptosporangiaceae; genus Streptosporangium; species Streptosporangium sp. NPDC053982. Next base: position 179,478 of record NZ_JBVJKQ010000016.1, read on the forward strand.
CGGTGGCGCTGTTCGGCCGGGCCGCCGCCGCGCTGGAGAGGCGCCTGTACGGCGACGCCCGCCCCGCCGGGATCCGTCACGTCGCCGCCTGCGTCGGCCCGGTGGCGCTGCTCGGGCTCGCCGCGGCCCGGACGGCGGACCCGCGGGTCCGGGGCGCGCTGACCGCGGCGGCGACCTGGGCGGTGCTGGGCGGCACCACCCTGGGACGGGAGGGGGCCGCCATGGCCGGGCTGCTGGAGTCCGGCGACCTCGCCGGGGCCCGGCGGCGGCTGCCGCACCTGTGCGGGCGCGACCCGTCCCGGCTGGAGGCGCCCGAACTGGCCCGGGCCACCGTCGAGTCGATCGCGGAGAACACCTCCGACGCGGTCGTGGCGCCGCTGTTCTGGGGCGCGGTCGCCGGGATCCCGGGCCTGCTGGCCTACCGGGCGGTCAACACCCTCGACGCGATGGTGGGCCACCGCAGTGCGCGCTACGAGCGGTTCGGCTGGGCCGCGGCCCGGCTCGACGACGTGGCCAACTACGTCCCGGCCCGGATCACCGGGCTGCTGACGGTCCTCGCCGCCCCGCTGGCCGGCGGCTCGGCCCGGCGGGCGGCGGCCGTGCTGCGCCGGGACGGCCACCGCCACCCGAGCCCCAACTCGGGCCGGTGCGAGGCGGCCTTCGCCGGGGCGCTGGACCTCACGCTCGGCGGCGTGAACGTCTACGGCGAGCGCGTGGAGCACCGCCCGGAGATGGGCGACGGGGCCAAACCGTCGGTCGCGGACATCCGCAGGTCCGTACGGCTGGCACGGGCGGTGAACCTCGCCGCCGCGGGCCTGGCCGCCGCCGCGCTGCTCGCCCGCCGTACCGGACCGGTGGACGGACGGCCCGCGCGCCGGGCGGCCGGGCGATGAGCCGGACGGTATGGATGGGAACGGATGGAAAAGACGGGAAGGTGCACCGTTGAAGGGCACGCTGCTGGTCGCCGGGACCACCTCCGACGCGGGCAAGAGCGTCGTCACCGCCGGGATCTGCCGCTGGCTGGCCCGCCAGGGGGTCAAGGTCGCGCCGTACAAGGCGCAGAACATGTCCCTCAACTCCTTCGTCACCGCCGACGGCGCCGAGATCGGCCGCGCGCAGGCGATGCAGGCCGCCGCGTGCGGCCTGGAACCCGCGGCCGACATGAACCCGATCCTCCTCAAACCGGGCAGTGACCGGCGCAGCCAGGTCGTGGTCATGGGACGGCCGCTGACCGACGTCGACGCGATGGAGTACCGCGACCTCAAGGACCACCTCCGCACGGTCGCCGTCGACGCGCTGGAACGGCTGCGCGCCCGCTACGACGTCGTGGTCTGCGAGGGCGCGGGCAGCCCGGCGGAGATCAACCTGCGCGAGGGCGACATCGCCAACATGGGCCTGGCCCGCGCCGCCGGCCTGCCGGTCGTCGTGGTCGGCGACATCGACCGTGGCGGGGTCTTCGCCGCGCTGTACGGGACGGTGGCCCTGCTGGAGCCCGCCGACCAGGCGCTGATCGCGGGATTCGTGGTCAACAAGTTCCGCGGGGCCCGTGAGCTCCTCGAACCGGCCCTCGGAATGATCCGGGAGCTGACCGGCCGGGAGGTCTACGGCGTGCTGCCGTGGCTGGAGGGCGCGTGGCTGGACGCCGAGGACTCCCTCGCCCTGGACAACCGCCCCGCGGTCGGGACGCGTCCGCCGTACGGCCGGCAGACCCTGCGGGTCGCGGTGGTCAGGCTGCCGCGTATCTCCAACTTCACCGACGTCGACGCCCTGGCCGCCGAGCCCGGGGTGACGGTCCGTTTCGTCACCTCCCCGGCCGAGCTGGACGACGCCGACCTGGTGGTGCTGCCGGGCTCCCGCGCCACGGTCTCCGACCTGGCCTGGCTGCGTGCGACCGGCCTGGCCGACGCGCTGCCCGGCCGGGCCGTGCTGGGTGTCTGCGGCGGCTACCAGATGCTCGCCCGGACCATCCACGACGACGTCGAGTCCGGCGCCGGCCGGGTGGAGGGGCTGGGCCTGCTGCCCGCGACGGTGGTGTTCGCCGCGGACAAGACGCTGGGCCGGCCGGTCGGCGCGGCGTACGGCTGTCCCGTCGCGGCCTACGAGATCCACCACGGGGTCGTGACACCCGAGGGCGGCGAGCCGTTCCTCGACGGCTGCCGCTCGGGCACCGTCTGGGGCACCACCTGGCACGGGGCCCTGGAGAACGACGGTTTCCGCCGGGCGTTCCTGGCCGACGTGGCGGCGGTGACCGGCCGCGACTTCGTGCCCGCCCCGGACGTCTCCTTCGCCGCGCTGCGCGAGGAGCGGCTGGACGCCCTGGGCGACCTGGTCGAACACCACCTGGACACCGGCGCCCTGCTCCGGCTCCTGGAGGGCGGGGCGCCGGAGGGCCTGCCGGTCCTGCCGCCGGGCGGCGCCGGGGGAGCGCCGTAGCGGGTACGGCGCCCCCTGCCGCCGGACGGTGCCGGGAGCGCCGTGGCGGGACCGCCGGCCCACGCGTCCGGCGGCCCGCGCGTCCGGGGCCCGCGGGACCGCCCGCCCGCGCGTCCGGCGGTCCCGCCGCGGCGGCGTCAGCTCACCGGCGCCTCGTGCCCGGCCCGGACCCGGGCGGACAGGAAGCGGGCGGCCTCGCCGAGTGCCTCGTCGGCCTCGTCGAGGCGCCCGGAGTGGTTCTGGAAGACGTGCGGCACCTGCGGCCAGACCCGCAGCGTGACCTCCACGTCGTCCGCGGCCGCGCGCCCGGCGAGCCGGACGGCGTCGTCCAGCAGGAGCTCGTTCGAGCCGGCCTGCACCAGCAGCGGGGGCAGGCCCCGCAGGTCGGCGAAGATCGGGCTCGCCAGCGGGTGGGCGGGGTCCTGACCGGCCAGGTAGCGGGTGGCGAACGCCTGGACCGCCTCCCGGGTGAAGATCGGGTCGATGCCCTCCTTCGTGCGCGTGCTCCGCCCGCCGAGCGTCAGGTCGGTCCACGGGGAGAGGACGGCGACGCCCGCCGGCTGCGGCAGTCCGGCGTCACGGGCCGCGACCAGGGTGGCGACGGCCAGCCCGCCGCCGGCGGAGTCTCCGGCGAGCACCAGTTCCTCCGGGCGCACCCCCTCGTCGAGCATTGCCCGGTAGGCGGCGAGGCCGTCGTCCACCACGGCGGGGAAGGGGTGCTCGGGGGCCAGCCGGTAGTCCAGGGACGTCACGCGCAGCCCGGCACGGAGTCCCAGCCGGGCGGCGAGCCCCGCGTGCGTGCCGGGCGACCCCAGGACGTAGCCGCCGCCGTGGAGGTAGAGCAGCCGCCTGCGGCCGGTGGCGGCGGCCGGGGTCAGGTCGAGCGCGGGACGGCCGCCGAGTACCGTCTCGTGCGCCGTGACGTCGTCGGGCAGGGGCCGGGAGAGGGCGCCGGCGAATCCGGCACGCTGCTCGGCCAGGGCCGGGTTCGGGTTGGCGGGCGCGTTGCGGTGCAGGGCGTCGACGGCCTCGCGCTGCGAGCGGGTCATCCGGGCCTCCGTGGTGTCGGGGATGAGAGGATGCATTCCTTGGAATGCACTTGCGATCCTCAACCCGATTCCAGGGAAGATGATTCCTGGGAATATATTGGAGCGGAAACTGTGACGCACATCACTCGCCTGTTCACCGACCTCGTCCGTGCCGAGACCCGGTTGTACAACGCGGTGAGCGACCGGCTGCGCGCCGAGCACGGCATCGGCCTGGGACAGTTCGAGTTCCTGGAGATCATCGACGACCGTCCCGGATGCCGGGTGCTCGACATCGTGCGCGAGATCGGGATCACCGTCGGAGCCGTGAGCAAGGGCGTGGACCGGCTGGAGAGCGCGGGCCTGTGCGTGCGCGCGGCGCATCCCGAGGACCGGCGGTCCTCCGTCCTCAGCCTCACCCCGGAGGGCGCCCGGATCCTGGCCGCCGCCCGCCCCACCGTCGAGGACGAGCTGACCGCCCGCACGGCCGCCGTCCCGGCCGCCGACCTCACCCGGACCGCCGCGACGCTCGCCACTCTGCGCGCGGCGCTTGAGGAGCACCAGCGGGACGGGGCCTGAGGCCGGTTCCCGCCAGGTGCGGTGTAGGGGCCGGACGCGGATCACGGTGCGGGGGCCGGACGCGGGTCGCGGTGCGGGGGCCGATCACGGATCTGGGGCCGGGCGCGGCTCATGGGTGGGCGTGGCCCGTCGTGGCGGCGATGATCGGATTCTCGCCGTGGATCCCCACAGAACCCCGCGGAATCCCGCATTTCACGCGATCCTGGTAAGCGAACCGCACAGCGTCGCCGAGGAGCGGAATGCCGGGACTGGAAGCCGTCGTCGCCGCGGCCGGGAAGGCCGTCGCCGAGCGCGCCGTACGGGAGGGGCTGGCCGCGCGGGCGGACGGGGCGGAACGGAAGGCCGACCTCGCGACGCTGATCCGCAGCGGGTTCCCCGACCGGTTCGTCCGGCGAAGCCTCGAACGCCAGCTGGAGGCCATCGCCGACGGGGTGGAACGGCGGCTGGCCGTACTCGTCGAACGGGAGTACGGCGGGCTCACCGAGAACGACCGGGCGGCGGTCCTGCACGAGGTGCTGGCCGCTTTGAAAGCCGCCGACCTCACCGACGGCGCCGTCCTGGCGGCCGACATGGACCCGATCAAGCTCGCCGAAGCCGTCCGGACCGGGCTGCCCGACCCGGCCCGGCAGCTCGGCGAGGCCGGGGGGCGGCTGTACGACGTGCTGCTGGAAGAGTGCCTCGACTGCCTCGTCCGGATCGTCCAGCAGCTCCCGCAGTACCTGCCGCGGGCCGCCACCGAGACCCTCGGCCGCCTGTCGGCCGTCGAGGAACGGATCGCCGACCTCGGGCGGCACGTCTCCGCGGCGCTGGCCCGGCTGCCCGCCCGCTCCCTCGACGCGCCCGGCGGCACCCAGGACGACGCGGAGTTCGAGCGCCGCTACCTCGAACACCTCAGCCGTACCCTCGACGAGGTCGAGCTGTTCGGCGTCCGCGTGGAGAACTACCGGCCCCGCGCCACCCTGAGCGTCGCCTACATCAGCCTCGGCGTCTCGGCGGAGGGCAGGACGCGCCACCGCGTCCCGGAACGGATGCGCCTGGCCGAGCTGGCCGGGACGGCCGCCGAGACGGAACCGGCCACCCTGCGCGTCGAGAGCGCCCTCGGCCGGTCCCGGCGCACCCTCCTGCGCGGCGACGCCGGGTCCGGCAAGAGCACGCTGCTGCGCTGGCTGTCGGTGACCGCGGCGCGCGGCGGCTTCGCAGGCGACCTGGAGTCCTGGAACGGGTCGGTCCCGTTCGTCGTCAAGCTCCGCAGCCACCCCTCCGGCGACCTGCCCATGCCCGAGGACCTCCTCGCGGACGTCGCCGGTCCGGTGGCCGGGCGGATGCCCGCCGGGTGGGCGCACCGGGTGCTCGACGCGGGACGGGCGCTGCTGCTCGTCGACGGGGTGGACGAGCTGGCCGTACGGCACCGCCCCGTGGTCCGCAGGTGGCTCGCCGGGCTGCTGGCCGCCTACCCCGGCACCCGGACCGTCGTCACCTCCCGCCCCGCGGCGGCCGACGCCCGCTGGCTGACCGAGGAGGGCTTCTCCCCGGTCACGCTGGAGCCGATGACCCCGTCCGACCTACGGGAGCTGGTGCGGCAGTGGCACGCGGCGATGCGCGGGTCACCGAGCCTGCCGTGCCCGCCGGAGCGGCTGGACGAGTACGAGGGCGCGCTGCTGGCCCGCTTCGAGAGCGGCCCGCACCTGCGGGCGCTCGCCGCGACGCCACTCCTCGCGGCGATGCTGTGCGCGCTGAACCTCGACCGCGGCAAGCAGCTGCCGCGCAACAGGATGGGCCTGTACGCGGCGGCGCTGGAACTGCTGCTGGAACGCCGGGACGCCGAGCGCGGCATCGCCGCCGACGTCGCCCTCGAAGCCGAGCAGAAGATCCGCATCCTGCAGGACCTCGCCTGGCAGCTCGCCGTGTGGGGCCGCTCGGAGCTGGCGAGGGCGACGGCGCTGCGGCGGGTCGAGGAGAAGATCCGGACCATGCCCCGGGTGGAGGCGACCGCCGAGGCGGTGCTCGACCACCTGCTCCAGCGCAGCGGGGTGATCCGGGAGCCGGTGCCGGGCCGGATCGACTTCGTGCACCGGACCGTGCAGGAGTATCTCGCCGCCAAGCAGGCCGCCGACGACGCCGACGTCGAGCCCCTGGTGGAGCGCGCACACCTGGACCAGTGGCGCGAGACGGTGGTCATGGCAGCCGGGCACGCCAACGCGCCCGTACGGCGGGACCTGCTGCGCGGGCTGCTCGACCGGATCGACGCCGAGGACCGGTACGGCAGGCGGCTGCGGCTGCTGGTCGCCGGCTGTCTGGAGACGATCCAGGAACTCCCCGGCGATCTGCGCGAGCGTCTGGAGGCATGCCTCGCCGCGGTGATCCCGCCGCGCAACGAGGCCGAGGCGAGGACGCTGGCGCTCGCCGGGGAGGAGGTGCTGCGCCGCCTCCCCGACGACGTGCGGGGCCTGCCGAAGGCGCGGGCGGCGGCGACGGTGCGGACGTGCTGGCTGATCGGCGGGGAGGAGGCGCTGCGCAGACTCGCCGGGTACGCGGGGGATCCCCGCGAGGCGGTCCAGCAGGAACTCGTGACCGGGTGGGGGTATTTCGACGCCGACGAGTACGCCGCCCGGGTCCTGGCGGACGCGGCCCTCCCCCAGCTCTTCAGCGTCATGAACCCGCGCATGCTGAGCGCCCTCCGTCACCTGAAGAACCCCAAGAAGCTGATCGTGAGGTGCCCCGTATCGGGGGACCTGCGGTTCCTCCGGTCCGCGCCGCCGCTGCGCTGGCTCTACCTGCTCTCCGTGGGCGACGCCGACCTGAACGACCTCGGGTCCCAGCCGACGTTGACGTTGCTGTACGCCGCGATGGAGTCGCGCCGCCGGAGCGACCTCGGCTGCCTGACCCGTCTGCCCGAGCTTCGGGATCTGTACCTGGAGAACCTCGACTTCGCGGGGAGCCTCGCGTTCCTCGACGGGCTTCCCCGGCTCAACATGCTCCAGCTCGGCGACGTAGGTTCGGTCCGGGACTTCGGCCCGGTCGCCCGGCACACCACGCTCCACGACCTGACGCTCCGTGGAGCGCGCCACCTGAAGGACGTCGCGTTCCTGGCGGACCTCCCCCACCTGGAGATGCTCAACCTCGGCGAAGCCGACATCCGCGGGGGACTGGCCTCCGTCGTCGAGCACGCCCCGGGGCTGCGATATCTCGGACTCAGCGACACCGGTCCCCTCGGCGACCTGGCCGCGCTGGACGCCCTGGACCTCGTCTCGCTCGAACTGACCCGATGTCCGGATGTGACGGACCTGACGCCGCTGGTCCGCCATCGCAGCCTTGAAGTGCTTGTGCTCGAAGGGTCCGAGGTGGCCGATCTCGGCCCGCTGGCGGATCTTCCGCAACTCCGTTACCTCTACCTCCAAGGGGCGCGGCGGGTGACGGACCTCTCCCCGCTCGCGGGCCTGGAGGATCTGAAGGAGCTCACCCTGGGAGGGACGGCTCCCGTGCTCGACCTGGCGCCGCTCGCGGGCAGGCCGGGGCTGCGGATATCGGCAGACTCCGATCAGGAGCTCCGCAACGTCCACCTTCTCCACCCGACCGTGAAGATCACACGCGTGCCGGTGCCCCGTTGACCGGGCCGGTCCGGAGGCATCGGGGCACCGGCCGCGCCCGCTCCGGAGATGCGGATCGCCCGCGCCCCCGGTGCGCGCCGGCTCCCGGGATCCCCGCGCCCCGGTGCGCGCCGGCTCCCGGGATCCCGGGGTCCCGGCGCGGAACCGCCCTCACGCCTCGGCCGCCGGAACCCGGTGGTTCGCGGCGATCCAGGCGTCGATCCGCGCCCAGTTGTCGTAAAGCCAGCGGACCTGCTCCTCGCGGTCCCGGGGGACGTCGTCCGCGTCGACCCGCCACCACGTCGCCCGCACCTCCGCGTGCGTGGGCAGTTTGCTCCAGAGGTCGTGGAGGGTGACCAGGTCGTCCAGGCCGGTGTGGGCGACGAACACCACGTCGGCGGAGGGACAGGCGTCGATGGCGGCGAAGGCCCCGCCGGGGTGCGGGGGGAGTACGTGTTCCAGGCGGCGGGCGCGGGCGGCCTCCTCGGCCAGCCCCTTGTTCTCCAGGCGCCGGATGGCCCTCGCCTGCCGCCTGGGGGTGAAGTTCCCGCCCTCAGGGAAGATCACCAGGGCGTCGTCGGGGTCCATGTCGGCGGCAAGCCGGCGGATCTCGGCGATGATGCCGCCCGCTCCGGCGCCCTGGGAGACGAAGGCGCTGGGCACCCGGCCGGTCAGCACGTCCAGGGAGGGGTCCAGCCGCAGGGCCGCCTTCATCACGATCCTGGGGCGCCGGCCGTACACGCTGAGCAGGTGGTGCACCAGCAGGACCGAGTCGCCGGGGCCCGCGTGGCGGGCGAGCACGATGACCGGGCGGGTCAGCCGCCGGGACAGCTCGTCCGGAGTGGGCGGGGGCGCCTCCATGAGGACACGCAGGCGGAAGATCCGTTCGGCCGCGCCGTACACCTGTCCCAGGAACCATTTGATCAGGGCGTAGTGGCGGTCCTCGTACTCGTCGCGGCTGAGCCGTCCGCCGAACCCGGAGACCACCCAGATGCCGAAGCAGGCCAGCAGCGCCATCGTCTCCAGCGTCAGCCACGCCACCGCGAACCACACCAGGCGGGTGCCCCGCCGCTGCGGGGGCGGCAGGCGCAGTGAGGCCGCGGCGACCACCAGCAGCCAGACCGGAAGCGTGACCAGCGCGGCCACGGCGAGCACCACCACCAGGGGCGCGAGGACCAGGCGGCGGACGATGCGGGGAGGGAGCACCGGTCCCTCCTTCCTCCGCGGCTCGCCGTACGGCACCGGTCCGTGCCCCCGGGGCCGCCGCGCCGTACGGCCGGCGGCACCGCCCCTGCTCGGGCGGGCGCGCGGCTCAGGCGGGCGACCGACGGGCGAGATACTCCGACGACGCCCGGTACGCACGCTCGATGTACCCAGATATACGCGATGAATCGCGATAGCGGAGCTGGGAGAGGTCCACGCCGGGCCTGGCCTCGGCGCCGGCGGGCATGACGTGCACCTCCACGCCGGTGGGCAGCGCGGCCATCTCCTCGGTGAAACGGTGCCGGCGGGCGATCTCGAAGGCGGTCAGGCCGACCTCCCACGGCCGGCGCGGGGGGGCCAGGGGCCGCTCGATCCGGCCGACGTGCAGGACGTAGACGCGGCGCGCGCCGAGGGCGACGGCGCGGCCGACCGGGATGCTGTGGACCAGCCCCCCGTCGAGGAAGTGGTCGCCGCCGATGCGGACCGGCGGCAGCAGCCCCGGGACGGCGCAGGAGGCGAGGACCGCCTCGACGACCGGCCCCTCGGTGAACCAGTGGGCGGTGGCCCGCTCGACGCAGGCGGCCACGCACTGGAACGGCACGGCCAGGTCCTCGATGCGGGTCACCGGGAGCATCCCGGCCAGCATGGCGCGCAGCGGCGCGGCGGAGTGCAGGTGGGTGCCGCTCCTGGCGAGGGTGGACAGCCGGGTCATCCACGACCCGCCGAAGGCGGTGCGGACCGCCTCCGTCTCCCACAGGGAGGTCAGCCGGGAGACGGCCGCGGCGGGGTCGGCGGCGAGCACGACGCCGTTCAGCGCGCCGACGGAGGTGCCGACGACCACGTCGGGTTTGACGCCCGCCTCGTCCAGGGCCCGCAGCATGCCGACCTCATGCGCGCCGAGCACCCCTCCGCCGCCCAGCACGAACGCCGTGTCCACATTCATGCCCCAAAGATAGACCCGGCGGCGCCCGGCCGCCGGGCCGGAATCCGGCCGGGGTTTCGACCGTGGGTCCCGGCCACCGGGCCGGAATCCGGCTGGGGGTCCGGCCGTGGGTTCCATCCGCGGGTCCGGACGCGGGTCCGGACGCGCCCCGGTCCCCGCGTCCTCGCTCCGGCGTCGTCCCTGATTCCGGCCGCCCCCCGAGCCGGATTCCGGGCGTGGATTCCACTCCTGGTGATCACAAAGCTCCGGTGCGCGGCGATACTCGGAGACGGATCTCACGACGCCGTCACCCGGGAGGGGTTCATGATCCGCAGAGCCGGGGAGCACGCGGTCGTGCTGGGGGCGGGGGTCAGCGGGCTGCTGGCCGCGCGCGTGCTGACCGACTTCTACGACCGGGTGACGCTCGTCGAGCGCGACGCGCTGGACGGCGGAGGCCCCCGCCGGGGCGTGCCGCAGGGGTTCCACGCGCACGGCCTGCTGCCGCGCGGCCTCCAGGTCATCGAGGAGCTGTTCCCCGGCGTCACCGCGGAGATGATCGACGCGGGCGCCGTGCCGTACGGGACGACGCAGCTCCGCATGATCATGGGCGGATACGAGTTCGCGAGGACGCCGACCCCGGATCAGGGCGTGTCGGCGACCCGGCCGTTCCTGGAGGGGCACCTGCTGCGGCGGACGCGCGCGCTGCCGAACCTCGTCCTGGCCGACCGCCACCAGGTCACCGGGATCGTCGCGGACGGCGGCCGGGTCTCCGGCGCGCGCGTCGCCGGTGACGACGGCGAGCGGGAACTGCCCGCCGACCTGGTGGTCGACGCGATGGGCCGGGGCGGCCGGACGCTCGTCTGGCTGGGGGAGATGGGCTTCGACCGGCCGGAGGAGGAGGTCGTCAAGGTCGAGGTCGCCTACGCGACCTGGTACTTCCGCATCCCCGAGGAGGCCATGGGCGGCTACCGGATGGTCCTCGTGGGCTCCCATCCGGGGCAGCGCAAGGGCGCCGCGCTCTGCGCGGTGGAGGGCGGCCGCTGGCTGGTGACACTGGGCGGCAACGCGGGGGTGCGCCCGCCGTCCGACGCCGAGGGCTTCTTCTCGTGGCTCGACGAGGTCGCCCCCGCCGACGTGGCCGCGGCCGTCCGCCGGGGCGAGCCCCTCGGAGAGGTGGGGGCGGCCAGGATCCCGACCAGCGTGCGGCGCCGCTACGAGCGGCTGGGCCGCTTCCCCGAGGGGCTGCTCGTCACCGGGGACGCCCTGTGCAACTTCAACCCCATCTATGGCCAGGGCATGGCGGTCGGCGCGCTGGACGCCCTCGCGCTGCGCGACCGGCTGCGCGAGGGCGCCGGCGATCTGGCCCGCCGCTACTTCGCCGCCGCGGCCAGGGCGGTGGACCCCGCCTGGCAGCTGGCCACCGGCGCCGACCTGTCCATGCGTGAGGCCGAGGGGAGCCGGCCGCCGCGGGTCCGCGTCCTCAACGCCTACGTCCGCAGGCTGCAGCGGGCGGCCGCGCACGATCCCGCGGTCGCGGTCGCCTTCGGCCGGGTGACCGGCCTGCTCGACCCGCCCTCGGCCCTCATGCGGCCGGGCGTGCTCTGGCGCGCCCTGCGCGGCTGAACCTCGCCGAGGGAACCGGTCCCGGGGCCGATGACCCGCGGCGCCGCCGTACGGCGGGCACGGCGCCGGCCCCGGGACGCGGGGCTCAGGGCAGCAGCAGGAGCTTGCCGGTGGTGCGGCGGGCCTCCAGGTCCTCGTGGGCCCTGGCCGCCTCGGCGAGGGGGTAGCGGCCGGAGACGTGCACCTTCAGCCTGCCCTCGGCCACCCAACCGAACAGGTCGGAAGCCCGCCAGGCGAGCTCCTCGCGGGTGGCGACGTAGTGGGCGAGGGAGGGCCGGGTCAGGAAGAGGGACCCGTGCTGCCCGAGGACCTGCGGGTCGATCGGCGGGACCGGGCCGCTGGCCTGGCCGTACAGAGCCATCATGCCGCGCGGGCGCAGCGAGGCGAGGCTGCCGTCGAAGGTGGCCGCGCCGACGCCGTCGTAGACCACGTGCACGCCGGAGCCGGTCAGGTCGCGGACCGCCTCGGAGAAGCCCTCGTAGCGGAGCACCTCGTCGGCGCCGGCCTGGCGGGCCAGCTTCTCCTTCTCCTCGGTGGAGACGGTCCCGATCACCCGGGCGCCGCGCAGCTTGGCGATCTGGACGAGCAGCAGGCCCACACCCCCGGCCGCGGCGTGCACGAGAACGTCGTCACCGGGCTTGACCTCGTGGACCGAGTGGGTCAGGTAGTGCGCGGTCAGCCCCTGCAGGGTGACGGCCGCCGCGGTCTCGGCGGAGACCCCCTCCGGCACCCGGACCAGGCGGGAGACCGGCACCGCGACCTTCTCGGCGTAACTTCCCATCACGTTGGTCCACGCCACGGTGTCACCGGCCGAGACGCCCTCGACGTCCTCACCCGCCGCGGTGACCGTGCCCGCGCCCTCGCCTCCGATGACGAACGGAAGGGAGAGCGGATAGCGGCCCGTGCGGTGGTAGACGTCGATGAAGTTCACGCCCGCGGCGGCGACGTCGACCAGCACCTCCCCGGGGTTCGGCACGGGGTCGGGGTGCTCGGTGTAGGTCAGGGCCTCGGGACCGCCGGTGGCACGGACGACTATGGCATGCATCGCGCTCGACTCCTCGGATTCGGTGTGTGATCCTTTCGTCCCCAACCGCGCGGGGCCGCTCACTCTTCCCGGCGGGAACGCTCCGGCGGGATCGGCCCTCCGGCGGGGTCGGCCGTCCGGGGCGGAACCGCCGGACCCCGGAGCCGATCACTCTCCCCGGCCGGGTCCCGGACCGTCACAGGGTCGTCCGGGGGAGGTCGCCGGAGCCCCGTGGGGGTCACCCGCCCTTCCCGGCGGAGCCCTTGGGCGGGAGCGGGCCGTTCAGGGTGAAGTTGTCGAAGGACGTCTTGAGCGTGGCGCGGCCCTTCTCGGCGACCCTGGCGAACACGCCGACCGAGCCGTTGGGCAGCGGGGTGCCGTCACGGGCGGTCTGCACCCGCCTGCCGTTGACCCACATGGTCAGCCGCACGCCGCTCTCGCCCTCGTCGGCGCACTCGGCCTGGACGCGGGCGGCCTCGCCCTTCGGCAGGTCCACCTCGGCGGGCGCGGCGAGCTCTCCTCCGGCGTTGTCGATGGTCTTGCGGATGCGGGCCTTGCCCGAGGTGTCGAGCAGGAACTCGTACCGGGTGGCGTTGAGGTTGTCCTTGTCGCCGCGGCAGAACACGCCGTAGTCGCCGGGCCCGGAGCCGCCGCGGATCCTGACGTCCACGCCGACGAGCAGCCGCGTCGGGACGACGGGCGTGGGGCTCGCCGAGGGGGCGGGGGTGGCCGGTGGCGCGGTCACGAACGGTATGGGCGCGTCCATCCGGTGGCCGGCGTCCTCTCCGTCGACGTCGATGGCGATGTAGCCCTCGTGGGAGTAACCCCACTTCCGCGTGGGCGGGTCGTATTCGGAGCTGTCCCAGTTGGTGCTCTGGGTGAAGTCGTCCTGGTAGAGCAGGGGCAGGTCGTCCGGTGGGCCGCTCGGGGACAGCAGGAAATACAGACCCGTTCCGCCGGCCACGACGAGGGCCGCCGTCGCCGCGACGGCCAGGCGGAGCCGCCCTCCCGTCCGGCCGCCGCGCGCCGCGGGCGGACCGGCCGGGCCCGCCGGCGGGGCCCCGCCCGGCCCGCCGGCGCGCGTCTCCTGCGCGGTCCACTCTTCCGGACGGCCCGGGACCTGCCCGCCCGGTACGGCGGACCTCTCGGGTACGGCGTGTCCGCCCGGAGCGCCTGGAGCGCCCGGCCACCCCGGAAAACCCGGCCCGCCGGGACCGCCGGGGCCACCGGAAGCACCCGGTCCGGCGGAAAGGCCCGGCGCGTGGTGTCCCCCGGAAGCACCCGGTCCGCCCGGTGCGGCGCCGGGCCAGGGGGCGGTCCGCGGCTCGGCGGTTCCCGGCCACGGCGCGGTCGGCTGCGGGGCGCCCGGCGCCGTGACCTGTGGGTCCTGCTGCCAGACCGTCCGGACCGAGCGGGCGGCCTGCTCCGGCTCGGCCGAACGGCCGATGAGGTGGTCGAGGATCTGCTGGGCGGTGGGCCGGCGCTCCGGGTCCTTGACCAGGGCGCGGGCCACCAGCTCGCGCAGCGCGGGCTCCATGCCCTCCAGCGCGGGGTCGGTGTTCAGCACCTGGTACATCACCGAGGGCAGCGAGTCCCCGCCGAACGGCGGCCGGCCGCTCGCGGCGAAGGCCATCAGGCAGCCCCAGGAGAACACGTCGCAGGCGGGGGAGACGCGCTCGCCGCGCAGCACCTCCGGCGCCATGTAGCGGGGGGTTCCGATGATCTCGCCCGTCCCGGTGATCCCGCTGAGGGTGTCCAGCGCCCGGGCGATGCCGAAGTCGATCACCCGGGGGCCGAGGGAGGAGAGCAGCACGTTGGAGGGCTTCAGATCGCGGTGCACGATCCCGGCGCCGTGGATCGAGGTGAGCGCGGTCGCCACGCCGACCGCCAGCGCGTCGAGGCTGGAGCCGAACAGCGGCCCCTGTGCCCGCACGGCCTCCTCCAGATTCGGGCCGGCCACGTACTCGGTGACGACGTAGAGCTGGTCGCCGTCCAGGTCGGCCTCGATCACGGCGGCGGTGCAGAACCGGCGGACCCGCCGGGCGGCCTCGGCCTCCCTGCGGAAACGCATCCTGAACTGCTCGTGACGGGTGTACTCCGGGTTGATCACCTTGATGGCGACCTGCCGTCCCTCGGGCGACTCGCCGAGATAGACCGTGCCCATCCCGCCCCGGCCCAGCGGCCGGAGCACGCGATAGCGGCCGATGTGTGGAGAGTCGCCGGATTCGAGGTTGTTCACCGTCATACCTAACCGCATGCCATCCGTTGGGTGGCTCACACTACCGAGATCTTCACGATGATCGGCAGTTGTGACGGCCTGCGGCTTGCACTGCGCCGGATAAGAACGTATGTTCGACGCCCAGGCCCGTCTTCCCCCGGGTGATCAGTTCGACGGCCGCGGGAGAAGAGCGCCTTGAGCAGACTTTACGGTGACCCGATCGACGTGTGGACCCACGACGGGCTGCCGGTCCGGTTCCTCTGGCGCGACCGGCTCCACACCGTGCAGAGGGTGCTGGACCACTGGGTCGTCGCCCGGGAGTGGTGGAAGATCTCCGACAGCGACCCCGGAGAGCGCCGTTTCTGGCGGGTCGAGGCCGATCCCGGTGACCGGCTCGGCACCTACGAGCTCCGCTTCGACACCGCCGCCGAGGGCTGGTTGCTGATCAGGGCCTGGGACTGACGCCCCGCCCCGGCCCGCGTCCCCGCGAGGCGGCGGCGGGCGTCCGGGTCCTGCGCCCGGGTGACCTCCCGGACGGTCGCGGCGCACAGCGCGGCGCAGGCGGCGACCACGGCCAGCTCGGCCGGGCCGAGCCCGGTCAGGCCCCCGTCCCCGCGCCCGCCGATCAGCCGTACGGTGACCACGGCCAGTACGGCCAGCCAGCTCAGCCACCAGGCGGTGAGCAGCACCGGCCAGTGGCCGCCCCCGCCGGGCGCCGGACGGGAGTCCCGCCACAGGCGGTGCAGCATCAGCGGCGGGGCGACGAGGTTGACCACCGGCACGAACCACGCCGCCAGCACAGGGGCGACCGGAGACCGGGAGGGGGCGATGCTCTGCCGGGCCCGTACCAGCCACGACAGGTAGGCGACGGCCGCCGCGACCGTGGTCGCCACCACGAGGATCAGCAGCAGGGCGAAGGCACTTGCGGCCCCGGCGACGGCCTGCGCCGCGGGAGCGTGGTGGTCGCCGCCGAGTGTCGCCAGCCGGCGGGCCAGCCATCGCCCGCGCGTCTCCTCGAACGCGGTCAGGCAGGCGACCGCGAGTACCTGGGCGGCGAGGAGCACGTAGACGACCATGACGGGCCTCCTCGGCGCCAGCGGGACAGAGCGCATGGTCATCTCCCCCCGGCATGCGCTGAAGTGTCTGCCCTTTTCCTATCCAGCAGGGCTCTTCGTCAACCGCGCCCACCGCAGGTCGGAAACGGTTCCCCGCCGTCAGCCGACCACGCCCGACTCCCAGGCCCAGGCCGCGGTCTCCACCCGGTTCCTGGTCCCGAGCTTCGCCTGGATGCTGCCGAGGTGCGTCTTGACCGTCGACAGCGAGACGAACAGCTCCGCGGCCACCTCCTGGTTGGACCGCCCCCTGGCCACCAGGCGGACGACGTCCAGCTCGCGCTCGGTGAGCGGCTCGGCGGGCGGCCGGCCGCCGCCGGACCTGGGCCGGGCCAGGTGCGCCAGCAGCCGCACGGTGACCGACGGCGACACCAGGGAGTCCCCGGCCGCCGCCGCCCGGATCGCCTCGATCAGCAGCGTCGGCCCGCTGTCCTTGAGCAGGAACCCGGTGGCCCCGGCCCGAAGCGCCCCGTAGACGTACTCGTCCAGGTCGAACGTCGTGACGATGACCACCCGCATCGGGTCGGCGACGCCGGGCCCGGCCAGGGCGCGGGTGGCCTCCAGGCCGTCCAGCAGGGGCATCCGGATGTCGAGCAGGCACACGTCGGGCCGCAGCCTGCGCGCGTGCTCGACCGCCTCGGCGCCGTTCGCGACGGTCGCCACGACCTCCATGTCCTGCTGGGCGTCCAGGATCATCTTGAACCCGGTCCGTACCAGTTCCTGATCGTCAGCGATGAGCACCCGAATCGTCACCCGATGGATTCTGCCAGCCGTACCGGGGGCTCGGACCCTCGCATCGGAACACCCCGGACACCGGCCACGGGACGCCTCCGGAGGCCGGCCCCGGAACCCGCGCCGCCTGTTCCCCGGGATCCGCGCCCCCGGCCGCAGGGAGGCGCGGACCCCGACTTTCGGCCGAGGCCGGCGGGCCCGGATCGGACTCCCGGCCGATCCGCCGCGGCCCCCTCGGGCGGAAGAGTCGTCGCCATGAATGTTGTGCTTGAAGGGGCCGGCCTGGTCAAGCGGTTCGGCCCGACCGTGGCGCTGGGCGGCGTCGGGCTGGCCGTCCGGGGCGGCGAGGCCGTAGCGATCATGGGACCGAGTGGGTCGGGCAAGTCGACCCTGCTGCACTGCCTGGCCGGGATCATGAAGCCGGACGAGGGAGAGGTGCGCCTGCTGGACCGGCGGATCGACGCGCTGGGTGAGCGCGAGCGCAGCGCCCTGCGCCGCACCCGGTTCGGGTTCGTGTTCCAGTTCGGCCAGCTCCTGCCCGAACTGCCCGCCGACGAGAACGTGGCGCTGCCGCTCATGCTCGGCGACGTCTCCCGGGCCGACGCCGTACGGCGGGCCCGCGAGTGGTTCGCCCCGCTCGGCCTGGCCGGGATGGAGGGACGGCGCCCGGGTGAGCTCTCCGGCGGTCAGGCGCAGCGGGTGGCGATCGCCAGGGCGCTCGTCACCCGGCCCGCGGTGATCTTCGCCGACGAGCCGACCGGCGCGCTCGACCAGGTCACGGGACAGGAGACGATGCGCCTGCTGGTGGAGGCCACCAAGCACAACGGGGCGTCGCTGGTGGTCGTCACCCACGACCACGGGGTGGCCCGCTGGTGCGACCGCGTGGTCGAGGTCCGCGACGGCCGCGTCCTGCCCGGCCGGCCGGGACCTCGGGACGCCGGGTCCCCCGCGCCCGCAGCACCTGCCGCGCCTGCCACGGTCGTCATGCCCGCCGCGCCCGCGGCGGCCGGTCCGGGCGGATGGGACCGGGAGACCGGAGCCCCGGTGCCGCCCGGGGCGGACCGGTGAGCGCGATGGGCAACCTGGTCGGACTGGCCTGGCGGCTGCTGCGCGGCGGGGGCCGCCGCGGCCTGCTGGGCGCCGGGCTGACCGCGGCGGCGGTGGCGATCAGCACCGCGCTCCTGCTGTTCACCGTGGCCGTCAACTTCGCCTTCCAGGGCCGGGCCGACCGGGAGGCGTGGCGCAACCCGGTGGCCGCCGCGGACGGGACGGCGGCGGTGGCGGCCGAGTCGGTGCGCACCGACCACGTGCGCGGCCGGCGGATCACCGTCGTGAACCTGACGGCGCTGAAGCCGGACGCGCCCGCTCCGCCCGGCCTGACCCGCTTCCCCGCCCCCGGAGAGGTCTGGTTCTCCCCGGCGCTCGCAGAACTCGCCGGGAGTCTTCCCGCGGACCAGCTCGCCGACCGGTTCCCGGGCCGGCGCGCCGGGACCGTCGAGGAGGGGACGCTGGTCCACCCCGGCGAACTCCTGGTCGTCCGCGGGCAGTCGGCGGACTCCCCGGAGATGACCGCCAAGGCGCCGGGCCACGACGACCGGGACCGCGGTCTCGGGCCGGTACGGATCTCCTCCTTCGCCGGGCAGCGCACCGACGAGGCGATCGGCTACCAGATCCTCGGGGTGATCGCCAGCGTCCTGATGGTCGTGCCGCTGCTGGTGTTCGGTGGCGCCGCGGCCCGGCTCACCGTGGCCCGCCGCGACCAGCGCCTGGCCGCGCTCCGGCTGGTCGGCGCGACCCCGGGGCAGGTCGTCACGATGACCGTCGCGGAGGCGGTGATCACCGCGTTCTGCGGCGCGCTGCTCGGCCTGGCCCTGTACGGGACCTGCTCCCCGCTGCTCACCGGGATCGAGGTGGCCGGCGGCTCCTGGTTCCTGGCCGACCTGTGGCCGGGCGTGCCGGCGGTGGCGGGCGTGCTGGCGGCCGTGCCGCTGCTCGTCGGCCTGTCGGCGGTGGCCGGGCTGCGCCGCGTCGTGGTCAGCCCGCTGGGCGTCGCGCGGCGGGAGACGCCCCCGGCGATGCGCTTCGTCCGGGTCGTCGCGCTGCTCGCCGCCCTCGCCACGGTGCCCGTCGTCGGCGGCATGGGGGCGGGCGTGGGGATCTTCGCCCTCTCCCTGGGGCTGGCCTTCGGCGCCGTCAACCTCGCCGGTCCCTGGGTGGTCGGCCGGATCGGCCGGATCGTCGCGCGCACCGCGCGCGGCCCGGCCCGGCTGCTGGCCGGCCGCCGCCTGATCGACGACCCCAGGTCCGCCTGGCGGACGGTGAGCGGCGTCGCCATGATCGGATTCATCGCCGGGTTCATCGGCCTGCTCGTCCCGGACAGCGGCCTGCTCGGCTCCCCCGACGCCGCCGTCCTGCGCGTCTCGGCGCCTCCCGCGCGTCTCTCCGAGGTCGCGGGCCAGGCCCGCGAGCGGCTGTCGGCGGCCGGCGTCCCGGCGGCGGTGCGGACGACCGGCGGAGGCGAGGGCCGCGAAGGCGGACTGAAGGTCGTCGCCGTCACGCCCCGCGCGCGTGACGCCGCGACGCTCGACCGGGCCCGCACCGCGCTGTCCGGCCTGGTCCCGGGCGGCGTGGCCACCACGGCGGCCGACGACCAGCGGGCCAGCAACCGGGTGATCGGCGACATCCGCACCGGAGTGGTCGCCGTGCTCGCGGTGTCCTTCCTGGTGGCGATCGCCAGCGCCGGGATCACCGCCGCCTCCTCGGTCCTGGACCGGCGGCAGACCTACGCGCTGCTCAGGCTGGCGGGCACCCCGCTCTCGGTGCTGAACGCGGCCCGCCGGTCCGAGACGCTCATCCCGCTGACGGTCATGGGCGGCGGCACCATCGCGGCGGGCATGCTCTGCGCCCTGCCGTTCGTGTACGCCGCGATGAACACGAGCGGGCTGATGGTCCTGCTGACCTGCGTGGTCCTCGGCTTCGCCGGGGTGGCGGGGGCAGGGGCGGCCAGCGCTCCGCTGCTGCGGTCGGTCACCGCCGACCCCGCACCGCGGCCGGACTGACCCCGCGCCGCGGCCGGACCGACCCCGCGCCGCGGTCGGGCCGGGGTGCCGGGCCGGGACCGCGGCGCGGAGCGTCAGCCCAGGACCAGGTCGCGGATCGTCCGCAGGGCGTCCTCGTCCCGCGGGCCCATCACCAGCAGGCTGGTGACCGGGCTCGCCCGCCACACGGCGAGGCGCTCGCGGATCCGCCCGGCCGGGCCGACCAGGGAGATGCCGTCGGCCAGTTCGTCCGGGACCGCCGCGAACGCCTCCTGCCTGCGCCCGGCCAGGTAGAGCGCCTGGATCCGCTCGGCCGCCTCGCCGTACCCCATCCTGGCGACGATGTCGGAGTGGAAGTTGCGGCCCTTGGCCCCCATGCCGCCGATGTAGAGGGTCAGCATCGCCTTCACCGCGTCCAGGGCGCCCCGGACGTCGTCGGTGAGCAGTGTCATGACCATCGCCGCGATGTCGAAGTCCGGAGCCGCCCCGGCGAGCGACGGGCCGTACATCTCGCCGATCCGCTCCGGGAGCGTGAACAGCGGCAGCCAGCCGTCGGAGATCTCCGCGGCGAGCGCGACGTTCCGGGGGCCTTCGGCGCCCAGGTAGACGGGGATGTCGGGGCGCAGCGGACGGGTGATCAGCTTCAGCGGCTTGCCGAGGCCGGCGCCGCCCGGGTAGGGGAGCGGGTAGTGCTCGCCGTCGTGCGTCACCGGCTCCTCGCGCCGCCAGACCTTCCGCATGATCTCGACGTACTCGCGGGTGCGGGCCAGCGGCCGGGGGAACGGCACGCCGTACCAGCCCTCGACCACCTGCGGGCCGGAGGCGCCGATCCCGAGCAGCAGCCTCCCGCCGGTCAGGTGGTCCAGCGTCATCGCGGTCATCGCGGTCGCCGCCGGGGTCCGGGCCGAGAGCTGGACCACCGAGGTGCCCAGCCTGATCCGGGACGTACGGGCGCCGTACCAGGCCAACGGGGTGAAGGCGTCGCTGCCGTACGCCTCGGCGGTCCACACGGAGTCGTAGCCCAGCCGCTCGGCGGCCTGGACGAGCGGCGTGGCGTCGGAGGGTTCGCGCTGCCAGTAGCCGAGGTTCAGTCCGAGCCTCAGATCGGCGGTCATGGGGGCCTCCCGCGAGAAGTCGTGCGCCTACCCGATGAGAACACGTTCCAGTGGTGGTGGTCGAGGGGGAGGTGTCGGCGTCGTGGCAGGTGGGAAACGTGAGCTTGTGCTGAACACCGCCCGCAAGCTCCTGTGCCTGACGTTGCTGTCCGTCCTCGCGGCGGCGTCCGGACTGGCCCCCACGGCGGCGCAGGCCGTCCGGCGGCCGAACATCGTGTTCATCCTCACCGACGACCTGGAGGCCGGGAACCTCCACCTCTTCCCGAACATCTGGAACCAGCTCGTCCTCGCCGGGACCGGCTTCGAGCGCTTCTTCGTGTCGAACTCCTGGTGCTGCCCCTCCCGCTCGTCGATCCTGCGCTCCCAGTACGTCCACAGCCACGGCGTGCTGACCAACACCGGCCCCGAAGGGGGTTTCGAGAAGTTCTTCACCTCAGGTCTGGAACGTTCCACGATCGGGACCTGGATGCAGGACGCCGGGTACCGCACCGGGCTGATGGGCAAGTACCTCAACCACTACCCCGGCGGAATCGCCCCGCCGGACCACGTGCCGCCCGGCTGGGACGAATGGGACGTCCCTGTACGCAACCTCTACAAGGAGTACGACTACGCGCTCAACGAGAACGGCACCGTACGGTCGTACGGCTCGCTGCCCGAGGACTACCTCGGCGACGTGCTGAGCGAGAAGGCCCAGACGTTCGTCTCCCAGCCGGGCGACCAGCCCTTCTTCCTCTACCTCGCGCCCATCGCCCCGCACAACCCGGCCAACTGCGCGCCCCGGCACGCCGCGGCGTTCCCCTACGCGACGGCGCCGCGGACGCCGTCGTTCAACCAGGAGGACGTCTCCGCCGAGCCCCTCTGGATGCGGATGCGCCCGCGGTTCGGCGCGCTCGCCACCCAGCGGATCGACGAGCGCTACCGCCGGAGGCTCCGCGCCATGCTGGGCGTGGACGACATGGTCGGCGCCCTGGTCGAGACCCTCAGGGCCGCCGGGAAACTGGACGACACCTACATCTTCTTCGGCTCCGATAACGGGTTCCACCTGGGCCAGCACCGGCTCCAGCACGGCAAGACCACCCCGTTCGACGAGGCGATCAAGGTCCCGCTCGTGGTCCGCGGGCCGGGCGTGCAACCCGGCGGCGTCGTCGAGGAGATGGGCGCCAACGTCGATCTCGCCCCGACCTTCGCCGACCTGGGCGGGGCACGGCTGCCCTCCTTCGCCGAGGGACGGTCCCTGGTGCCGCTGCTGCGCGGCCGCACGCCCCCGTCCTGGCGGCAGAACGTGCTGCTGGAGTTCAACCGCCCGTTCAACCTGAGCTCGGCCCGCCAGACGCCGGTCCCGGAATACCGGGGGATGCGGACCGCCCGCTACACCTTCGTCCGCTACGCGACCGGGGAGTACCAGCTCTACGACCTCGTCACCGACCCCTACCAGCTCCACAACCTCGCGGCCGGGGTGCCGCCGTCGGTGATCTCCGCGTTCGACCGGCAGCTCGACGCGCTGGCGACGTGCTCGGGCGCGTCGTGCCGGGTGGCGGACTCCGTCCGGCCGCCCTCGATCACCGGCACCGTCCCGTCCCCGGCGTCCTCACTCGGGCCCGTCTCCCTGGGGGTCCCCGGCCCGTCGTCCGGGGTCGTCCCGGTCCCGGTCTCCGTGACCTCCGGAACCTCAGGGGACACGCCGGGAGCGGCCCTCCGGCCCTGACCCGCACCCTTCCCGAGGCTGCGGAAGCCGGACAGGTAATGTGTCCCGTCACACTCGGGAAGGAGTGCCTTGCGCGTCGCCCTTTTCGTCACCTGCGTGAACGACACGCTGTTCCCCGGCACCGGGCAGGCGACCGTGACCCTGCTGCGCCGCCTGGGATGCGACGTGGACTTCCCCGCGGCGCAGACGTGCTGCGGCCAGATGCACGTCAACACCGGCTACCTCGCGGAGGGCAGGCGGCTGGCACGGCACTTTGCGGACGTCTTCGCCGGTTACGACGCGGTCGTGGTGCCGTCGGGGTCGTGCGCCGCGATGGTCCGGGAGCAGTACCCGAAGCTGGTCCGCGCCGCCCCGGACGGGCCGGAGGTCCACGAGCTGTCGGAGTTCCTCCTCGACGTCCTCGGCGTCGAGGACGTCGGCGCGTACTTCCCGCACCGGGTGACCTACCACCCGACCTGCCACTCGCTGCGCGGCCTGCGCCTGGGCGACCGGCCGCTCCGCCTGCTGGAGCGGGTGCGGGGCCTGGAGCTGGTCCCGCTGCCCGAGGCCGAGGAGTGCTGCGGCTTCGGAGGGACCTTCGCGGTGAAGAACCCGGCGGTCTCCGCGGCGATGTGCGCCGACAAGGTGCGCAACGTCATGGACACCGGCGCGGAGGTGGTCTGCGCCGCCGACAACTCCTGCCTGATGCACATCGGCGGCGCCCTGCGGCGGCAGCGCACCGGGGTGCGGACCATGCACCTCGCCGAGATCCTCGCCGCCGTGGAGGATCCCATGGAGAACACCATGGAGAAGACCATTGAGAACCCCGCGGAGGACGGCCGGTGAGCGGGAACGCCGCGTTCCTCGGCATGCCCGCGTTCCCGCGCAACGCGGCCTCCGCCGTACAGGACTCCCAGCTCAGGTTCAACCTCCGCAAGGCCACGCGCACGATCCGCGGCCGGCGGGCCTCCGTCGTCGCCGAGCTTCCCGACTGGGCGGAGCTGCGCGCCGCGGGCCGGCAGATCAAGGACCACACGCTGCGCGACCTGGACCGTCACCTCCTGCGGCTGGAGGAGACCGTCACCGCGGCCGGCGGCCACGTCCACTGGGCGGCCGACGCCGCCGAGGCCAACCGGATCGTCACCGGCCTGGTCAGGGCGACCGGCGAGACCAGCGTCGTCAAGGTCAAGTCGATGGCCACCCAGGAGATCGGGCTCAACGAGGCGCTCGGCCGCGCGGGCATCACCGCCTACGAGACCGACCTCGCCGAGCTGATCGTGCAGCTCGGCGACGATCGGCCCTCGCACATCCTGGTCCCCGCCATCCACCGCAACCGCTCGGAGATCCGCGAGATCTTCCGCGCGAAGATGGCGGACTGGGGCCGCCCGGCGCCCGGCGGGCTGACCGACGACCCCCGCGCCCTGGCCGAGGCGGCCCGCCTCCACCTGCGGGAGCGCTTCCTGTCCACCAGGGTCGCGATCTCCGGTGCCAACTTCATGATCGCCGAGACCGGCACGCTGGTGGTGCTGGAGTCCGAGGGCAACGGCCGGATGTGCCTGACCCTGCCCGAGACGCTGATCAGCGTGGTCGGCATCGAGAAGCTCCTGCCGACCTGGCGCGACCTGGAGGTCTTCCTCCAGCTGCTGCCCCGCAGCTCCACCGGCGAGCGGATGAACCCCTACACCTCCACCTGGACCGGTGCCGTCGAGGGGCAGGAGTTCCACCTGGTCCTGCTGGACAACGGCCGCACCCGGGTCCTCGCCGACGAGGTGGGGCGGCAGGCGCTGCGCTGCATCCGCTGCTCGGCCTGCCTGAATGTCTGCCCCGTCTACGAGCGCGCCGGCGGCCACGCCTACGGCTCGGTCTACCCTGGCCCGATCGGCGCGATCCTCACCCCGCAGATGCGCGGCATGACCTCCGAGCTCGACGCCTCGCTGCCGTACGCCTCCAGCCTGTGCGGCGCCTGCTTCGACGCCTGCCCGGTGGCGATCGACATCCCCGAGGTCCTGGTCCACCTGCGGGGCAGGGCCCGCCACCCGCGCGCCGAACGTCTCGGCATGCGCGCCGCCGGATGGGTGTTCGACCGCCCGGCGCGTCTGGCGGGGGCCCAGCGGCTCGCCGGGCGGTTGCGCCGTTTCGTCCCCGGACGGCTGCCCGGTCCGATGGCCGCCTGGACCGACACCCGCGACCTTCCCGACATCCCCGCCGAGTCCTTCCGCGACTGGTGGAACCGTACGGACGGAGGCACCCGATGAGCGGGAGCAGAGAGCTGATCCTGGCCAGGATCCGCGCGGCCGTGGCCGGGGCGCCCGACGTGGAGATCACCCGCGCCTACCGCGGGACACGCGACCTGCCCGGCGCGGTGGAGCTGTTCGCCGAGCGGGTGGCCGACTACCGCGCCGCCGTGCACGTGGTGGCCGAGGAGGAGGCGACCGCGACGATCACCGCGGCGCTGGCCGGACGCGGCGCCGCCCGGATGGTCGTCCCCGCGGGCCTGCCCCCGGAGTGGACGCCCCCCGAGCCGGTCGCCGACGATCCGCCGCTGAGTGCCGCCGAACTGGACACCGTGGACGGTGTGATCACCGGATGCGCGGTGGCGATCGCCGAGACCGGCACGATCGTGCTGGACGCCGGCCCCGGGCAGGGACGGCGGGCGCTGACCCTGGTCCCGGACTACCACCTGTGCGTGGTGCGGGCCGATCAGATCGTGGCCGACGTGCCCGATGCCGTCGGGCGGCTCGACCCGGCCCGGCCGCTGACGTGGATCAGCGGTCCCTCGGCGACCAGCGACATCGAGCTGAACCGGATCGAGGGCGTGCACGGCCCGCGCGTGCTGGAAGTGATCGTCATCCACTGACCGTCCTGTCCCGTTCCGTTCCGTTCCGGCGCGGCGACGGTACGGCCCGGCGTCGGGTGAGGTGTCGCGGTGAGGTGGTGAGGCGTCGCGCCGGGGTGTCGCGGTGAGGCGGCGTGCGGCCCGGCCGGCCGTTCCGGTCCATGGAATTCCGGACGTCCTGCCTGGTCGGCCCCGGTCCGGAGGGATCGGCCCGGATCGTCGCCCGAAGGGGCGAAGAGGCGCCGTGCCGCTTTTGGACAGTCCGTTACCTGCTCGCGCCGCCGCGCCATCGGATATCCTCGCCACTCGCGACCGAGTGTCCCCGGGTCGAGATCCACCGCGTACTGCCAGGTCAAGGTCATTGGAGTCCCTCCTTGATGAAACCGCCGCTGCTGCTCGTCGGGCAGGGCTCGCACGATGATGCGGGTTCCGCGGAATTCGGCAGGTTCGTCCACCGGCTCCGCTGCCGTCTGGACCGGACGGCGGCCGACGTCTCCGGCGGATACACCAGCATGGCCAGGCCCCGCCTCAGCGACTCGATCGCCTCGCTGGTCGCCCGGGGACATCACCGGATGGTGGCGCTGCCGCTGAGCCTCATCGAGGACATGCGCGCCGACGCCGACCTCCTCTCCGTGATGGCCCTGGAACAGAAGCGCCATCCGACGCTCTCCTGCGACTACGGCCGCCCGCTCGGTCCCGACCCCCGCGTGCTGACGCTGCTGGCCGAGCGCCTGGCCGACGCCGCCGCCGAGGTCGCCAGCCTCCGCCTGGTCCCCGCGGCCGCCGGTCCGTTCGACGACGAGCCCGAACGCATCGAGATCGGCGAGACCGCCGTGGTCCTGGTCGGCGACGGCTCCACCAGCCCCGCCGCCAACGCCGACGTCCACCGGGTCTCCCGCCTGTTCTGGGAGACGCACGCCCACGAGTACATGACCGTGGAGACGGCGTTCGTCTCCCTCACCCCGCCCGGTGTCCCCGGCGGTATCGAGCGCTGCCGCCGGCTCGGGGCCAAGCGCGTGATCGTCGTCCCCTACCTGCTGTTCGGCGGCGGGGTGCTCGACCGCGTCTGGGCCCAGGCCATGGCCTACGCCGCGGGCCACCCCGACCTCGACGTCCGGTGCGCCGACGTCATCGGCGACTGCGAGGGCCTGGCCGACGTGGTCGTCGACCGCTACGAGGAGGCGCTCGGCGGCGTCATCTGCTGACGGCCCCTCCCGCCTGGAAGGCGGGGGATCCGGCGCGGCGTGTGTCCTCGCCGCCCGGCGCCGGGGACGTCCTGCCGGGGTGTCCTAATGTTGCCGCATGCGACGAAGGACGGGGCCGGCGATGGCCGGCGCTGCGATCCTGGTCTGGGGCGAGTGGCTGAACCGGCGCTGGTCCCGGGCCCTCGTGGGAGACGGCGAGGGCGACTCCGAGGCCGTGGTCGTGCTGGGCTATCGGAACCCCCAGGCGACGGCGAACCTCGTCAATCGCTGGCGGGTCCGTGCCGGCATCCGTTCCGTCTCCGCCGACCGCGCACGCGACACTCGCGTGATCTTCAGCGGCGGCGCCGTCGGCGGTGCCGTCCCGGAGGCCCGGCTGATGGCCGACTACGCGAAGTCGGTGCTCGGGTTCGACGGCACACTGCTCCTTGAGGAGCAAAGCGCCACGACGTGGGAGAACATCACGAACGTGATCCCACTGCTTGAGGGCGCCGGCCGCATCAAGATCGTCTCCCAGCCGGCTCACGCGCTCAAGGCCCGCGCGTACCTGCGGCGGCAGCGTCCTGATCTGGCCAGGAGGCTCGTACGCGCGGACGACTACCGCCCCGGCGAGTGGACGGCCGTCAAACCGCTGCTGGCCCTGTACGGGCTCTGGACGCTCCGGGGTATCAAGGCCGGCGAACGGAAGGTCTCGCTGCGGGGCCTCGAAACCGTCGCGCCGCCCGGGAGGGGTTCGGGGCGTTCACGCCACGGAGCGCGGGGTTCCACGGAACGCCAGGGTTCCACGGAACGCCAGGGTTCCACGGAACGCCAGGGTTCCACGGAACGCCAGGGTTCCACGGAACGCCAGGGTTCCG
>NZ_JBVJKQ010000016.1:206763-249406 GCF_055585205.1 Streptosporangium sp. NPDC053982
TGGGTTCCACGGAACGCCAGGGTTCCACGGAACGCCAGGGTTCCACGGAACGCCAGGGTTCCACGGAACGCCAGGGTTCCACGGAACGCCAGGGTTCCACGGAACGCCAGGGTTCCACGGAACGCCAGGGTTCCACGGAACGCCAGGGTTCCACGGAACGCCAGGGTTCCACGGAACGCCAGGGTTTCGCGGAACGCCGGGTTTTCGCGGAAACTGAACGGCATGACCCTCCTTGAGCAGACCATCACCGCGATCAGGCCCGCCGACCCCGCCGCGCTGGCCGCGGCCAGGTCCCACCAGGACAACCTGACCAAACCCCGCGGATCCCTGGGCGCCCTGGAGGAGGTGGCGGTACGGCTGGCCGGAGCCGCCGCGGTCAACCCGCCGCCGATGCCGTTCCCGGCGGCGCTGGCCATCTTCGCCGCCGACCACGGCGTCCACGCCCAGGGGGTGAGCCCGTGGCCGCGGGAGGTCACCGCCCAGATGGTCGGCAACTTCCTCGCGGGCGGCGCGGTGGCCAACGCCTTCGCGGCCCAGGTCGGCGCCTCGGTGACGGTCGTGGACGTCGGCGTCGCCGCCGACCTCGAACCGGCGCCGGGCCTGACGGTCAGCAAGGTCGCCTACGGCACCGCCGACATGTCGCAGGGGCCGGCGATGACCGCCGATCAGGCGGTCGCCGCCCTGGAAGCCGGAATCACCGTGGCCCGAGACCTCGTCGAGCACGGCGCCCGGTGCCTGGTCACCGGGGACATGGGCATCGCCAACACCACGGCCTCGGCCGCGTTGATCTGTGCCTTCACCGGCCGGGACCCGAACGTCGTGACCGGCAGGGGGACCGGCGTCGACGACGAGACGCTGGCACGGAAGGTCGCGGTGATCCGGCGCGCGCTGCGGATCAACGGCCTGGCCGCCGGCCCGGCGGAGAGCGCGGACGCCCTGGACGCTTCGGAGGGCTCGGGCCGCTCGGAGGGCTCGTGGAGCTCGGACGGTCGGGGCGGTCCTGAGGGCTCGGGCGGCCGGGAGGGCTCGGGCGGCGCGTCCGGCGAAGCGCCGGCGCGATCGGCGCTGGAGACGCTGGCCGCGGTCGGCGGGCTGGAGCACGCGGCGATCGCCGGGTTCATCCTGGGCGGGGCCGCCGCCCGGGTGCCGGTCATCCTCGACGGCGTCATCGCGGGCTCGGCCGCGCTCGCGGCCGCCGCGCTGGCCCCCGGCTCGGTGGACCACTGCGTCGCCGGACACCGCTCGGCCGAACCGGGCCACGCCGTCGCCCTCGATCATCTGGGCCTGCGGCCCCTGGTGGAGCTGGAGATGCGACTGGGGGAGGGGACCGGCGGGCTGCTCGCCCACCCGCTGGTCTGCGCCGCCGTCAGAGTGATGCACGAGGTCGCGACCTTCGACTCGGCCGGGGTCACGGACAAGGAGGCGTGAGCCTTCCCCGATCCGGTGATCGGTGCGGGGCCCGCCGTACCGATCACCGGAGGACCCGGTGAGCCTGGAAGAGGTCGGGAGACCGGGAGGCCGGAGGAGGCCGGAAGGTCGGGGAGACCGGGCGAGATCACGGAAGGCCGTCCGGAGATCGCCTGAGACCCCGGAGGGACCGTGCGAAGGTTCCGGAGAGACCACGCGGAGGTTCCGGGGAGATCACGGAAAACGGAGGTTCCGGGGGGAGCGGGAAGTCGTGGGGGCGACGGGGATGTGTTCCTTACCCTGTTGGGAACTCTGTTGGGGCGGAGGCAGTCAACTACACGTCACAAGCCGGTAGGTTTGCCTCCTGACGCTCCATGCCCACCGATCGACCGCGAACAGGAGATCTGCCGCATGTCGCCCTATCTGCTGGGTTTGCGCCTCTCCGGACGGCGGGTGCTCGTCGTGGGCGGTGGACGCGTCGCCCAGCGGCGGGTCCCGGCGCTGCTCGACGCCGGTGCGCTGGTCACCGTCATCTCTCCGGAGGTCACCCACGCCCTCGACGACCTCATCGCGGCCGGCCGCGTGATCTGGGAGGCCAGGCCGTACGAGGTGGGCGACCTGGACGGGGCCTGGCTGGTGCAGGCGTGCACCGACGACCGGGCGGTCAACGCGGCGGTGGCCGCCGAGGCCGAGGCCAAGCGGATCTGGTGCGTGCGCGCCGACGACAGGGAGGCCTCGGCGGCGTGGACCCCCGCCCGCGGACGGGTCGACGAGATCGACGTGGCGGTCACCGCCGGTGGTGATCCCCGCCGGGCGGCGGGGATCCGGGACGCCGTGGTGACGGCGTTGCGCGACGGCACGATCGACGCCCGGCGCGGCCGTACCAAACCGGTGGGTGTGGCGCTGGTCGGCGGGGGTCCCGGTGACCCGAGCCTGATCACGGTGCGCGGCCGGCAATTGCTCGCCCAGGCCGACGTGGTCGTCGCCGACCGGCTCGCGCCGCGCGCCCTGCTCGACGAGCTTCCCCCGGACGTCGAACTGATCGACGCCGCGAAGGTCCCCTACGGCCGGTCCATGCTCCAGGAGGAGATCAACGGACTGCTGGTCGAGCACGCCAAGCAGGGCAAATTCGTGGTCCGCCTCAAAGGGGGCGACCCATTCGTCTTCGGGCGCGGCGGAGAGGAACTGCTCGCCTGCGCCCGCGAAGGCATCCCGGTCATCGTCGTACCGGGCATCACCAGCCCCGTCGCGGTGCCCGCCGCGGCGGGTGTCCCGGTGACGCACCGCGGCGTCAGCCAGGAGTTCCACGTGGTGTCGGTCCATGTTCCGCCCGGCGATCCGCGATCGACCGTCGACTGGCCGAACCTGGCGGGTTCCAACGGAACCCTGGTGCTCATGATGGCCGTCGAACGAATCGGGATAATCGCCGAAACTCTTATCCATGAGGGACGTTCGCCGGAAACTCCCGTGATGGTGGTACAGGACGGTACTCTTCCCACCCAACGGGCTCTCCACGCGACGTTGTCCACCGTGGCGGAGCGCGTGACCGCGTCCGGGATCCGGCCACCTGCGATCGTGATCGTCGGCGATGTCGTGAAGGTCGGCCAGGAGGTCGATATGGTTCGAGCGGAGCGCGTACCGTGAAGTCGCCTGCCAACAGGCCCCCCCACCCGGACGAGCGTGATCGCCGAGTCGCCCGCGCCTCACGGGAGCCCTCCGGCGACGCCGCTCCGGACGACGCCGAGTCGCCCGGGGAGCAGACCCTCGCCTTCGGAGCCATCGACCCCGCCAAGGACCCCCGCGCGTCCGGCCGGCCCCCGGCCGTCGGGGACGCCGGCGGATCCACCGCCCCGCCCGCCGATGATCCGATGGCCGCCTTCCGTGCCGCCGCGGCGGCGGCCCAGGCGAGGATCGCGGCCCTGACCGGCGACGCGCCCGCGCCCCGCGAGGGCGCCGCGGGACCGCCCCCGCCGGGTGCGGGGCCTGCCCGTCATCCGGGGGGAACGCCCGCGCGGCCCGATGTTCCCGGACGGCCCGCGGACGCGCCTGCCCGGCCCTCGGGCGAGGTGCCCCCGCGGAGTGGGGCCGCCTCCCCGCCGGTGAACGGTCCCGCCGGCCCGCCGACGGGCGACCCGCTCGCGGACTTCCGCGCCGCCGCGACGGCCGACGACCCGATGGCCGCCTTCCGTGCCGCCGCGGCGGCGGCCCAGGCGAGGATCGCGGCCCTGACCGGCGACGCGCCCGCGTCGCCGGCGGGCGGTCATGAAGCCTCATCAGCCGCCCCCATGAGCAGCGCTCCCGTGGAGAAGGCCCCCGTGGGCGACGCCCCGGTCTCCTCTCCAGACTCTCCCGAGGGCGTGACCTCCGCAGGCTCTCCCGGGGCCTCTCCGGGCTCTCCCGAGGGTGCGACCTCCGCGCCTCCCTCCCCGGACCGGTCCGGGGAGGCGTCCACGTCCGCCCGCATCGACGACGCAGGCGAGGGTCCCGGCGAGAACGGGGAGACCACCGGGGCCGCGCCCGCTCACGTCGTGGCCGGCCCGGCCGACGGCCCGGACCTCGTCGGCGACTCGGACCGCGTGGACGACTCGGACCATGCAGACGACTCGGACCGCGTGGACGACTCGGCTCCCGTACACGATCAGGTCCTCGCGGATGTCCAGGACCCCGTCGCGTCCGAGGCCGTACCCGCCGCTGAGCCCGTGCGTGACCGGACTTCCGGGGACGTCCGGGATCCCGTCGTCTCCGAGGCCGTACCCGATTCGGAGCCCGTCGTGTCCGGGGCCGCGCAGGTCCCGGACATCGCGCGGGTCCCGGACCCCGCGCAGGTCTCGGACCCCGAGCAGGTCCCGGATCCCGCGCGTGGTCCGGGCCTCGGAGAGGACTCGGAGCCCGTCCGGGATCCGGCGCCCGATGAGGGCTCGGTCGCCGCACACGACCCGCGTTCCGTGCGCGACCCGGGTCCTGCGCCTGCCCCGGGTCCTGCGCCCGCCCCGCGTTCCGCGCCTGCCCCGGGTCCTGCGCCCGCCCCGCGTTCCGCGCCTGCCCCGGGTCCTGCGCCCGCCCCGCGTTCCGCGGACGGCCCGGACCGGATGCGGGAGACCCCGCTGCCCGACGCCGCCGCCGGCCTCCTGAGCCGCGCGCTGACCGCCGTGCGCGAGGGCGTCACCGGCCTGAGGTTCGGCCTCGACCTCCCCGGGGCCGAGGAATCGCGGCGGGCTCAGGAGGAGGTCCTCGCCCAGCTCGACGACTACGTGATCCCCCGGGTCCGTACGAGCACCGCCCCCGCGCTGGTGGTCATCGCGGGCTCGACCGGCGCGGGCAAGTCCACACTGCTCAACACCCTGTCCGGGGCCCGGGTCAGCCCCACCGGCGTGCGCCGTCCGACCACCGCCACCCCGGTTCTCGCCTGTCACCCCGACGACCGGGACTGGTTCGCCAAGGGCGACGTGCTGGGAAGCCTGCGCAGGCAGGAGACCGTCCCGGCCGCGGTCGGCCGTGACTCCCTGGTGCTCGCTCCCGCGGAGGGTCTTCCGGCGGGCATGGCCCTGCTCGACACCCCGGACATCGACTCGGTCGTCGAGGAGCACCACGAGATCGCCCACCGCATGCTCGACGTGGGCGATTTATGGATATTTGTCACCACAGCGACTCGTTACGCCGACGCCCCGGCGTGGCGACTGCTGCGTCTGGCCAAGGAGCGCGGGGCCGAGCTGGCCATCGTGCTCTCCCGGGTGCCGCCCAGGTCGCGTGACGTGGTCACCAAGCACTTCTTCAGGATGCTGGCCGAGTACGGCCTGGGCGACGTCGAGCGCTTCGTCGTCGAGGAGAGCAAGGTCACCGGCGGCATGCTCCCCGCCCACGAGGTCGCCGAGCTCCGCGACTGGCTGACCGGGCTGTCCATCGACGAACAGCGCCGGGCGCGCGCCGTACAGGCGACGTTGTCCGGCGTGCTCGACAGTTTCCGCACCCGGATGCCCGCGCTGGCCCGGCAACTGGAGTTCCAGGTCGCGTTCCGGGGAGAGCTCCGCCGGGACGTGGACGCCGTCTACGGCGGGGCGCTGGCCGCGATCGAGAAGGCGACCGGCGACGGCTCGTTGCTCTGCGGCGAGGTGCTCGCCCGCTGGCAGGACTTCGCGGGCTCGGGCGACCTCATGCGGACCCTGCACCTGCGCAGGCCCGGTCGGTTCGCGGGCAAGGCGGACCGGCAGGCCCCCGAGCGGATCACCGCGCTGAAGGCGGCGCTCCGGGCGGGCCTGGAGTCCGTCGTCATCTCGGCGGCGCAGCGGGCCTCCGAGGAGGCCGTCTCCCGCTGGTCGCAGCGGCCCGGCACGGAGAAGATCCTGGCGGTCGCCCCGGATCTCGGCCGCGCCTCCGACGACCTGGCGCGCAGGACCGGCCGTACCATCGCCGCCTGGCAGGACCACATCGTCGAGCTGATCCGCACCGAGGGCGTGAGCAAGCGGTCGGTGGCGCGGCTGGTCTCGTTCGACGTCGAGTCGCTGGCGCTGGTCTTCACGGTGGGCCTCCTCGGGCACGGTCCGGCGGAGGCCGCCGGGCCCGGTTCGGGAACCCTGCCGCAACGGCTCGTCAACGCCCTGCTGGGTGCCGAGTCGGTGCGGACCATCGGCGCCAGGGCCCGCAGCGACCTGCACGCCCGGATCGGCGCGATCTTCGACGACGAGACGTCGCGTCACACCCGGGTCCTCGACGGCGCGGGTGTGCCGGACGAGTCCGCCGCCACCCGCCTCTACCAGGCGGCGTACAACCTTGAAGTGGTCCGCGCGGGGCGAGGTGCCCCCGCGGTGAACGAGGAACGGTAAGCGAGCGATGACCACCGTTGGCACCACCCGTACCCGGCAGGGAATCGGCGTCAGGCTCGCCGCACTGGCCCGGGTCGTGGAGCTGGGACCGGACAGGGTCGATCCCGAGATCCTCAGCGGCTCGGGGCGACTGCTGCTGCGCGCCGGAGACCGGCTCAAGCTCTCCTCCGAGCACACCGTGGTCGCGCTCGCCGGAGGCACGGGGAGCGGCAAGTCGACCCTGTTCAACGCGGTCTCCGGTCTGGAGCTGTCGCCGACCGGGGTCCGCCGCCCCACGACGGCCCGTACCCACGCCTGCGTGTGGGGCCTGGACGGCGCCGGTCCGCTGCTCGACTGGCTGCAGATCCAGTGGCGGCACCGTTTCGCCAGGGCCAGCGCGCTGGACCGGGGGGAGGGCCGGTTGCACGGGCTGATCCTGCTCGACCTGCCCGACCACGACTCCATCCGGGCGCTCACCGATACCGAGGCGGACCGGCTCATCCAGATCGCCGACCTCGTGGTGTGGGTGCTCGACCCGCAGAAGTACGCCGACGCCTCCACCCATCGCCGCTACGTCACCGAGCTGGCCGGGCACGACGCGGTGACGATCTTCGTGCTCAACCAGGCCGACCGCCTGGAGCCGGAGGAGCGGGCCGAGTGCGTCTCCGACCTGGCGGACCTGCTGCGCCGCGAAGGGGTCACCGACCCCGTCATCGTCACCACCTCCGCGCTCACCGGGGAGGGCGTCGATGAGCTGAAGGCCGTCCTCGCCGAGACCGTCACAAGGCGCCGTGCGGCGGTCCAGCGCATCGAGGCCGACCTGGACCGGCTCACCGCGCGGCTGACGAAGGCCATGCCCGCGGAGGGAGCCCCGGCCGCCGCCGCGTCCGTCGACGAGGCCCGCAGGATCGGCCTGACCGACGCCCTCTGCGACGCCGTCGGCGTGCCCGCCGTCGGAGAGGCCATGGAGAACGTGTACGGCGTGCGGGCGACGGAGTGGCTGGGCTGGCCGTACGCCCGCTGGACCGCCGCGCTCCGGCCCGACCCGCTGAGCAGCCTGCGCCTGGGCGGGCTGAAGGAGGAGATCCGCGGTCTGACCGGGGGCGCGGTCAGCGCCCAGCCCGCCGAGGTGGACAACGCGGTGCACGCCCTGGCCGACGGCCTGACCACCGGCATGCACGAGGCGTGGCGCAACGGGATCAGGGACGCGGCGCGTTCCCACGCGGACCGGCTTCCCGGGGTGCTCTCCGAGGAGCTGTCGGAGGTCGCGCCGCGCCTCGACCGGGTCCCCGCCTGGTGGCGGCTGGCGCGGGTCTGGCAGTACCTGCTCGTCCTGCTCTTCGTGGCCGGTCTCGCCTGGGCGGGTACGGCTCTCGCCTACGGAGTGTTCGGCGCGGGGAAGCCGCCCGCGGCGCTGGAGTTCTTCGCGGACGCGGCCTCGCTGCCGTGGGTGGGGCTGATGATGTTCTCGGTCCTGGGGCTCGGCCTGCTCTCCGCCACGGCCGCCCGCAACATCGTCGCGATGCGGGCGGAGAACGAGCGGGAGCGCCTGGAACGGGAGATGCGCCGCAGGGTGGCCGCGGTGGCCGGAGAGCTGGTGATCGATCCGGTGGAGAAGGAACTGAGCAGGTACAACGAGTTCTACGCCGCCATGCGCGGCGTCCAGGGGTGACGTCTTCCGTTCTCTGTGGGGCCGGGGTTGTCCACAGGGCCGGGGCGTGATCACGCGGTCATCCACAGAACGACGTTCGGAGACCCGTGCCGATGGCGGCACGGGCCATCGTGTCCTCAGGCCGCGGGCAGCCCGCCCGCCTTCACGGGAGATCACGATGAACGACATCCAGATCACGCTGACCGGCAACGTCGCGGCGCCGCCGCGCCAGCACACCTTCCCCGACGGAAGCCGGGTCACCTCGCTCAAGGTCGCCTCGACCAGTCGTTACTTCGACAGGGACAACCAGCAGTGGTGCAACGGCGAGACGACGTACTTCGGCGTCCGCTGCTTCCGCGGGCTCGCTGACAACGTCGCCCAGTCGGTACGGCTCGGCCAGCCGATCGTCGTGCAGGGGCGGTTGCGGATACGCGAGTTCGTCCACGAGGGCGAGCGTCGTTTCATGCCCGAGGTGGAGGCCAACTCACTCGGCCACGACCTGCGTTGGGGCCTCGGGAGCTTCACCAAGCCGATGCGGGGCGGGAACGCCCCGTCGCTGGGCCGCGACGAGCGGAGCGAGCTCGACCACGGGACGCACGACTGGGCCATGGGCGGTACGGCGGCCCTCACGTCCGCACCCGTTCCCGGTGCCGCGGCGGGATCCGTCCCGGACGCCGTGACGCCGTCCGTTCCGGGCACCGCGGCGGTGTCCTCTCCCGGAGCCCTCACGCTGGTCCGGTCCGGCGACGGCGCCGCGGGCGGCCAGGATCCGGCAGGGCACGACGCGACCGTTGGGACGGGGGCGGAGAGGACCGGCATGGAGGAGGCCGGCGCGGAGGCCGTCGTGAAATCCACCGGGGACTCCACCGTGGAGTCCCCGGTGGAGCGGGCCGGGGAGGAGGTCACAGGCGCGGAGCGGGCCGCCGGTGAGGGTGCCGCTGTGGAGAGGGCCGGCGGGGAGGCCCCCGGCGAGGCCGCGCGGAAGCCGTCAGGACGGAGATCCCAGAGGCGGGAGTCACCGGTGCCGGAGGAGACGGACGAGACGCCGTGGCCCGTCGAGGTGCGCGCGGCGGCCTGAACCGGTGATCGGATCGGCCTGAGCGTGATGCCTGCCGGGCGGGTGTTCCGCTACGGTTCCCCGGCGCGGCAGGCATCATAGGCCAGGAGCGCGCCGAGCCGGTGAAGGCGATGTTTCCGAGGTGGCCGACCGCGCCTCCCCTCGGGAGCGAGGATCATGATCCGCCGTTACATCGCCTGGCGCGACCGCAACGCCGGCGACTCCCGCCTACGGAGGATCGTCAACAGGGCGGACGTGGCCTGACGCGGCATAGCTCAGTCGGCCAAGGCGGCGACCAGCCGTGTGACCAGTGTGCGCGTCTCCTCGACCGACCTGAGCACCGTCGCGGGAATGCGGCAGGTGGTCGAGGAGGTGACGGCGACCACCGAGGCCGTGGACGGGCTGGTGCTCGCGGCCCAGCGTTTCCGCCCCAGGCGCGAAGAGACGGCGGACGGGCTGGAATTCACCTTCGCGCTCGCCTACCTGAGCCGCTTCGTCATCGGCCATGACCTGATGGGACACCTGGAACGCGCCGAGGCGCCCGTCGTGATGAACATCGCCGGACCCGGCGGCTTGCCGGGTCGCATCAACTGGGACGACCTCCAATGGCGCGAAGGCTATACGGGGATGCGCGCGGCGATGCAGTCCTCTCGCTGCAACGACCTGCTGGGAACCGCCTTCCCCGCCCGCTACCCGGCCGCTCGCACGCGCTATGTCCTCTACAACCCCGGCTTCGTGAACACGGGCATGGCCGACCCGTTGCCGCAGCCCATGCGTGCCGTCACCAAGGCGCTCGCCCGGCTCTTCGCGATGCCGGTCGGCAAGGCGATCGTGCCGATCGCCGCACTGCTGGACGCCGCGCCGGGACCCGCCCTCACCGCCTGCATGCGCGGCAGACCGTTGTCGCTGACCGGCAAGGATTTCGACCCGGCCGCCGCTGCACGCCTCGATCGCATGACGACGGACATCCTCGGGCAGATCACTACAACTCGGTGACCCCTCGTGGCGGCCCCACGGTAGTCCGGGAAGCGAGCTTCCCGCTCGGCTTTCCCGCGGAGGCGTTCCGGTCTGGCAGAGGTGTTCTCCGGATGACGAGGTTCCCGCGGTGGGCTTCCGGTGCCGGGCGGTGTCCCCGGGAGACCCGAGGGGTGAGGGGGCATCGGCCGGACGCGGCCGGTGCTCCGCCGGGAGGGCGGTGGCGCCGGTGGAGACGGCCCGATGGTCTTGCCCGTGCCAGATGCCGGAGCACCTGTCAGGTCCAGGTCACACCCCGCAGCATGGCTGCTCCTTTCCCACGCGGTCCGCTCGGCGGGGAGCGGGTCCTTTCGCTCGCGGGCCGTCGAGACACGCGCCCACCCGCTCAAGGTAGCGGTTCCCGTCGCGCGCCGCACACTCCGCAACTATCGTGTTACACATCGTTAGTCGGAGAAGGGGGCGACATGACGGCACCCGGTCACACCTCGGTCAAACCGCGTGACGGTGTGACGGCCTTGGCTGATCGCTGGCCCTTGCTTGGGCAGCGCCGTCCACTGGTCGTCTATCTTTGCGCGATCGTAGCGCTCGATTTCCTCGCCGTCGGCTTCTTCGCCGTCTCGACGGACTTCCGCTGGCACGACGTGCTCACCTTCACCGCGCTGATGGCGTGCGGAGCCGTCTGCATCGAGGCGACCCGCAGGCTCGGCATGCCCGCCGGCGTCTCGCGCGACCTGCTGTCGGCCTGGTGGCTGCCCGTCGCGTTGCTGCTGCCTCCGGTGTACGCGCTGCTGTCGCCGATCCCGCTCCAGATCCTGCTGCAGAAGCGCGTGCGCGAGACGGTGGCCTACCGGCGGGTCTTCAGCTCGGCCGCCATCGGCCTGGCCGCGTGCTCGGCCTCGGTGCTGTTCCACTCCGTCGTGGGCGATCTGAGCGCGCTGACCACCGGGGCAGGGGTGCCGATCCTCGTCGCCGTGGGGTGCGCGGCCCTGTTCACGGTGCTCAACACCGCGTTGATCGCCATCGCCGCGCACGCGGCGGCGCCCGACAGCCGGTGGAGGGAGGTGCTGTGGAACCGGGAGAACCTGCTGCTCGACGTGGTCGAGCTGTGCGTCGGCATCCTCGTCGCGATCACCTGCGGGCTGAACCTCGCCCTGCTGGTGCTGGCACTGCCGCCGGTGATGCTGCTCCAGCGCAGCCTGCTGCACGCCCAGCTCCAGGCCGCGGCCCGCACCGACCCGAAGACCGGCCTGCTCAACGCGGCGGCCTGGCAGCGCGAGGCCGACACCGAGATCGTCCGGGCCCGACGCACGGGGGAGACGCTGGCCCTGCTGATCGTGGACATCGACCACTTCAAGCGGGTCAACGACACCTACGGCCACCTGGTCGGCGACCAGGTGCTGGCCGGCGTCGCCTCGACCATCCGCAGCCAGCTGCGGGACTACGACGTGGTGGGCCGGTTCGGAGGCGAGGAGTTCGTCGTCCTGCTGCCCCGGGCCGATGTGACCGAGGCGCGCAGGGTCGCCGAGCGGCTGCGGTCCCGCATCGGGCGGATGGCGGTCCCCGCCGACGACAATCTCGTCACGGTGACGATCTCCGCCGGCGTCGCGATCATGAGCATGCACGGAGACGACCTGATCGAGTTGCTCGCCGCCGCGGACCTCGCTCTTTACCAGGCCAAGGAGATGGGCCGCGACCGGATCTGCCTTCCCGTCG
This sequence comes from Streptosporangium sp. NPDC053982, assembly GCF_055585205.1. Lineage (NCBI taxonomy): Bacteria > Bacillati > Actinomycetota > Actinomycetes > Streptosporangiales > Streptosporangiaceae > Streptosporangium > Streptosporangium sp. NPDC053982. The sequence goes on from NZ_JBVJKQ010000016.1 coordinate 218,366, forward strand.
CCGTGATTCCCCGGCCCACCGGCCCCGGACCCCGGCCGCCCCTAGCAAAGCCCGAGAGGCCCTAAGCTAGAAGTCATGCCGGAGTACATCTATACATTGCAGCGCGTGCGCAAGGCGCACGGCGACAAGGTCGTCCTCGACGACGTCACCTTGTCGTTCCTGCCGGGCGCCAAGATCGGCGTCCTGGGCCCCAACGGCACCGGAAAGTCGACGCTGCTGAAGATGATGGCGGGTCTGGAGCAGCCGTCCAACGGCGACGCCCGGCTCATGCCCGGCTTCACCGTCGGCATGCTCCAGCAGGAGCCCCCGCTGAACGAGTCGAAGACCGTGCTCGGCAACGTCGAGGAGGGCGTCGCCGAGACCAAGGCCATGCTCGACCGGTTCAACGAGATCAGCGAGCTGATGGCCACCGACTACAGCGACGAGCTGCTGGAGGAGATGGGCAAGCTCCAGGAGGTCATCGACCACCGCAACGCGTGGGATCTCGACAGCCAGCTCGAACAGGCGATGGACGCCCTGCGCTGCCCGCCCCCGGACGCCGACGTCACCACGCTCTCCGGTGGTGAGCGCCGCCGGGTCGCGCTGTGCAAACTGCTGCTGGAGCAGCCCGACCTGCTGCTGCTCGACGAGCCCACCAACCACCTCGACGCCGAGAGCGTCCAGTGGCTGGAGTCGCACCTGGAGAAATACCCCGGCACCGTCCTGGCCGTCACCCACGACCGTTACTTCCTGGACAACGTCGCCACCTGGATCCTGGAGCTCGACCGCGGCCGTTGCCACCCCTACGAGGGCAACTACTCCACCTACCTCGAGGCCAAGGCCGCCCGGCTCAAGCTGGAGGGTCAGAAGGACGCCAAGCGCAAGAAGCGCCTGGAGGAGGAGCTGGAGTGGGTCCGCTCCAACGCCAGGGCCCGCCAGACCAAGAGCAGGGCGCGTCTGCAGCGCTACGAGGAGATGGCCGCCGAGGCCGACAAGTACCGGAAGCTGGACTTCGAGGAGATCCAGATCCCGCCGGGCCCGCGCCTGGGCACCACGGTCATCCGTGCGGAGAACCTCACCAAGGGCTTCGGTGACCGTGTCCTGATGGACGACCTGTCGTTCGACCTGCCCCGCAACGGCATCGTCGGCGTCATCGGTCCCAACGGCGTCGGCAAGACCACCCTGTTCCGGATGATCACCGGGGGGGAGACGCCGGACAGCGGGAAGATCGTCGTCGGTGAGACCGTCCAGATCTCCTACGCCGACCAGAGCCGCGGAGGCATCGACCCGCAGAAGAACGTCTGGGAGGTCGTCTCCGACGGGCTCGACCACATCAAGGTCGGCCAGGTGGAGATGCCGTCGCGCGCCTACATCGCCGCGTTCGGCTTCAAGGGCCCGGACCAGCAGAAGAAGGCCGGTGTCCTGTCCGGTGGCGAGCGCAACCGGCTCAACCTGGCCCTGACCCTCAAGCAGGGCGGCAACGTGCTGCTGCTGGACGAGCCCACCAACGACCTCGACACCGAGACGCTCTCCAGCCTGGAGAACGCGCTGCTCGAGTTCCCGGGCTGCGCGGTCATCACCTCGCACGACCGGTGGTTCCTCGACCGCATCGCCACCCACATCCTGGCGTGGGAGGGCGACTCCGACTGGTTCTGGTTCGAGGGCAACTTCGCCGACTACGAGAAGAACAAGGTCGAGCGCCTGGGGGCCGACGCGGCGCGTCCGCACCGAGTCACCTACCGCAAGCTCACCCGCGACTGACGCGGAACGGCATGAGGCGGCCCGCCGCACCCCGTACGGGGAGCGGCGGGCCGCCTCATGCGTCCTGGCCGTCTCGCGATTCCGAGCCGTCTCCGCCTCCGGCTGTCTCACGCCTCCGGCCGTCTCGTACGGCGAGACGGCCTCGCGTGCCCGGGTGGCTTCACGCGTCCGGGTGGCCTCGCGCGTCCGGGCCCGGCCGCCCGCCGGGTCAGGGCGTGTGCAGCCAGGCGGCGGTGTCCGGGGGGAGCAGATAGCCGTCCACCGGCGCGCTGCCGATCAGCACGTGCTCGTGCGGGGGAAGCGGCACCGGCTCGGTGCCGCAGTTGAGGACGCACGTCAGCGGGCCGCGGGTGAAGGCGAGGGCGTCCTCGGGGGAGTCGAGCCAGGTGATCCCGCCGGGCAGGGCGCCGCGCAGCTCGCGCCGGGCGCGCAGCGCCTCCTTGTAGAAGTGCAGGGTCGATCCCGGGTCGGCGGTCTGCCGTTCGGCGGTCAGCGCGGCCCAGTCGCCCGGCTGCGGCAGCCACGCCCCCGCCCCGTCGGGTGAGAAGCCGTACGGCGCGGCCGTACCTGACCAGGGCAGTGGCACCCGGCACCCGTCCCGGCCCGGCAGCGAACCCTCGGAGCGGCGGAAGACGGGGTCCTGGCGCACCTCCGGGGGAAGATCCTTGACCTCGGGGAGTCCGAGTTCCTCCCCCTGGTACAGATATGCCGACCCCGGCAGGGCCAGCATGGCGAGCAGGGCGGCCCTGGCGCGGGCCAGGCCGGCCGTGGAGTTCGCCAGACCCTCGCCGTACCGGGTGACGTGGCGGACCACGTCGTGGTTGGACAGCACCCACGTCGGAGCGGTCACCGCGGCCAGGGTGTCGTCGATGACCTTCCGGAACGCCGTGGCCGACCACGGCGCCTCCAGCCAGGCGAAGTTGAAGCTCTGGTGCAGCTCGTCGGGACGCAGGTACAGGGCGAGGTCCTCGGCGGAGTCGGTCCATACCTCGCCGATCGCCATCCGCTCCCCGGGGTAGGAGTCGAGGACCTTGCGCCACTCCCGGTACACCTCGTGCACCTCGGGGCGCCCCCAGATCGGCGACTCGGACCGGAACGCCTGGTCCTCGGGGGGCAGGTCGGGCAGGCCGTCGGCCTTGTAGAGGCCCATCGCCACATCGATCCGGAACCCGTCCACCCCGCGGTCCAGCCAGAACCTCAGCACGTCGAGGAACTCGGCGTGCACGTCGGGGTGGCGCCAGTTGAAGTCGGGCTGCTCCGGCGCGAACAGGTGGAGGTACCACTGCCCGTCGGGGGTCTTCGTCCACGCGGGGCCGCTGAAGGTCGACTGCCAGTTGTTGGGCGGCTCGTCCCCGCCGTCGCGGAAGACGTAGCGGTCCCGGCCCTCACCTCGCAGCGCCGCCCTGAACCAGGGGTGCTCGGAGGAGCTGTGGTTGGGCACGATGTCGACGATCACCCGCAGTCCCAGCGCGTGCGCGTCGCTCACGAGCGCGTCGAAGTCGGCCAGGGTGCCGAACAGCGGGTCGACGTCACGGTAGTCGGCGACGTCGTAGCCGCCGTCGGCCATGGGGGAGGGGTAGAAGGGGGTCAGCCAGATCGCGTCCACGCCGAGCTCGGCGAGGTAGGGAAGACGCTGCCTTATGCCGGGCAGATCGCCGACGCCGTCTCCTGAGGCGTCGGCGAAGCTGCGAACATAGATCTCGTAGACGACGGCATCACGCCACCAGGGGATTTCCATGTGCTTGGATTGCCCTGGCCCGATGCGGTTTATGCGTCGGAGACCCTGCCGTTACCACCCCGTCGGTCAGACGCCCGGCGCGTTGACCATGCTGTGGGCGGCGTACACCAGGTAGTCCCACAGGCGCTTCTCCGCCTCCTCGGGGAGCTCCAGCGAGACCACCGCGTCGTGCATGTGCCGCAGCCAGGCGTCGCGTTCGGCCGGGCCGATGACGAACGGGTTGTGCCGCATCCGCAGCCGCGGGTGGCCGCGCTGCGCGCTGTAGGTGTTCGGGCCGCCCCAGTACTGCATCAGGAAGAGGGTGAGCCGGTCCTCGGCCCCGGCGAGGTCCTCTTCGGGGTAGAGCGGCCACAGCAGCGGGTCTTTCACGACGCCTTCGTAGAAGCGGTGGACGAGACGGCGGAAGGTCTCCTCGCCGCCGACGGCGTCGTAGAAGGACTGTGGTTCCTCGGGGATAGCGGACACGGCTCCAAGCCTAAGCGACGCCGGACCCGGACGGCGTCAGCCGGCGATCGTGATGGCCGCGCGATCCAGGGCCGACTTGACCCGGAGGCGGAGCTCGCGGGCGATCTCGGACTGCCGGGAGGGGATCGTCTTGGCGCTGATCCGGAAGACGATCGCGGTGTCGGAGATCTGCTCGATGCCCCAGACCTGCGGCTCCTCGACCAGGATGACGTCGCGGTAGGCGGGGTCGCCCCACATGTCGTCGACCACCTGCTGGAGCAGCTCCCGGACCGCGGGGATGTCGGAGGCGTAGGCCACCGGGACGTCCACGACGGCGCGGGCCCACCCCTGCGACTCGTTGCCGATCCGGACGATGGTGCCGTTGCGGATGTACCAGACCCGGCCGTCGCTGTCGCGCAGCCGGGTGATGCGCAGGGTGACCGCCTCGACGGTGCCGGCGGCGGCGCCCGCGTCGATCACGTCGCCCACGCCGTACTGGTCCTCCAGGAGCATGAACATGCCGGCGATGAAATCCTTGACGAGTTCCTGGGCGCCGAAGCCCACGGCCACGCCGACGATGCCGACGCTGGTGAGCAGGGGCGCGATGGGGACCGACAGCCGGTCCAGGACGGTCAGCACGGCGGTGCCGAGGATGACGACCGAGGCGACCGACCGCAGCACCGAGCCGATGGTCTCCGCCCGCTGCCGGCGCCGCTCGGCGGCGACCGCGTCGAGACCCTCCAGCGGGATGTTCTGCTTGCCGCGCAACCGGCCGGCGATCGAGCCGCCGTTGGAGGCGGAGGCGCGGCGCACCACCCGGGTGATCAGGCGGTTGGCGACGTTCCGGGTGATCAGTGCGACGAGCACGACGAGAACGATGGCGATCGCGCCGGCGACCGCGGGCGCCCAGGCGGCGGGCAGGACGGACTGCATGAGACTGCAGATTAGCCCTCCACCGTTCTCACATCCCTTGGTAAGGCCCGCACTCATGTCGAGAAGTTGTTCCACTCCTGGCACGTCGGTGGGCGCCGGAGTGGGAGTGGGGGCGGGGGCGAGCAGGAACACGGAGTGGATCCCTCCCGGATCGGGTCGGTAGGCGAAACGGGCAACTCGCGTTGCCAGTCCATATTGCCGACCGATCCGGCCGCCGTCACATCGCGCCGGGGAAGACGGGGACGCCCGGACCGGGGCCGCGGGGGCGGATCCGGAGACGGCCCGGTGGCGGACGGCCCGGCCGGGGCACGCACCCGGAAGCGTGTCCCGTGCCGTTCCCGGGAGGGATCCCTCCGGCCTCCGCCCGGACGGATCCGGGCGGTGGCTTCGTGGACGCCGTGGGAGGGGACGCGGCGGAAGGGGGCGCCGGTCTCTCCTTCACGGCGGATTTCGGGGAGGTCGGCGGGGTGCCCAGCGTCCGAGGACGCTCCGCACCGGATCACCCCGCCGCCCCCGTCGGACCGCGGTGGGCGCGGCGGACGCGGACGGCTGCGACCCCGTCCCCGCCCGCCGCCGGTGTCACTCCCCCACCGCGGCGAGCACTCGTGCGACCTTGGTCGCCGCACCGGCGGGATCCTCGACCGTGTGCATCCGCTCTCCCCAGGACCACCAGTAGTACACGTCCGGGGGGAAGGGGCTCGTGGCCGGCTGCGCCCGGCAGGTGACGTTCTCCGCCAGGCTGGTCGCGTTCGGGTTGATCACGCGGACAAAGGGGCGACCCGATCGGGTACGCACCAATCGTGCGTGTAGTCCTCGGGAGTCAAGTTCTGACACCAATCGCTCTAGGTGTCCGAAGTCGTCTTCCCCCACCTCGTCCCCTCCTCGTTTTCCGGTCGATACCGCACCGAATCCGGTTCGCCTAGCTGTGCGAATCGGCGCTGGTTGGCCAAAGATGACTCACCAGTCGTGAAGGGTCAACGTGGGAAAAACAAGATCGGGATATGCCTTCTCCCAAGCAGGTTGAAAGAAACAGTCCGGCGGAGGACGATCCTTAGCCAATGGCTTCATCTGTACGTTCCGAATAACTCAAGCGTGGGTCATTATTCTCGGTAGGCGCAGTGCGACGTGAGAGTCACGCTGTGTCATCTGGTGAGGACCGGTCAAGTGCGCCAGTCAGCCCGGCTGGTCGTCAGAGAGGGGCCGGAATGTCCGGCAGGCAGCACAGGGAGACGGAATTAGCGCGGCAGATCCGGGCCCGTGGCCTGGCGGCGGGGCAGGTCCCCGCCCAGATCGCCGAGGAGATCTACGACAGGTGCGGCCCCCAGTTCGGGACCACCCGCATCAAGGGACACCGCCTCGCCCACGGCGTCGCGCTGGCCGACGTGATCGAGCAGATACGGGCGCTGTTCGAACGCGACGGCAAGGCGGCGCCGGGGATCGGCGAGACGCTCCTGTCCGCGTACGAGAGCGGGCTCAAGCGGCCCGGTCCCGAGTACCTCCACTACCTGTGCTCCGCCTACCGGGTCGAACCGGCCTCTCTCGGCTACGACGGTCCGTGCATCTGCGGCCACGACCACAAGGCGCCCGTGGTGGCCGGGAGCGATCCCCAGAACAGAAGACCCGACACTTTCCCCGGTACGCGCGAGCCGCTGAACCGCCCGGCTGGCGGCGACCCCTCCGCGAACGGGGGCGAGGAGGACGAGAACGTGCTACGGAGGACGCTTTTACAGCTCCTGGCCGGCGCCGGCGTGACGCTGGACGGCCAGTTGCTCGGATCGGTCGAGAACGTGCGCAGGAGGATGGACGAGACCCTGGTCTCGGCCACCGTCTCGCCCGCGATGCTCGACCAGTGGGAGGAAGCCACGCTCGGCTTCGGACGGCAGTACATGAACACACCGCCGCTGCGCCTGCTGTGCGACGTGCTGCTGGAGTTCAGCGCCGTCCGCAAGGCCATGGAGCATCGGCAACCGGTCGACCTGCAGGAAAGGCTGTGCCGCATGGCGGCCCAGCTCGCCGGACTCAGCGGCATGATCATGGTCAACCTGGGCGACCACAGGATGGCCCGATCCTTCTTCCGGACGGGCCGGACGGCCGCCGACGACACCGGTGACCGGGCTCTGCGAGCCTGGGTCATCGCCCGGGAGGCGCTGGTGCCGCTGTACTACGGGGATCCGCGTGAGGCGCTGAACCTCGCGCGCAAGAGCCGGGACCTGGCGGGGCAGACGCCGTGCGCGGCCCAGGCCATGGCTCCGGTCTTCGAGGCCCGCGCGCTCGCGATGATGGCGGGCGGGGGCAAGAAGGACGTGGTGGACCAGGCCAAGCGGGCGCTGTCGCGGGCCAGGGCGGCGTTCTCCCAGATGACCGCCTCCGAGCAGGACGACTCCACCTTCGGCTACACCGAGCGCCAGCTCTACTTCCACCAGGGCGACGCCCTCGTCAGGCTGGGCCAGCCGATCGAGGCCGACCTCATCCTGGAGCAGGCGCTCACCAAGTACGGCCCGACCGACTGGCTCGACCCGACGATCATCAAGCTCGACCGGGCCAAGTGCCGGCTGCTGGAGGGTGAGGTCGAGGAGGCGTTGGAGATCGCCACGACGGCGCTGTCGGGCCTGAAGGAAGGCTGCAGGCCCGACATCCTGATGCAGCGGGCCTACGAGGTCGCCAAGGCGGTCGAGACCCGGGCCCCGGGCCACCCCGGCCTCAAGGAGTATCTGGAGGCGGTGCGCACCGCCTCGGTGACGGCCCCGATCACGGGCGAGGTCACATGAGGGTACGGCGTTACCGCTGGTCCGATCTCGAATCCGTGTGGGCGCTGCACCAGATCTGCCTCGCGCAGGTCGGTCTCGCCCCGGGGGACGGCGTCTACTACGAGGACGACTTCCCGCGGATCCACGAGATCTACCTGGCGGACCGGGGGGAGTTCCTGGTCGGGGAGGTCGACGGCGGACGGGTGGTCGCCATGGGCGGGCTCCGCCGCATCGACGACCGGACCGCCGAGATGTGCCGTATCCGGGTGCATCCGGAATTCCAGCGGCGCGGATTCGGCGCCGGGATCGTCGCGGAGCTGGAGGCGCGGGCGATCGTGCTCGGTTACACGCGGCTCCGCGGCGACACCACGCTGAACCAGCCCGCCGCGATCGAGCTGTACCGGAAGTACGGCTGGCGGGAGATCAGCCGAGAGGAACGCGGGGGATGTGTGGTGATTTATGGCGAAAAAGAGCTGGTTGAAGTCGTATCACCTTTGTTGAATCAACGATAATTCAAACCCTTTCGGCATTTGATGTTTGCCTCGTGATGCCGTACCGGAATACTCGCTTCTCGTACCTGTGGTCCCTTTCCCTGGAGGTACGGTGAAGAAGATCATTGTCCACAAGCCCGGCACCGTCCGGCTGAGTGGCACGGCCAGCGCCATCCACGAGGGCTGAGGCAGCCGGCCCGCCGTCACCGTCATCGGCAGTGGCGCGGGTTCGGCGCCGGCGAAAGGCGCGCGGAGGCCCCCGATCGGCCCCCGCAGGCCCTGGAGGGGTCGTACCCTGCATGGTGGCACCGGTACGATCCGACCTTCACGGTCTGACCTCCAGGGATGAAACATGAGCGAGCGAGTCGACGGAGCCGGCGCGAGCCGGGCGGGCGGGCGGAGCCGATGAGCCCGGCGGCGGAGTTCGTGCTGACCCTGTCCTGCCCGGACCGCCCCGGGGTGGTGGCCGCGGTCTCCGGTCTCCTGGCCGGGCACGGCTGCAACATCCTGGAGAGCCAGCAGTTCGGCGATCCGGTGGCCCGGCGGTTCTTCCTGCGGGTGCAGTTCGCCTCACCGATCCCCGAGGCCGAGCTGCGCACCGCCCTCGCCGCGCTCGCCCCGGAGTTCGGCATGGATCTCAAGCTGCGCGACACCGCCGTCAAGCCGCGCGTGCTGGTCATGGTCAGCAGGTTCGGCCACTGCCTCAACGACCTCCTCTACCGGACCCGCTCGGGCCTGCTCGACATCGAGATCGTCGCCGTGGTCTCCAACCACCCCGACATGCGTCCGCTGACCCAGTCGTACGGCATCGACTACCACCACCTGCCGGTCACCGCCGAGACCAAGGCCCGGCAGGAGGCGGAGGTGCTGGCGCTGGTCGACCACTACCGCGCCGACCTGGTGGTGCTGGCCCGCTACATGCAGGTGCTGTCGGAGGACCTCTGCGTCAAGCTCGCCGGCAACGTGATCAACATCCACCACTCGTTCCTGCCGTCGTTCAAGGGGGCCAAGCCGTACCACCAGGCCCACTCGCGCGGGGTGAAGCTGATCGGCGCGACCGCCCACTACGTCACCGCCGACCTCGACGAGGGGCCGATCATCGAGCAGGAGGTGGCGCGGGTCAACCACACCCACTCCGCCGACGACCTGGCCGCCATCGGACGCGACGTCGAGTGCCAGGTCCTCGCCCGCGCCGTGCGCTGGCACAGCGAGCAGCGGGTCCTCCTCGACGGCCACAAGACCATCGTCTTCCCCCGCTGAGACCCCCGTCGCCCGCCGCGGCCCGGTCAGGGGCGGTAGGTCCCGAAGAACCAGTGGTTCCCCTCCGGGTCGCGGCAGGCGTACTCCCGCGACCCGTAGGGCTGGTCGTTCAGTTCCATGGTGATCCGCGCCCCGGCCGAAAGAGACCTGGCGTGGTGGGCGTCGGGGTCGTCGACCGCGAGGTAGACGCCCGGCCCGCCCGGTTCGCCTGCCCCGATCATGATCAGTCCGGTTCCGGCGGTCAGCTCGGCGTGCTCGACCCTCCCGCCGTCTCCTTCGGAGATCTCGTGGACGCCGAATCCGAAGGCCCGCACCAGCCAGTCGGCGGCTTCGCCCGGGTCACGGTAGCGGACCAGCGGGTACACCGTTCTCATGTGATTCTTCCTTTCGCGTGGCTGCCACCAGCCTTCCGGTGCCGGGCCGCACCGTCTTGGACGAATCTGACCCGCCTCCTCCCATCCCGGTCTGTTCCACGACCGGCGGGGACGCCGCGAGAACTCCGGGGGTGACCCCGGCCATCACTTTGAAGTCACGGTTCATGTGCGCCTGGTCGTAGTAGCCGCAGGCCGCGGCCACCTCCGCAGGGGGCGCCCCGGTCCGCAGCCGTGCCGTGGCGCGTTCGAATCGCAGTACACGCGCGGCCGTCTTCGGAGCGAGGCCGATCTGGTCCCGGAAACGGGAGACCAGATGCCGGTGGCTCCACCCCAGCTCGCCGGCGAGGGCCGCGATGGAGATCGTGCCGCCGGTGGCACTGAGGAGCCTCCAGGCTCGGCCGACCCGTGCGTCGACGGCTGGCGCGGCGTGCATCCGCCGGGCGAGCGCCTCGTCGAGGAGGGCGATACGGGCGGCCCGGCCGGGCGTCTCCGCCAGCCGTTCGGCGATCGTGTCCGCCCATGTCCCCAGCATCTCGTCCAGCGGGAGCACCCGGTTCGTCAGTTCGCTCATCGGCACCCCGAACAGTCTCCTGGCGCCCAGCGGTGTGAGATCGACCTGAACGCCCTCGGCGACTCCGGCGGTGACGGTGTCGACCGGGACGTCGTGGAAGCCGCCGACGAAGGAGACGAGCCGCCGAGGGCCGTCCGGGCCCGGGCCGGTCAGGGTGATCGGCGCCCCCCACCCCACGATCAGCACCACCCCGGCGAACGGCGGCTGCCGCCGGATCAGGGGACGGGCGCGTCGCTCGGTGTAGGCCTGGATGCGGGTGACGCCGGACCGTGGGGCGGCACTCGGCCGCCCCACCAGGACACCGAGGCCGTCGGCGGGGACATCCTCCACGACCGCACTCTAACCACGGCGGCCGGCGATCCGGGCCTCCCCGGCGGGGAGGCCCGGATCGCCGGCCGGGAGGAGCCGCGTCAGACGGCCAGACCGGTGTGGCGGGCCAGGAAGGTGAGCTGGTCGGCGGCCAGCTCGACGGTCCTGCTCACCGCGCGGGCGCCGTGGCCCACCTCGGTCTCGTTGCGCAGCAGGATCGGCCGGTCGCCCGCCTGCGCGTGCTGCAGGGCGGCGCACGTCTTCCAGGCGTGCAGCGGATGGACGCGGGTGTCCGACTGGAAGACGGTGAACAGCGTCGCCGGGTAGGACACGCCCTCCCGGACGTTGTGGTACGGCGAGTAGGCGTGCAGCCAGGCGAACTCGTCGGGCTTCTCGGCCGTGCCGTACTCGACGTTCCAGGTGGCGCCGAGGCCGAACAGCTCGTAGCGGACCATGTCCAGCAGCGGGGCCGAGCAGACGACGGCGGCGTACAGCTCGGGGCGCTGGGTGAGCGCCGCGCCGACCAGCAGGCCGCCGTTGGAGCCGCCGGAGATGCCGAGCCGGTCCGGGGTGGTGATCCTGGTGGCGATCAGGTGCTCGGCCGCCGCGTGCAGGTCGTCGAAGACGTTCTGCTTGTTGGCGAGCATCCCCGCGCGGTGCCACTCCTCGCCCTCCTCGCCGCCGCCGCGGAGCTGGGCGACGGCGTAGGCGCCGCCCGCCTCGACCCACGCCAGGATGGAGGCCGAGTAACCCGGCGACATCGACAGGCCGAAGCCGCCGTAGCCGTACAGGATGGTCGGGCGCGGGCCCTCGGCGCCGGGCTTGCTGATCACCAGCATGTGGACCTCGGTGCCGTCGGCCGAGTGGTAGGTCACCTGCTCGGTGTGGACGGCGGGCACCTCGACGGCGCCGGGGGAGGCCGCCCACAGCGTGGTCTCGCCGGTGCGGGCGTCGTAGCGCTGGATGGTCGGCGGGGTGGTGTTGTCGGTGTAGCCGAACCACGCCTCGTGACCGCCCTCGGGGCGCTCGGTGATGCCGCCGATCGTGCCCAGGCCGGGCGTGGGCACCTCTCCGACGCGCTCGCCGGTCGCCAGGTCGTGGACGGTGATCTCGCTGATCGCGTGGCGGGTCCAGCCGACGAGCATGACGGGGCGGTCGAGGTCGTCGAGGATCGCGTAGTCGGTCAGCACAGCCTCGGGATCCTGCGGGATGAGGTCGCGCCACCGCTCGGCCAGGGGCTCCGAGGGGTCGGTCACGCAGATCCGGCCGCGCGGCGCGTCGCGGTCGGTGAAGACGTACAGCAGGCCGTCGCGGCCGAAGTGCAGCGCGGTCTGGGCGTCCACGCCCTCCTGGACGACGGTCAGCTCGGGTGAGTCGGGGGAGGAGGCGGACAGGTCGGCCACCCACAGGTCGTTGCGCGGCGCGGTGCCGCGGGAGGCGGAGATCTGCAGCCGGCGGCCGTCGCGGGACACCGCCACGCCGTAGTAGTTGGTCTTCTCCATCCCCTCGCCGAAGATCAGCACGTCGTCCTCGGTGGAGGTGCCGACCCGGTGGAGGTAGACGCGGCGGTGGAACTGCTCCTCCCCTTCGGGGACCTCCGTGGAGGGGAGCCGGCGCACGTAGTAGAAGGCCTCTCCTCCGGGCAGCCAGGCCACCGGGGAGTAGCGGCACCGGTCGATCGGCCCCTCGATCCGCTCTCCGGTCGCGACGTCCATGAGGTAGAGGCTGGACTCCTCGTCGCCGCCCACCGAGATCTGGTAGGCGAGCAGCCGGCCCTCCTTGTCGGGCTGCCAGGAGTCGAGGGTGGTGAGCCCGGTCGGGTCGAGCGCCATCGGGTCGAACAGCGTCCGCTCGGCGCCGCCGGGATCGACGGTGTAGAGCACCGCGTGCTCCTGGTCGGGGGTGCGGCGGGTGAAGAACGACCGGTTCCCGCGCCAGACCGGAGCCCCCACCGAGCCGGACCGCAGCAGCTCGGTGATCCGCGCCCTGAACGCCTCACGGCCGGGCAGGGCGCTCATCTCGGCCGCGAACAGCTTCTCCTGCGCGGCCAGCCATCCCTGGGTGGCCGGGTCGTCGGGGTCCTCCAGCCACCGGTAGGGGTCGGGGACGGGGGTGCCGTGCAGGTTCTCGACGATGTCGTCACGGCTGGCTGGAGGGTACGGCTGTCGCGTCATGGCAGGAACCCTACGACCTCCGGCGGCGTCCCGGCGTCACCAGCGCGCCGGGCGGAACCGGTGCGCCGGGGGAGGAGTTAAAAACTGGTAATGCGGGCATAAAACGTACCAGGCGTCTCTCCAGCCTTTTATGGGTGGCGGGAACGACGATGCAGAAGCCAAACTTGGTGAAGGACGGCGCCGGGGTGATCATCCGCTGGGCCGTCCGGCGGAGGTCATCGTGACGGAAACATCCGGGCCTCAGGAGGGGCCGCCAGTCGGGGTGCGCCACGGCGTGCCCCATCACCTGACGACCCTGGGGACCCTGGGGACGCGTGCGGCGGGAGATGCCCGCTGATGCGCCAGGTCCTGCTCTTGAACGCCACCTACGAACCCCTTACCACGCTCTCCCTGCACCGGGCCGTCGTGCTCGTGCTGCGGGAGAAGGCCGACGTCGTGCACCGTGACGGGCAGGGCGCCGTGATCCGCTCGGCGAGCCGTACCCTCGACGCGCCCTCGGTGATCAGGCTGCGCCGGTACGTCCGCATCCCGTACCGGTCGCGGATCCCGCTGACCCGGACCGCGCTGATGCGCCGCGACGACTACCGCTGCGCCTACTGCGGCCAGCGGGCCGAGACCATCGACCATGTGATCCCGCGCTCCCGGGGCGGCCCCCACACGTGGGAGAACTGCGTGGCCTCGTGCATGCCGTGCAACCACCGCAAGGCCGACCGGATGCTGGAGGAGATCGGGTGGACGCTCAGCGTCGCCCCGGTGGTGCCGCGCGGCGTCCACTGGCGGCTGATCGGCGCGCAGAACGTCGGAGACCCCCTGTGGGCCCCCTACCTCGCCGAGAACGCGGCGTGAGCGCCCGCCGGTCCGCGGGGTGACGGCCGGATGACCTGGACGTTCACCTCGGACATCGAGGAGTACGCCAGGGCGGCGGAGCCGTTGCTGCTGCGCGACCCGATCCGCAACACCATGCCGCTCACGGTCCTGCGCGCCATGCGCGCCGGACTGTGGGGCGAGGACCTCCTGCTGGGCTGGCTGGAGCGCGGCGGCGAGGTCGTCGCGGCGGCGAGCCAGACGCCGCCCCGTCCCCTGCTGCTCCCCGACGTCCCCGCCGACGCCGTGCGAGACCTGGCCACCAGGCTCATCGAGGCGGAGCGGCGGGTGCCCGGCGTCTCGGGCCCCGAGGAGGCGGTCGAGGCGTTCGCCGCCGCCTGGTGGCGGCCGGCGGCGGGGCGCCGCTCCGAGCGTCTCTACCGGATCGGCGCCCTCCGCGCGCCGTCGCCCGCCGCCGGCGGCGCCGCCCGTACGGCCGGCGCCGCCGACCTCGACCTGCTCGTCGCCTGGAACGTCGCCTTCCAGGAGGAGGAGCACGAGTCCGTGGCGTTCGACCTGAGGCCGCTGGTGGCCAGCAGGATCACCCGGGAGGAACTGGTGCTGTGGGAGGCGGACGGCGAGCCGGTCGCGTTCGCCGGGGTCTCCGCGCCCATCGCGGGCGTCTCCAGGATCGGCCCCGTCTACACGCCGCCCGCCTTCCGCGGCCGCGGGTACGGCACGGCCGTCGCCCACGCCGCGACGGCCGGGGCGCTCGCCGGAGGCGCCACCGAGGTGCTGCTCTTCACGAACCTGGCCAACCCCACGTCCAATGCGATCTATCAGGCGATCGGGTACGTCCCCGTCGCCGACTACGCCTCCGTCGCGTTCGCGTGAGTACGCTTGTGTGCCATGCCGCGCTATGAATTCCGCTGCCGCTCCTGCGGCTCCACCTTCGAGATCTCCCGGCCGATGGCCCGCTCCGACGAGCCCGCCTCCTGCCCGGGCGGACACGACGACACCGTCAGGCTGCTGTCCACGGTCGCCGTCACCGGCGCGTCCGGTGGCGCCGCCCCCCGACCCGCCGGGGGCGGGGGCGGCTGCTGCGGAGGCGGCTGCTGCGGGTAGCCGCCTCCGGCTCCGCCGTTGCGCCCTGACACCGCCCAGGCGGTGTCAGGGCGCCGTTCCCGCGGGTTCCGGCGTGGGCGGGACCCGCGGGACGGCTCGGGCGGGTGTCAGGCCGCCCGCTTGCCCTGGAACGGCAGGAAGTCGGTGGCCAGGTGCGGCCGGGCGGGGGCGAAGGTCGGCTCGGTGGCGATGATCCGGTCGAACCGGAAGGCCCGGATGCCGTGCCGCAGCCGGCACATGCCCACGAGGTACCAGTGGTCACGGTGGACCATGCACGTCACCGGATCGACCTCGCGGACGGTGATCCGGCCCGAGACGTCCCGGTAGTGCAGGCGGATCACCGTGCGCGAGGTGATGGCGCCCGCGATGGTCCGGGCCCGGTCGGCCACCGCGTCGGGCATCGGTTCGGTGAGGGTCGCCAGCGTGGCGGCGACGACCCCGTCGTCGAGGTGCAGCTGTTCGAACGCGTGGCGCAGGCCGAGGCGGGCGGCGGTGGCCTGCGGGCCCGAGCCGAGATGGGCGAGGGACAGGGCGAGGGCGGCGATTTCGGCGGTCGTCAGCGGGCTGGCCGGGGACTTCGTGACGTTTGCCATGTCTCCATGGTACGTCCGAACACCGACATTTTTCGAAAATCCTCTCGGATGCGACAGGACGTATCCGAGAGGATCCCGAGGTCGGAGCGACGGCTGCGACACACCCCCGCCGGACGGCCCCGGCGGAGGCCGGGGCGGTCAGCGCGACAGCTGCGACAGGTCCCGCGAGGCGCCGGTGGAGGCAGAGGTGGTCAGCGCGGCGTAGGCCTGCAGGGCGGCGCTCACCGGGCGGTGGCGGTCACGCGGCCGGTAGCCGCCCAGCTCGGCCAGGAGCCGCTGCCGCCGGGCCGACAGCTCCTCCTCGGAGACCTTCAGCCCGATCGAACGGCCCGGGATGTCGATCTCGACGAGATCGCCGTCCTCGACCAGGGCGATGAGGCCGCCCTCGGCCGCCTCCGGGGAGGCGTGGCCGATGGACAGCCCGCTGGTGCCGCCGGAGAAGCGGCCGTCGGTGATCAGCGCGCACGCCTTGCCCAGGCCCCTGCCCTTCAGGAACGAGGTGGGGTAGAGCATCTCCTGCATGCCCGGCCCGCCCTTGGGACCCTCGTAGCGGATCACCACGACGTCTCCGGCCTTGACCCGGTCACCGAGGATGCCCTCGACGGCCTCCTCCTGCGACTCGAACACCACGGCCGGCCCGGTGAACCTCCAGATCGACTCGTCCACCCCGGCGGTCTTGACGATGCAGCCGTCGACGGCGATGTTGCCGTAGAGGACGGCCAGGCCCCCGTCACGGGTGTAGGCGTGCTCGAGGTCGCGCACGCAGCCCTCCGCCCGGTCCAGGTCCAGCGACTCCCAGCGGGAGTCCTGGGAGTAGGGCTTGACGGTGCGCACGTTGCCCGGGGCGGCGTGCCACAGCTCCAGGGCCTCGGGCCGGGCGTCCGCCGAACACGGGTCCCACGCGTCGATGACGTCGCCCAGGGTCCCGCCGGCCACGGACCGCACGTCGCGGTGGATCAGCCCGGCGCGGTCCAGCTCGCCGAGGATGGCGGGGATGCCGCCCGCGCGGTGGACGTCCTCGACGTGGTACTTGGAGGTGGCCGGCGCCACCTTGCACAGGCACGGCACCCGCAGGGAGATCTCGTTGATCTCCTTGAGCCCGAAGTCGACCCCGGCCTCGCGGGCCGCGGCGAGGATGTGCAGGATCGTGTTGGTCGAGCCGCCCATCGCCACGTCCAGCGCCATGGCGTTCTCGAACGCGTCCTTGGTGGCGATGTTGCGCGGCAGGACGCTCTCGTCGCCGTCCTCGTAGTAGCGGCGGGTGATCTCCACCAGCTGCCGCCCGGCGTCCTCGAACAGCGTCTTGCGCGCCCTGTGCGTGGCCAGGATCGTGCCGTTGCCCGGCAGGGCCAGGCCGATGGCCTCGGCGAGGCAGTTCATCGAGTTGGCGGTGAACATCCCGCTGCACGAGCCGCAGGTCGGGCAGGCGCTCTCCTCCATCTCCAGCAGCTCGGCGTCCGAGACGCTGTCGTCGGCCGCCGCCACCATGGGGTCGATCAGGTCGAGCTTGCGGCCCGGCGTCTTGCCGGCCTCCATCGGGCCGCCGGAGACGAACACCGTGGGGATGTTGAGCCGGAAAGCGGCCAGCAGCATGCCCGGGGTGATCTTGTCGCAGTTGGAGACGCAGATCAGGGCGTCGGCGCAGTGCGCGTTGACCATGTACTCGACCGCGTCGGCGATCAGCTCGCGGCTGGGCAGCGAGTACAGCATGCCGCCGTGGCCCATGGCGATGCCGTCGTCGACCGCGATCGTGTTGAACTCGCGCGGGATCGCGCCCGCCTCGCGGATCGCCCCGGCCACCACGTCGCCGACCTCGCGGAGGTGGACGTGCCCGGGGACGAACTGGGTGAAGCTGTTGGCGACCGCGATGATCGGTTTGCCGAAGTCATCGCCCGCCACGCCCGTCGCCCGAAGCAGGGCCCGGGCTCCGACCATGTTCCTGCCGTGGGTGACCGTACGTGACCTGAGGGCGGGCATGAGGCTTCTCCCATCATCGAAACCGTGTCCTCAAATGGTACGGCCACCGCTCAGTGCGTGAGACGTCGTGTCCATCTCACGAGACGGAGGGGCCGCACCATGAGACGGCCACGCGCCCCGCGACCCCTCGCGGGGAGGGGGCGCGGGGCGCGGGGAGACGACGCGGGAGAAGCGCGCGGCGCACCGGGGCCCGGGGCGGCCGGGTCACGGGGCGCGCTCAGTCCTCGGGGTAGCGGGCGGGCAGCACCTCGGCGGCGGCGCGGTAGATCGTGTCGATCTCCTCCGCGGTCAGCGACCGCTCCCGCTTGGTGATCCACTTGCGGACGCGGCTGCCGTCGAAGACGTCCACCTCGCGGACGTTGAGGATCTTCCACGGGATCGCCGGGCCGTAGATGGCGAGGGAGGGGATGATCGTGATCTCGCGGCCCAGCGCCTTGCCGATCAGCTCGCTCGCCTGGGCCGCCTCCCAGCGCGCCTCGTCGATGCGGGGCTTCTGGTTGAACGGGCCGTGGAACAGCTTGCGGTGCGACTGGACGCGGACCGGCAGGCGCTTGTCCCATTTCTCGGAGTCGACGGCGTAGACGCCGGTCGGGCCGACGACCAGATGGTCGATCTGGGCCTCGCTGCCCGGGATGGCCCGCGCGTGCAGGGTGCGGTAGCCGCGCCGCTCCAGCCCCTTGAGCTGCGCCTCCGTGCGCCGTTCCGCGACCGAGGCGCGCCGCCAGGCGGGCACGGTGGAGTGCGAGCGGGCGCGTATCACCGTGTCGGCGATCGCCGCGAGCACGGCGGCGGTGAGGCCCAGCCGCCAGCTCGCCAGCAGCACTCCCGCGACGACGCCCACGACGACGGCGATCAGCGCGCGCCGGCGCAGGTGGCCGTACCTGGGGTCGTCGAACAGCTCTCTCAGGGAGGCTCGCCTGACGGGCACGGACGCGGGCTCGGGCGCGGTGGGTCGGGGTGCCGGCCTGTCGTCGGCCGGCCGGTCACTGACCCAAATCGGTGACGCGTTGTTACCGTCTTCTGGTACCTGGCCGGAATCCACGTAACTCACGGTAGCTGACGTCCCCAGGGGTGCCTAGTATTGGGTTTCTCATACTTTTGTGACCGCCATTGCCCGCTTGGACCGCAGGCGGCCGGGTATCTACATATTTCCTCTCTAGAGAACCCGGCGTCGCCCACCGCCTCGCGAACGGCGCGCACGTACGTGATCTTAGCGTCCCGGATGGCCGGTGACCGGCGTCTTCTCCGTTCCGCGCCGCGCCGTGCGGGCCCCCGGCCGCTCGGGCGAGGCCCCCGGAGGGCGGGCCGTGCGAGGGGTCCCTTGCCCGTGGCGCGCCGTACGACGGGTCCCGCGTCCTCGGCCGGGCGGATCCCGGAGCGTCCCTCCGGACGCCGGATGCCGGATGCCGGATCGCGCCGCGCGGAGTCCTCCTTCTCCGGTTAAGCCCGCCGGCCCGCGGCGCCCGCTCCCGTCCGCTCCGGTTCACGGCGCCTGTACCGGCCCGTGGCGTCCGCGAAAACGATACGCGGTACCCGGATTTCTGATATGACATGCGTTCCTTTCCTGATATCGGGTAAAGGCCCGGGTCGGGCCGGAGACGGTCCTGCCGTTCACATTTCACGGGGGGAATGGTGCGAAAGGCGCCGGACCAGGTGTTCGCCTATCTCACGGGCCTCCTGGCCGACGCGCGCGACAGGAGCGGCCGCGCGGACCGCAGGGCCGCCTTCCTGGCCGGGACGGCCCTCACCGGCGGGGTGACGGCCGCCCGGCTGACGCCGCGCGACCTCCCGGCGGAGGTGAGCTGGCTGTGGTGGGCGGGTCTGTTCCTGTGCGCGATGGCGATCGTGACGCTCGCCATCGCGCTCTGGCCGTACAGCACCCGCCTCGCCGCGCGGTCCGTGGAGCGCCGCCGCTTCTACTCCGCCCGCGAGCCCGCGAGCCCGTCCGCCGACGGGACCTTCCCCGCCGGAGCCTTCCATACGGGCCCGTATGCCGTGGGCCCGTACGCCGCGGGGCCGGTCGACGACTCCCGGGCCGGCGCCTTCTCCGAGAGCGCCCTCGCCGAACTGCGGGCCCGCACCGCCGGCCGGGACGCGGGCCGGGACGGGGCCCCGGACAGGAAACGAGGAGGAGAGCGGGACGGGGACCGGGACGCACGGGTCCGGGCCGATCGGCTGGTGCACCGGGCCGGGCGGCTCGGCGCCGTCGCCGACGTCAAGCAGCGCTACGTCCGCCGGGGCCTGGTCCTGCTGCTGTTCGCGGCCTCCTGCTGCCTGGTCTCGGCGGTGGCGGGCGAGCTGATGACGTCGTGGGACCTGTCCGGCAGGCCCATGGCCCCGCCGCCCGTACGGCAGGCCCCCGGGCCCCCGCCCTGGCACTGCGACCCGGTGGAAGGCTGCGGCCGCCCGCTCTGACCGGGGCTCCCACCACGGTCGCCCGCTCCGACCGGGACTCCGGCCGCGGCCGTTCGCCGGGGGCGGGCCGCGCCGTCCGCTCCGATCAGGACTCCAGAAGCCCCGCCAGGTGGGCGGCGATGTCCGCCAGCAGCGTCGAGGGCGTCACCGGCGCGGCCGCGACGGCCGAGAACAGACTGGGCAGGCCGGGCAGCGGGAAGCCGTCCTCGGCGGACGCCGCGGCGCCCACGTCGTTCTTGGCCAGGACGACCCGGCTGCGCTCCCAGGCGTCCAGGACCTCCTCGGGGGAGGGGACGCCGAACCCGTGGCCCACCGGGGCGGCGTGGCGGAGCCGTACGAGGGGGGTCTCGGCGAAGGCCAGGGCCGCCCGGGCGCGCAGGGTGAGGTCGTCGCGGA
This sequence comes from Streptosporangium sp. NPDC053982, assembly GCF_055585205.1. Taxonomy (NCBI): domain Bacteria; kingdom Bacillati; phylum Actinomycetota; class Actinomycetes; order Streptosporangiales; family Streptosporangiaceae; genus Streptosporangium; species Streptosporangium sp. NPDC053982. The sequence goes on from NZ_JBVJKQ010000016.1 coordinate 238,457, forward strand.
CGTGATGCCCGACCCAGTCCATCGCGGTGCAGGGATTGCGGCAGGAGGCCACGCAGGTGCCCAGGGCTCCCGCCACCTGGCTGTGCTGGCGGTCGAAGTAGGCCCGCCATCCCTCGGCGGGCTCCCCGGCCACCCGCAGGGTCCGGTTGGCGGCCGACTGCTCGGGCTTGGTGTGGTCGCACTCGCGGTCACCGATCACGCCGAACCGGCTGCCCGGCGCGCTCAGCCCCGCCGGCCAGCGGGCGGGGTCGCCCGCGTTGCCGAGTGCGGGCTCGAAGGCGAGCAGCGGGAGATACTCGCTGGCGATGTGCAGGGCGGCCACCATGGGGCTCAGCTCGCGCCGGTGCCACCGGACGGCGATCACCTCCAGCAGCAGCCCGTAGGCCGGGCGCAGCGACTCGAGCGCGCCGCGCGGCTGCTCCTTGGGCGTCTGGGGCATGGTGCAGGCCCTCGCGCGCCGCCGCAGGTCCGCGGGCACGCCGCGCGCCTCGGCTGCGAAGTCCTCGGCGTCGAGCGAGAGCAGCCGCTGGCCGAACTCGCACACGATCTCGACGGCGCCCGCCTCCCCGATCACCTCCGGGGCGAGCGCCCCGACGTCGCCGAAGGCGTACCTCCGCGCCAGGGAGACGAGAAGGTCGCGCGCCGATTCCACCTGATCACCTTCCGGGGCCGCCGATGCCGTGAATGTCGCCCACATGGGCCGCGCCCCCGCCGCCGGAGGCGGGGACGCGGCCGGGACGAGCGGGTCAGGCCGCCGCGGCGGCGTCCCTGGCCTGGGCGCGCAGGGAGCGCCCGATGCCGTCGGCGCCCTCCAGCAGCAGACGCCTCAGGGCCTGCGGGGGCTGCTCCGCCGAGATCAGGTCCTGCGTCTTCGCCACGGTGGCCGGGGAGATGGCCAGGGCCGGGTAGCAGCCGACGGCGAAGTTCTGCGCCGAGTCGAAGGTCCACGTGCTCCAGATGTGGACGATCTGCTCGAAGTACTTCGCCGCGTACGGCTCCAGCAGGTCCGGGTGGTTCGGGTCCATGAAGCCGAGGATGGTGGAGCGGAGCATCGCGCCGCTCAGCTTGCCCTCGGTCATGGCCGCCCACGCCTTGGCCTTGTCCCCGGGCGTCGGGAGCGCGGCGCGGCAGCGCGCGGCCGAGCGCTCGCCGGTGGCGGTGGAGTCGCGCAGCAGCTCCTCGGCGATGTCCTCCTCACCGAGCACGCCGCCGGAGGCCAGCGCGTGGACCAGGGTCCAGCGCAGGTCGGCGTCGACGGTCAGCCCGTCGAGCACGATCGTGCCGTCCAGCAGGCCCGACAGGAACGACAGGTCCTCGGCGGAGGTGGCCACGGAGGCCAGGGCGTTGACGTAGGCGAGCTGGTGGTCGGAGCCGGGCTCGGCGCCGGCGACGAGGGAGCGCAGGCCGGAGGCCAGCAGGGCGAGGCCCTCGGCGCGCCAGGCCGGGTCGGCGAACTGCTGGACGGCCTGGCGGGCCTGGCGCAGCACGGCCTGGGCGACCGAGATGTCCTTGATCGACGCGAGGCCGGAGAGCGCCAGGGCCACGTAGTCGCGGGCCGCCATCTCGGCGTCGCGGGTCATGTCCCAGGCGGCCGACCAGCACAGGGCCCGCGGCAGCGACTCGGTGAACCTGCTGATGCCGCCCTCGACCAGCGTCCGCAGCGAGCGCTCGTCGAGCCGGATCTTGGCGTAGGTCAGGTCGTCGTCGTTGAGCAGCACCAGGTCCGGCTGGACCTCGCCGACCAGCTCGGCCACGGCCGTGCGCGCGCCGACCACGTCGAGCTCGACGCGCCTGGTGCGGACCAGTTCCTCGCCGCGCAGGGAGTACAGGCCGACGGCGACGCGGTGCGAGCGCAGCGTCGGGTACTCGGCCGGGGCCTCCTGCAGCACCTCGAAGGAGGTGAAGCGGCCCTCGTCGTCGACGGTGAACGACGGGCGCAGCGTGTTGACCCAGGCGGTCTCCAGCCACTCCTTGGACCAGGACGACAGGTCGCGGCCCGAGGTGCGCTCCAGCGCCCCCAGCAGGTCGGCGAGCGTGGTGTTGCCCCAGGCGTGCTCGTTGAAGTAGTCCCGGACGCCGGCCAGGAAGTTGTCCAGGCCGACGTAGGCCACGAGCTGCTTGAGCACCGAGGCGCCCTTGGCGTAGGTGATGCCGTCGAAGTTGACCTCGACCGCCTGCATGTCGACGATGTCGGCGGCGATCGGGTGGGTCGAGGGGAGCTGGTCCTGCCGGTAGGCCCAGGCCTTCTCCACGTTGGCGAAGGTGGTCCAGGCGCCCTGGCCCCAGCGGGTGGCCTCCGACTGGCACAGCACCGAGGCGTAGGTGGCGAACGACTCGTTCAGCCACAGGTCGTCCCACCAGCGCATGGTGACCAGGTCACCGAACCACATGTGCGCCATCTCGTGCAGGATCGTCTCGGCGCGGCGCTCGATGACCGCGTCGGTGACACGGGAGCGGAAGACGTAGTCCTCCAGGAAGGTCACGCAGCCGGCGTTCTCCATCGCGCCCGCGTTGAACTCCGGCACGAACAGCTGGTCGTACTTGCCGAACGGGTAGCGGACCCCGAAGACCCGGTGGAAGAAGTCGAAGCCCTGCCGGGTGACCTCGAAGATGTTGTCGGAGTCGAGGTGCTCGGCGAGCGAGGCCCGGCAGTACAGGCCCAGCGGGATGCCGTCGTGCTCGGAGGTCACCTTGTGGTACGGCCCGGCGCACAGCGCGGTGATGTAGGTGCTCATCACCGGCGTGGCGGGGAAGTGCCAGCGCTTGGCGTCCTGCAGGGCGCCGTGCTTGCCGCGGTGCCCCTCCAGCTCCTCGATCTCGTCGGGCGCGGCGTTGGAGACGACCTCCCAGTGCGAGGGCGCGAGCACGGTCAGCTCGAAGGTCGCCTTCAGGTCGGGCTGGTCGAAGCAGGCGTACATCCGGTGGGCGTCGGCCGTCTCGAACTGGCTGTGCAGGTAGACGTTCTTGTCGACGGGGTCCACGAAGCGGTGCAGGCCCTCGCCGGTGTGCGTGTAGCGGCAGTCGGCGTCGACGCGCAGCTCGTTGACCTCGGCGATGCCCGGCAGCGGCAGTCGCCCGGTCTCCGGGTCGTAGGCGCTCACGTCCAGCTCGACGCCGTTCAGGACCGCCGAGCGGATCCTGGCGTCGGCCAGCTCGATGAACGTCCCGGCCCCGGCCCGCTCGCTGGTGAAGCGGACCGTGGTGACGCTCTCGAAGAGCTCCTCGCCCTCGGTCAGATCGAGCTCCACCGCGTACGACTGCACGCTGAGCAGCCGCGCGCGCTCGCGGGCCTCGTCACGGGTCAGATTGCCTGCCACCACAGCTCCCTCGTCACAACTCCTCCGCTCCCTTGCGAAGGGTCCATCGAATCCTGCCATGCGGCATGGGGGAACGCCGCCTCGGGGACCGCGGGCGGGCCGGTCACCCCATCCGAGGATAAAGCGGCCGGTGGACGCCGATGGCCGTGTCCGGAATAGGGGACTCCGCGTCCCGGGTTGTCGCCGGATGAACGAGTCTCACGACCAGAGAGCTGAAGAGATGACCGAGCGCACTCCCGTCGACCTGTGGTTCGACCCCTTCTGCCCGTACGCCTGGATAACGTCGCGCTGGCTGCTGGAGGTGGAGAAGGTGCGGCCCATCGAGCCGCGCTGGCACATCATGAGCCTCAACGTCCTCAACGAGGACAAGGACGTCCCCGAGACCTACCGCGAGATGATCGCCAGGGCCATCGGCCCGGTCCGGGTGGTGGCGGCCGTGCAGGAGAAGTACGACTCCGACACCGTCGGCCGCCTCTACACCGAGCTCGGCGTCCGTTTCCACAACCGGGGCATGCTCAGGCAGCTCGACCGGCTCCGCGAGACGGTCGAGGAGGCCCTGGAGGCCGCCGGTCTCGACCGCGGGTTCGCCGACGCGATGGACTCCGAGGACCACGACGACCTCGTGCGGGCCTCGCACGAGGACGGCATCGGCCGGGTCGGCCAGGAGGTCGGCACGCCGGTGATCTCCGTGGAGGGCGTCGCGTTCTTCGGGCCGGTCATCACGCCCGCCCCCAAGGGCGAGGCCGCCGGCCGGCTCTGGGACGGCGTCCGCCTGGTGGCCGAGACCGACGGCTTCTTCGAGCTCAAGCGCTCCCGCACCCGGCCGCCGATCTTCGAGTGACCCGTGGCGGTCCGGTCCTGCCCTCCCCGGCGCGGAGGAGCGGAGGGCAGGACCGGAAGCCGCCCTTCAGTGCTTCCGAAATATCCCCAATATTACGAATCTTGAATGATGTCGGGCAGATGCCGGTCATTCGCTGCCAGACGGCGCACTCCGCCGTACGCTCGGGTACACAGACGGCCGAGCGCCCGCCGCGGCGAGGGGCCCCGCGTCCGGCCCGCGCCGTGACGCCGCGCGACCCGCCCCTCGCCTGACCTGCCGGGCTCTCGCCTTATGACGATCCGCGCGCGAGGATGAGAGTCATGCGTCATCTTTATCTGAACGGAGCCTGGCAGCCGTCCGCTTCGGGCGAGGGCATCGACGTCGTCAACCCCGCGACCGAGGAGACGGTCGACCGGGTGCCCGCAGGGGCGGCCGCCGACGTCGAGGCCGCCGTGGCCGCGGCCCGGGCGGCCCTGCCCGCGTGGTCCGGCACGGCCCCCGCCGACCGCGGCAAGATCCTCGCCGCGGCGGCCGACCTGATACGCGAGCGCTCCGACCAGATAGCCAGGATCATCGCCACCGACATGGGCGCGCCGTACGGCGTGGCGATGAAGGTGCAGACGCTGATGCCCGCCGGGGTCCTGGCCTCTTACGCCGAACTCGCCGCCTCCTACGACTTCGAGGGTGAGCGGGTCGGCAACTCCCGGGTCTTCCGGGAGCCGGTCGGCGTGGTGGCCGCCATCACGCCGTGGAACTACCCCCTCCACCAGATCCTGTGCAAGGTGGGGCCGGCGCTCGCCGCCGGCTGCACGGTGGTGCTCAAGCCCAGCGAGGTGGCGCCGCTGGCGGCCTTCGCGCTGGCCGGGATCTTCGACGAGGTCGGGCTGCCCGCCGGGGTGTTCAACATGGTCAGCGGGTACGGCCCGACCATCGGCGAGGCGCTGGTCTCCCACCCGGACGTGGACATGGTTTCGTTCACCGGCTCCACCCGGGCGGGTCGGCGGGTCGCCGCGCTGGCGGCCGAGGGGATCAAACGGGTCGCCCTGGAGCTCGGCGGCAAGTCGGCCAGCGTGATCCTGCCGGACGCCGACCTGGCCGCGGCGGTCAAGGTGACCGTGGCCAACGCCTTCCTCAACTCCGGGCAGACCTGCTCCGCCTGGACCCGCATGATCGTCCACCGTGACCGGTACGACGAGGCCGTCGGGCTGGCCGCCCAGGCCGCGGCGAAGTACACCGTCGGCGACCCCTTCGACGAGCGCACCCGCCTGGGCCCGCTGGTCTCGGCCGCCCAGCGCGACCGGGTCGTCCGCTACATCAACCGCGGCCAGGAGGAGGGGGCCCGGCTCATCACCGGCGGCGTCGACCGGCCCCTGGAACGGGGCTTCTACGTCGAGCCCACCGTGTTCGCCGGGGTCGAGCCGGGGATGGTGATCGAGCAGGAGGAGATCTTCGGGCCGGTCCTGGCGGTCATCCCCTACACGCGCGGTGAGGACGAGGCCGTGGCCATCGCCAACGGCACGCCGTACGGCCTGGCCGGCGCGGTGTGGGCGGGCACCGAGGAACAGGGGGTCGCCGTCGCGCGCAGGCTGCGCACCGGCCAGGTGGCCGTCAACGGCGGACAGTTCAACCCGCTGGCGCCCTTCGGCGGCTACAAGCAGTCGGGTCTGGGACGCGAGCTGGGCGTGTTCGGCCTGGAGGAGTACCTGGAGGTCAAGTCGGTCCAGCTCTGACCGGCGGTCCCGCGGCCGGACCCGGCCACGGGACCGGGTCGTCATTGTGGCCCGCGTGGGGTAGACCCGTCTGGGCGGCCTCCCCGAAGGGGCGTCCGGGCAACCTCCCCGAAGGAGCACGGTGACGACATGAGACCGGGCACCGCGCGCGTCGGCGCGTTCGATCTGGTCATCGCCGCGGGCGGGCTGGTCCTGCTGCTGCTGGCCGCGCAGAACCTCGGACCGGCCCTGGCCGCGTTCCGCGGCGACGGCGTCTGGGGCGCCTTCACCGCCCACCGGGTCGAGTGCGTCCAGCACCCCGGCCACGAGCAGTGCACCTGGCTGGGGGAGTTCCGCGCCGGCCGGACGGTCCGCCCCGAGGTGGCGTTCTACGGCGGCGACCGCGGGACGTTCACCCCCGGTCAGACGGTGCGGGCCTTCGACACCGGCCGCCGGGGCCACGTCTACGGCCCCGGCGGGTCCAACGAGTGGATCGCCGTCGCGCTGCTCCTGCTGGCCGGCCTCGGCCTGGCGTCCAGGCCGCTCCGACGGCTCCGGCGCGCACGACGGCGGGCCGGCGAGCCCGCCGCGGGCCCGCGAACGGACCCCGGCTCACGAACGGACCCCGCATCGCGAATGGACCCCGCATCGCGAACGGACCTCGGAACGCGAACGGACCCTGAACCGTGAACCGGACCGGGACCGGTCAGGGGGTCTGGAGCAGGACCTTGCGGGCGGCGTCCTTGGGCAGGCGGTCGACGTAGAGCATGCCGTCGAGGTGGTCGGTCTCGTGCTGGAAGCAGCGCGCGAGCAGGCCGCGGGCCTTGACCCGGACCGGCCGGCCCAGGCGGTCGAAGCCCTCGACGGTGACGCCGGCGGCGCGGGGGGTCCGGGCGTAGATCGGGGTGCCGGTCTCGCGGCCGGGGACCGACAGGCAGCCCTCCTCGTCGAGGACCTCCGCGGAGTCGTCCACGGTCAGCACGGGGTTGACCACGTGCCCCTTGCGGTTGCTGCAGTCGTAGACGAACAGCCTCTTCGACACGCCGATCTGCGGGCCGGCGAGGCCGACGCCCTGCGCGGCGTACATCGCGGCGAACATCTCGTCGATCAGGCGGCGCAGGTCGCGGTCGAAATCCGTGACGAACTCGGCGGGCGTGCGCAGGACCGGATCTCCGATCACTCGGATGTCACGCATGTGGGTTTCTCTTTCGTGGGCCCTGTAAGGGGTGCGTTGGCATGCCGGTCATTACCTTATCCGGGGGGCGGGTCGGCGGGGCGACATACACCTGCGAAACTGGGCGGGTGCGTGTCTACATCGGTGCCGACCATGCCGGCTATGAACTCAAGAACCGCGTCGTCTCCTGGCTCAAGGAGAACGGCCACGAGGTGACCGACTGCGGTCCGTTCGTCTACGACGCCGAGGACGACTACCCGCCGTTCGTTCTGCGCGCCGCCGAGGGCGTCGCGGGGGACCCGGGCAGCCTGGGGGTCGTGATCGGCGGCTCCGGCAACGGTGAGCAGATCGCCGCCAACAAGGTGCGCGGTATCCGCGCCGCCCTGGCCTGGAGCGACGACACCGCCAAGCTCGCCCGCGAGCACAACGACGCCAACGTGATCAGCCTCGGCGCCCGGACGAACAGCGAGGAGGAGTCGCTCCGGTTCGTGGAGATCTTCCTCGGCACGCCGTACTCGGGCCAGGAGAGGCACGACCGCCGGATCGCGCAGATCGGCTCGTACGAGACCGGCGGCGGTCTCCCGCCGCTTCCGTAGACGGGCTTCCGCGGTACGGCTTCCGCGGACCGGCTTCCGCGGACCGCGGGCCGGTCACCCGCGGCGCGGTTCTCCGCGTGGGCGGTCCCCCCACCGGGGCTCCGCGCGCCGGGGCTCCCTGCGCGGCGTCTCGTCGCGCAGGGGCCGCGCGTCGGCCCCCTCCTGTTGCTCCCGGGTGGGCCGGGAGACGTCCCGGGCCCGCATCGCGGTGAGCGAGGTGATCTGCAAGCTCTGCAGTGCCATGCCCTCCACCGTAACCCGCGGGCCGGGGCCCGCGGGAGTGCTCAGAAGACCAGCCCCGCCCAGGGGGCCGGCTCCCAGGACATCGCCGCCGACAGCTCCCGTACGGCTCCCGCCCGCGCCTCGCGCACCAGCCCGGCCGAGCGCAGCGGCGTCAGCGGACGGCCGCCCAGATAGGCGGAGCCGAGCGCGGTCACCGGAAGCGACACCTCCGCCGGATCGCCGGTGGACACGCACCGGACGCCGGAGGGACCGGCCGTCAACCGCACGCGGCCCTCGTTCCACGGGCACACGGGGTCGGCGACCTCGATCACCACGTCCACCGGCGCCGAGTAGGCACGGGACGCGAGGGCCCGCCGGACGTCCACCAGGCGGATCCACAGATCGTCCAGCCAGCCCGCGTTGAGATGGCGCGGCTCGGCCAGCATGTGGATCAGCGGGTCGTCCACCGGCCGCGCCGCCGCCCTGATCCGCGCGACCAGGTCACGGTCGAGCACATGCCGCCACAGCAGGGCGTAAGCCTCGGGATCCAGGGCGAAGAGCTCGTGCAGCCGCAGTTCGCCGTCGGGCACGTCGTGCGGGGTGGCGCCCGGCCTGATCCGGAACAGGGCATAGCCGCGCGGACCGCCGTCGTCCTCGACGACCACGGCGCGCAGCGGCCCGGCGCCCCGCTGGTCGGCGTCGTGGTCCGACAGCACCCGGTCCCAGCGCGCGGCGGTGCGGGCGTACAGCCCCGGCCTGCTGCCGAGGACGGACTCGAAGATCTTCTCGAAGACGTCGCGGGCATCCGCCGGGCGGACGACGCGCAACCGGAGAGCGGGGTCGTCCGGGGCGTGCGCGGCCAGGGTCGCGCCATGCCGGGGGATGTCGAAGAACATGGTGTCGGCGGCCCTGCCGTACCCGAAGCGCCCGTAGATCGCCGCCTCGGCGGCGTACAGGGCGGCGACCGACTCGCCGCGGTCGCGGATGTCGGCGAGCTGGCGGGTCATCAGCGCGGACAGGATCCCCCGGCGGCGGTGCGAGGGCAGCACCCCGACGGAGGTGACCCCGGCCACCGGGATCGGCCCGCCGGGCACCGTCATGGTGAAGCTGCACACACCGGCGGTTCCTACCAGCAGATCACCGTCGAACGCGCCCAGTGAGCGGTCGAACTCCGTCACCGCCCGGTACTGCTCTCTCCGGTGCGGCGGAACGGCGGAGCCGAACGCCTCCTCGTCGAGGTCGAGCCAGGCGGACCAGTCGGTCTCCGTCATCGGGCGCAGGGTGAAGGACATTTCTCCCACGGTAGAGGTGACAAACCCGTCGGGCCATTCAATTTCCCCCCTAAATGATCAAGGTGTCAGTCAAGTGGGCTGCCCAAACGGGGGGCAGCCCGATACAGTCAGGCGCATCATGAGTTCTCGCCCGGTGCCGCTGATTCCTCCTGGGCTCCGTGCGTTCCTGGCGCGGATCCCCCTTCTGGCACCCATCGTGCGGTTCCTGCGGCGCGGGCCGTTCGCCCGTGACCGCAACCTCCTCATCACGCTGAGCGTCCTGACCCTGGCGGTCGGCGCGCTGGCCGCCAAGGCTTCCATGGAGTGGTTCTCCCCGGCGCTGATGATCCCGATAACCCTCGTCGGCGGACTGCAGCTCCGGCTGCGCAGCCTGTCCAAGCTGCTGTGCGCGGTCGCCGTCTCGCTCCTCTACGTGGCCGTCGTGCGCGGGGTCGGGCACATCGGCCCCGGCCTGCTGGTGACGTTCGGCTTCACCACCGTGCTGGCCGCCCTGATGGCCCGCACCCGGGGCAAGCTCGGGGTGCAGGGCCTGCGCGGCGACGTGATGCTCCTGGAGCTGCGCGACCGGCTCAAGAAGCAGAGCGAGCTGCCGAAGCTGCCCAAGGACTGGGACTCACGGGTCGTGCTCAAGCAGGCGGGCGGTTCCTCCTTCGGCGGAGACTTCCTCGTCTCCATCCGGGAGGGAGACGTCCTGGAGCTCGCCCTCGTCGACGTCTCGGGCAAGGGCGTCGACGCCGGCACCCGGGCGCTGATGCTGTCGGGGGCCTTCGGCGGCCTGCTCGGCTCGGTCGACGACTTCCTCGGCGCCTGCAACACCTACCTGCGCCGTCAGCGCGAGGCGGAGGGCTTCGTCACGGCGGTCCATGTGCGGATCAACCTCGCCACGGCGGAATACGTGATCAACTCGGCCGGGCACCCGCCGGTGGTCAAGTTCGAGGCGGGGACCGGCACCTGGAAGGTCTCCCCCTCCAAGGGCGTGGTGCTGGGCGTCGTCGGCGACCTGCACTGCGAGGCCGACAAGGGCATGCTCCGCAGAGGCGACGCGCTCATGCTCTACACCGACGGGCTGATCGAGCAACCGGGCCGCGACATCGACGCCGGTCTCGACCGGCTGCTCGGCGAGGCCGAGCGGCTGCTGCCCTCCGGCTTCCGCGACGGCGCCCGGAACCTCGTCACCACCATGTCGGCCGGGCACAACGACGACTGCGCGCTCATCCTCATCTGGCGTCCCTGACGTCCGGCGCGGGGTCCGGGAAACCGGTGACCCGCCGCCGGGCACATGTCCCCGTGCCGCTGCCCCCGTGCCACGCGGAGCACACTGAGAGTATCCAGACCATGACGGAACGCATGGTCAACGGCCAGTGTTCCGCACCGTTTTCTGGTGAGCCGGAACACTGGCGGGGATGAGGGGATTTTTGGAACGCTCTAGGAGCGGTTTCGAACCCTCAGGGAGTCGCCCCGTGGGCGGCCGGACCCGGTGTCCTTTCACCGCGGGCCCGGCCGGTCCGGTGGTCGCCCGTCCGCATGGGTTCCGGACCCCGGGGATGGTGGCGCGGTTACCCCGGGGCCCGGTCTGGGCAGCGGACGGTGCGGCGCGCCGGACCACCCGGCGGGCGGCCGCCGGTGTCATCCGTCGTGGCATCGGTGATCGGTGACTCCTCGGTGGCGCGCCGCGCGACGTCGTGGCTTTCGTGGGGGAGGTCCGGCCGAGCGCGGCGCGAAGGCGGCAGGGGGCGCGGTTCCGATGACGGGCCGCGTCCCCTGCCGGGGCGGACGTTCCCGGCACGGCTGCGCTTCGGCGGCCGTGCCGGGAACGTCCG